>NC_021184.1:0-316875 GCF_000233715.2 Desulfoscipio gibsoniae DSM 7213
TTTATCCTTATACATTAGCAAAAGGCCACTTTATCAAGCGGCCTTACGCAGAGAGCTTTTTTCTTCCTTTTAGCCTTCTTCTCTTGATAACATTCTGCCCTGCTTTAGTTGACATCCTTTTTAAAAAGCCATGGACTTTCTTTCTTTGCCTGTTCTTTGGCTGATAGGTTCTTTTCATTTAAGACAGCATCCCCCTTACCACTTGTTAGATTACCAAAAATATGGAAAATTATAGGCGTATGTTCTCATTATATAGTATGCCCTTATTTTGAGTCAAGCAATGGTTTTGCAGTATTACTTATTATAGTATATACTGGAATTACACAGCATGTTAATAACTAGCTGTGGGAACTGTGGAAATTGTTTAAAAAATTACATATATTTCAATTTATTGGATACTTATCC
The DNA here is from genome assembly GCF_000233715.2 of Desulfoscipio gibsoniae DSM 7213. Classification (GTDB taxonomy): domain Bacteria; phylum Bacillota; class Desulfotomaculia; order Desulfotomaculales; family Desulfallaceae; genus Sporotomaculum; species Sporotomaculum gibsoniae. Next base: position 406 of record NC_021184.1, read on the forward strand.
AGGGTACAATTTTTATTGAATAGCTTATTAAGTTTTGGTATCATTTTTCTTAGCCCTAAGACACACAGACTTATCCACAGCATGTGCATAAGTCTGTGTGTAAATTGTTATTATAAAAATTTTATTATCCTGAGGGGGACCGGCCATTGAGCTCTAATAATATAAATTCTATATGGAAGAAAACCATCAGCAAAATTAAAAATAAATTAACCCCCCAGTCTTATTCAACATGGATAAATACGATGCAACCTATTGCCATTAAAAACAATATTTTTTATATTGGGGTACCTGACCAATTTTCAAAGGACTGGCTTAATAACAATTACGCACTCCTTTTTAGCGAAATAATTTCAGATATAACCAATGATAAAACTACAGTCCAATTTATCCTAGAGGATGAGATGCACCAATCGAATACCAACAGCGGACTTACTGAAGAATTAAGCGATTTAAAATACTCCATCCTTAATCCAAGATATAATTTTGAAAACTATGTAGTAGGCAATAATAACAGATTTGCGCATGCAGCTTGCCTGGCAGTAGCTGAATCACCAGCCAAAGGTTATAATCCACTTTTTATTTATGGTGGTGTTGGGCTGGGAAAAACACATTTAATGCACGCCATAGGTCACTACGCCAGGCAGCATAACAGTAATGACTATATTGTTGCCTATGTTACCTCAGAAAAATTCACTAACGATCTCATTTCAGCAATACGTGAAGAAAAAACAGTTGAATTTAAAAATAAATACCGTAGTATTGACATTTTACTCATTGACGATATTCAATTTTTAGCTGGTAAGGAAGCAACACAGGAGGAATTCTTTCATACATTCAACACTTTATACGAAGCTAATAAGCAAATTATTATATCCAGTGACCGTCCTCCCAAAGAAATACCTACTCTAGAGGACAGGCTTCGCTCCCGTTTTGAATGGGGTCTCATTACAGATATCCAACCACCTGACTACGAAACCAGAATTGCTATACTACAAAAAAAAGCAAAACTTGAAAACCTTACCGTCTCTGACGAAGTAATAACCTTTATTGCTGATCGTATTCATTCTAATATCAGGGAACTAGAAGGTGCTTTAATTAGAGTAACCGCCTATAATTCATTAAATAATGAAATAATAGATAAGGATAAGGCTGCAGAAATATTGAAAGATATGTTACCAGATAAAAAACCAGTTGAAATTACCATTGAGCTAATCCAACAAAAAGTAGCCGGCCATTTTAATATTAAGCTTGATGACTTGAAATCAAAAAAGAGAACCCGGGCCATTGCTTATCCCAGACAAATTGCCATGTATTTATGCCGCGAATTAACCACAGAATCATTACCTCAAATAGGTAATAAATTCGGTGGAAAAGATCATACAACAGTACTCCATGCTCATGATAAAATCGCCGCTGAAGTAGCCAACGACACCACCCTATCCCAATCAATTAAAAATTTAATTGATAACATTAAACAGAATTAAAACCTGTTGTTACTAACAACCTTATTAACTGGCTCATAATGGACTATCATTGACTTATTAGTACTTATCCACTTATTCACAACTACTACTATAACTGTTACTAACTTATTATTTTATTATATTAAGGTGATTATTATGCATTTTACTGCCCCCAGAGAAAAATTAAATACCTTGATACAGACAGCCCAAAAGGCAGTTTCCCAACGCAGCCCAATGCCACTGCTCACTTGTCTGTACTTCGAAACTAAAGATAATCTATTATTTTTATCATCCACTGATCTGGAGTTTGGCATTCGCTGTACCATGCCCGTATCTACAATTATAAGTGGAGCAACTGCTATCCCAGCTAAATATGTAGCAAATTTATTTACACGATTACCAGATGTGGACATAAACGTTAAGTGTGATATATCCAGCAATACCACAACATTTATGTATGGTGACTCGGAAGTAGTATTAAATGGCTATCCCGCTGATGAATTTCCAGTGTTTCCCTCTTTACCGGACAAGCCTACCCTGGTATTAAAACAGGGTCAATTTAAGAATATGATAAAACATGTAATTTTTGCTGTTTCTACCGAAGAGCACCGACCTGTGTTCACAGGAGTTAATATTCAGGTTTCTTCAAAGGGTGTTATTTCCATGGTTGCAACAGATACAAGAAGGCTAGCATTATACGAAGAAGACCTGGATATGTCACCGGATTTAACCCAAATAATAAATATTATCGTACCTGGTAAAACTCTTAATGAGCTTTTTAAAATATTAGAATCCATCGATGATAATCTTTATATATACGTCACAGAGAATAAAGTGTTTTTTGTTATTGATAATATTTGTATAATGTCACGACTTATTGCCGGTCAGTTTCCTGATTATAAGATTGTTATACCTGAAAATTATATTTGTGAAGTAAGAACATCTGTAAGTAATTTGTTGGAAGCTGCTGAAAGAGTTTCTCTACTGGTTAATACTAAAAGAAATGTATTTAATATAAACTTTAAGCCTGACGGAATGATGATTTACTTTTATACTGAAACCGGCCGAATAAGGGAAGAATTGGATGCTAATTTTTCTGGGGATCCCCTGGACGTTGGTTTCAATGTGCGATTTTTTATTGATGTTTTGAAATCAATCGATAATGATGAAGTTATTATTAAATTAAGCGGCCAAGACAGCCCATCTCTATTAAAACCTGTTGGTGATGATAGATACTTTTCCATTCTTGTACCGGCCGTATCTCAAGGATGATATTAAATGGTTAATAAAATTTTTATAAATAAACAAATAAAACTTGATCAATTTTTAAAATGGTGCCATGTTGCTTCAACCGGAGGACAAAGTAAATATTATATTTTAAATAACATGGTACGTGTGAATGGAATACCTGAAAACCGCAGATCTCGTAAATTAAAAGATGGTGATTTAGTTGACGTGGAAAACATAGGCTCTTTTGTTGTAGTTTCTCAAATGGAGGACTTATGATTGATTTTAAAGAATTTAAATATCAATTATTTTCGTAATTACAATTATTTACACTGGGAACCTCATACAGGTATAAATTTCATTACTGGTTCAAATGCCCAGGGAAAAACAAATTTATTAGAGGCAGTTTTTTTTAGTGGTATGGGCTATTCATTTAGGAGAAAAGGTAGCAACGTTGTTAATTGGTATAGTAAAAAAAGTTCATTTATCAAAGCAACATATCAATTAAACAATACAACCATGGACATATCTCTACACATTAACCATGATGGTATGAAAAAAATATTTGTTAATGGTACCGAAGAAAAGCGCAAGTCCTTACCTGGACGTTATGGTATTATTTTGTTCAAGCCTGATGACCTGCAAATAATTAAGGGTCCCCCTTCTGGAAAAAGGGATTTTATTGACTATGATATCGGTATTATTGATCCGCTGTATTCGCGAAATTTAATACATTATCGCCGGGTATTGGAACAAAGAAATTATTTATTGCGCACCGGAGGGATAAACAACGATTCATTCCAAACTTGGAATGAATCGTTTTATCAATATGGTGCCGAGTTATTGGCAGGTCGTATCAGGCTTCTAAAAAAATATATACCGCTGGTTCGGAAAATATATGCAGATATAGCGGGCGGTCACGAAGTGCTAGAAATGAAATATTTATCAACTTTAAATATAACTGGTAAAACCGATATCCAACAAATTATTAAGGAATTTATTACTGAAGGAAAAACCAGGCAAAGGGAAGAATTATATAAGAAGCAAACTATTTTTGGTCCACACCGGGATGACATTTGTTTTCTAATAAATAATAAAGATGCCCGTTATTATGCTTCACAAGGTCAGATAAGGTCTATTGTATTGGCTTTAAAAACTGCCCAAATACAGTTATTTTATAATGAGAACGGTGAATATCCCATATTTTTATTAGATGATGTTCTTACGGAATTGGATGAGCAGCGTCAGCATTATTTATTAATGCTGATTAACAACCAGGTCCAGTCCTTTATTACAACAACAACACCTGTTGCTAAAATTAGCCATTATGCAAACAGGGTATACTTAATAAATAACGGTGTGTTGAGGGAGGTTATTTGATGTTTTTACACCTTGGCGGGGACGTTATTGTTCCTAAAAAGGATATAGTAGCTATTTTAGATATCAGGTCCCAATCTTCTGCTATCACGCGTGAATTTTTAGATATGGCCAAGGATGAAGGTTTTATTGTTAATATATCGGAACCAGGTAAAGAAAAAACCTATATTATAACTGGTAGTGAAATATATTTGTCACCAATTTCTTGCACCACATTAAAAAAACGGGCCTTATAAAATTATGTAATAAACAGAAACGGAGGATATTCCTTGTTGGATAATAATACCAGGTATGGTGCAGAAGAAATTCAAGTACTGGAAGGATTAGAAGCCGTTCGGCGTAGACCTGGCATGTATATTGGCAGCACTAGTGCCAGGGGGCTTCACCACCTAGTTTATGAAGTTGTTGATAACAGTATTGATGAGGCTATGGCGGGATATTGCGATAAAATTGATATTATTATACACCATGATAATACAGTTACAGTGGTGGATAATGGTCGTGGTATTCCTGTGGGCATTCACCCCAAGATGGGTCTACCCGCAGTAGAGGTAGTGCTGACCAAATTGCATGCCGGTGGCAAGTTTGGCGGTGGTGGTTATAAAGTAAGTGGCGGCTTGCACGGAGTAGGTGTTTCAGTAGTCAATGCTCTGTCGGAGTGGCTTGAGGTTGAAGTGCGCAGAGATGGTTTTATATATCACCAGCGCTTCGAAAGAGGGGTATCTGTAACCAGTTTAAAAACAATAGGTAAAGCTAAAAATACAGGGACCAAAGTGACCTTTAAACCCGATCCGGAAATATTTGAGGAATTGGAATTTAGTCAAGATACATTGGTGCAGCGTCTAAGAGAGCTTTCTTTTCTTACTAAAGGAGTAAAAATCACATTTATTGACGAACGTACCGAACAACAGTGTGTTTATCAGCATAGTGGCGGTATTAGGGATTTTGTACTGTATTTAAATAAAAATAAAAGTGTTCAACACAAACCCGTATATTTTGAGGATACTAAAGACCAGATTATGGTTGAGGTGGCTTTTCAATATACCGATGGGTTTGTGGAAAATTTATTTTCTTATGTAAATAATATACACACAATAGATGGTGGTACCCATGAAACTGGCTTTAGAACAGCCCTAACCCGAGTTATTAACGATTATGGAAAAAAATACAATATCTTAAAAAATGGTTCATCAAGCCTGCTTGGTGAGGATATACGCGAAGGGTTGACATCTATTATCAGCGTAAAGGTGCCTGAGCCACAGTTTGAGGGGCAAACTAAAACCAAATTGGGCAACAGTGAAGTACGCGGTATTGTGGATGCTGTGGTTTCTGATTATCTCAGTACATTTTTAGAAGAAAACCCCAGTGTAGCTCGTAAGATACTGGAAAAATCAATTAATGCCTCCAGGGCGAGAGAAGCGGCCCGTAAGGCAAGAGAGTTGACCAGGCGTAAAACCGCCCTTGAAAGTTCTACTTTACCAGGAAAACTAGCTGACTGCTCGGAGCGGGATCCATCTTTAAGTGAGTTATTTATTGTGGAAGGGGATTCGGCCGGAGGTTCGGCTAAGCAGGGTAGGGACAGGCGCTACCAGGCTATACTGCCACTGCGTGGTAAAATATTAAATGTTGAAAAATCAAGGTTAGATAAAATATTATCCAATGAAGAAATAAGGGCTTTGATAACAGCACTGGGCACGGGAATTGGCGATGATTTTAATATTGAAAAAGCCCGTTATCATAAAATAATAATTATGACTGATGCAGATGTGGATGGGGCTCATATTCGTACTTTACTTCTTACTTTTTTTTACCGCTATATGCGACAGTTAATTGAAAATGGGTATGCCTATATAGCTCAACCACCATTATACCGAGTGCGTAAAGAAAAAAAAGAGTACTATGTTTATAATGATAAAGAATTAGAACAACTGCTAAATAGAGTTGGGCGTGATAGAATATCTTTACAACGATATAAAGGTTTGGGAGAAATGAACCCGGAACAGCTTTGGGACACCACCATGAATTTTGACACTCGCACTATTTTACAAGTACAATTGGAGGATGCTATTGAGGCCAATCAAATATTCTCCATGCTTATGGGGGATAAAGTGGAACCACGCCGGGTGTTTATTCAGAATAATGCCCGTGCAGTGAGAAATCTTGATATATGATTGCTTTATATCAGTATGGCGGGAATTAATTTCCCGTTTTTTTATAAATTAAAAAGTTGATCTGTAGCTAATCGGTTGTGGTTTTATCTCCACCAAATTAAGGTATTGCCATTGATAAATTCGGCAACTATACTTAATAATGTTGACTTTATTTTAATTTTGAGGTGAATTGTATTGCCTGCTTTAACCGGAAAAGTTATACCTATAGATATAAATGAGGAAATGAAACACTCTTACCTGGATTATGCCATGAGCGTAATTGTGGGGAGGGCTTTACCCGATGTAAGGGATGGCTTGAAACCTGTGCACCGCCGAATTCTTTATGCTATGCATACGCTTGGTGTAACCCCGGATAAACCGCACCGTAAGTCAGCATATATAGTCGGTGAAGTAATGGCTAAGTATCACCCCCACGGTGACTCTGCCATTTATGACACCTTAGTGAGGCTGGCCCAGGATTTTGCTTCTCGTTACCCCCTTGTAGACGGGCACGGTAACTTTGGATCAGTAGATGGCGATGCACCAGCGGCTATGCGTTATACGGAAGCCCGTTTATCTAAAATTACCACTGAACTACTAGCTGATATTGATAAAGAAACGGTTGACTTTATACCTAATTATGATGAAAGCGGTAAGGAACCTGTTATTCTACCCTCCCGTTTTCCCAATTTACTTGTTAATGGTTCTGCTGGTATTGCCGTTGGTATGGCAACCAATATTCCACCTCATAACCTGAACGAGGTTATAGATGGTTTTGTTATGCTTATAGATAACCCACAGATTGATATTGCTGATTTAATGAAACATATCAAAGGACCGGATTTTCCCACCGGTGCTATTATTATGGGACGGGATGGTATACGCTCGGCATATAAAACCGGCAGAGGAACAGTTAAGGTAAGAGCCAAGGCAGAAATAGAGGATAACGGTAAAAAAACCAGCATAATTGTTTCTGAGTTACCTTATCAAGTAAATAAGGCACGTTTAATAGAAAAAATTGCCGAACTGGTAAAAGATAAAAAAATTGACGGTATTTCTGATTTAAGGGATGAATCAGACAGGCATGGTATGCGTATTGTTATTGAGTTGCGCCGGGATGCAAATCCCAAGGTGATATTGAACCAATTATACAAGCATACTCAAATGCAAGATTCTTTTGGTATTATAATGCTGGCACTGGTTAATGGTGAACCTAAGGTTTTAAATTTGAAGGAAGTGTTGCATCATTATCTCGAGCACCAAAAGGATATAATTGTACGGCGTACCAAATACGAATTAAACAAAGCAGAGGAAAGAGCCCACATAGTAGAGGGACTACGTATAGCACTGGCTAACTTGGATGAGGTAATTAAGATTATCCGTGGTTCCAAAAATACAGATACAGCCAGAGAAGGGCTGATGAATAGATTTAATTTTTCTGAAAAACAGGCCCAGGCAATTTTAGATATGCGTTTACATCGCTTGACCGGCCTGGAAAGGGAAAAATTAGAAGCTGAATATAAAGAGTTGATTAAAAAGATAGATTACCTTCGCTCGGTATTAGCAGATGAAAGAATGGTTCTGGGTATTGTCAAAGAGGAAATAATAGCTATTAAAAATAAATTCGGGGATAAACGCCGCACTATTATTTCCAGTGAAAGTATTGATGTGGAAGATGAAGACTTAATATCCGAAGAGGATGTTGTGATTGCAATTACTAATCAGGGTTATATAAAAAGAATGCCCCTGGACACGTATCATAGTCAGAGAAGGGGTGGACGTGGCATTAATGCTATGGGTATCAAGGACGATGATTTTTTACGACATTTATTTATTGCCACCACCCATCATTATTTTTTATTTTTCACAAATAAAGGCAAAGTTTACAGGTTAAAAGGATACGAAATTCCAGAATCAGGTCGCCAGGCACGGGGCACTGCTATCGTTAATTTGCTTTATATAGATAAAGATGAATATATAACTACGGTTATACCCATTAGAGAATTTGATAATGATTATTATCTACTTATGGCTACACGCCGTGGTATTATTAAGAAAACACCCCTAAATGAATATGGTTATACCAAAAGGGATGGTATAAAAGCACTTAATTTGGATGATGGTGATGCGCTAGTTAATGCTTTACTAACAGATGGCACAGTGGAAATTATTATCGGCACTCAAAATGGTTTAGCTATAAGATTTTCCGAGGAAGATGTACGTTCCACAGGTAGAGTTACCAGGGGTGTTAAGGGAATTACTTTAAATGAACACGATGAAGTTGTATCCATGGATTTGATACGTGAAGATTCTGAATTACTGGTAGTAACCAGTAAGGGATATGGTAAACGAACTAAAATTAATGAATATAGAACTCAAACTCGAGGCGGTAAAGGAATAATAAATATAAAATGCACAGAGAGAAATGGTCTTGTTGTATCATTGCAAGTGGTTAAACCCGAAGACGAAGTATTAATGATTAGTGCGGATGGTATAATGATTCGGATTAAAGCCGACGATGTATCTTTATTTGGTAGAATTACCCAGGGAGTATTGTTGATGAAACTGGGTGAGGGTGATCATGTGGTAGCAGTGGCTAAAGTAATTAGCGGGGAAGATTAATTTAACCCGCTTTTTTTTATGTGTTATGATGTTTATTTTATTGTGTGTATTGTTGACAGTGAAATATGGCCTGTGCTATATTAATAAAGTCTTTATAAATGGTAATGATGCCATAATTTTTAACTTGATTATGCATTACTTTGAATGATAATATAAATAAGTCGTTGCAAGCGGCGATAAAAAAAATAAATTTTATATTGACATCAACGCTTCTAAACGATATAATTTAACACGTCGCCGTAATGGCGATATAAATAAACTAAAGGTCCTTGAAAACTAAACAGTGCAAAGAGATGGAAGTTGAACGATGAGTTCAACAAACCAAACCTCGTCAAGCAAAGCTAAAAGCGCAAGCTAATAGCAAACGCAAGAAACGAGTAATTCATTAAAGCGAGCAAAGATTAAACTCTATGAAACAAACGGGGACAGTCCTGCGTCTGGTTCAACCAGGCCTAACAAGCAGGAGAACATCCCCGCACCATAAACTTTTATGGAGAGTTTGATCCTGGCTCAGGACGAACGCTGGCGGCGTGCTTAACACATGCAAGTCGAACGGGGTTTAGTCGAAAGTTTACTTTTAGCTAAACCTAGTGGCGGACGGGTGAGTAACGCGTGGATAACCTGCCCCATAGCCTGGGATAACGCCGGGAAACTGGTGCTAATACCGGATACGTTCATTGGATTGCATAATCTGATGAAGAAAGGTGCAAACCGCTACTGGATGGGTCCGCGTCCCATTAGCTAGTTGGTAGGGTAACGGCCTACCAAGGCACCGATGGGTAGCCGGCCTGAGAGGGCGACCGGCCACACTGGAACTGAGACACGGTCCAGACTCCTACGGGAGGCAGCAGTGGGGAATCTTCCGCAATGGGCGCAAGCCTGACGGAGCAACGCCGCGTGAGTGACGAAGGTCTTCGGATTGTAAAACTCTGTCCAAAGGGAAGAAACAAATGACGGTACCTTTGGAGGAAGCCCCGGCTAACTACGTGCCAGCAGCCGCGGTAAAACGTAGGGGGCAAGCGTTGTCCGGAATTACTGGGCGTAAAGGGCGTGTAGGCGGCTCTACAAGTTAGAAGTGAAACCTATCAGCTCAACTGATAGCCTGCTTCTAAAACTGTCGGGCTTGAGTGCAGTAGAGGGGAGTGGAATTCCCAGTGTAGCGGTGAAATGCGTAGATATTGGGAGGAACACCAGTGGCGAAAGCGGCTCCCTGGCCTGTAACTGACGCTGAGGCGCGAAAGCGTGGGTAGCAAACAGGATTAGATACCCTGGTAGTCCACGCCGTAAACGATGGGTGCTAGGTGTTGGGGGTATCGACCCCCCCAGTGCCGCAGTTAACGCAATAAGCACCCCGCCTGGGGAGTACGGCCGCAAGGCTGAAACTCAAAGGAATTGACGGGGGCCCGCACAAGCGGTGGAGTATGTGGTTTAATTCGACGCAACGCGAAGAACCTTACCAGGTCTTGACATCTCCTGATCGTCATGGAAACATGATCTTTCCCTTCGGGGAACAGGAAGACAGGTGGTGCATGGTTGTCGTCAGCTCGTGTCGTGAGATGTTGGGTTAAGTCCCGCAACGAGCGCAACCCCTACCTTTAGTTGCCAGCATGTAGAGATGGGCACTCTAAAGGGACTGCCGTTGACAAAACGGAGGAAGGTGGGGATGACGTCAAATCATCATGCCCTTTATGATCTGGGCTACACACGTACTACAATGGCCGGTACAGACGGAAGCGCAGCCGTGAGGTGAAGCGAACCCGATAAAGCCGGTCCCAGTTCGGATTGCAGGCTGCAACTCGCCTGCATGAAGTCGGAATCGCTAGTAATCGCAGGTCAGCATACTGCGGTGAATACGTTCCCGGGCCTTGTACACACCGCCCGTCACACCACGAAAGTTGGCAACACCCGAAGCCGGTGAGTTAACCGTAAGGAAACAGCCGTCGAAGGTGGGGTCGGTAATTGGGGTGAAGTCGTAACAAGGTAGCCGTATCGGAAGGTGCGGCTGGATCACCTCCTTTCTAAGGAGATACTCGAAGTTCAAGTATTGAACATCGATAATCCTAGGTCGGTCATCTCATAAAGCACTGTTTGGTTTTGAGGGACTATGTCCCATCAATTGGGGGCTTGTAGCTCAGCCGGTTAGAGCGCACGCCTGATAAGCGTGAGGTCGGTGGTTCGAGTCCACCCAGGCCCACCATGTTCCTTGAAAACTGCACAGCGAAAGCAAGCAAGTAAAAGCACAGGTAAAAAATACAAGACGCCGAGACCATAAAGGTCAAGCTAACAAGAGCGTACGGTGGATGCCTGGGCGCTAAGGGCCGAAGAAGGACGTGGTAAGCTGCGAAAAGCTACGGTGAGCCGCAAGCAGGCATAGATCCGTAGATCTCCGAATGGGGCAACCCGTTACCTGTAACGAGGTAACATCTTATGCTGAATCCATAGGCATAAGAAGGGCACCCGGTGAACTGAAACATCTAAGTAGCCGGAGGAACAGAAATCAACCGAGAACCCCCAAGTAGCGGCGAGCGAACCGGGGCCAGCCTAAACCTATTTTGCGTGCAAAATAGGGGTTGCGGGACTCTCGAAAGCGGACTAATAGCCTTAGCCGAACCCGCCAGGAACGGCGGGCCACAGAAGGTAACAGCCCTGTAGGCGAAAAGGCAACGAGTTTAGAGAGCATCCCAAGTACCGCGGGACACGTGAAACCCCGTGGGAATCAGGGAGGACCACCTTCCAAGGCTAAATACCCTTAGCGACCGATAGCGCACAAGTACCGTGAGGGAAAGGTGAAAAGCACCCCGGGAGGGGAGTGAAATAGAACCTGAAACCGTACGCTTACAATCAGTCATAGCACTATTTAACGTGTAATGGCGTACTTTTTGTAGAACGGACCGGCGAGTTACATTTAGCGTGCCAGGTTAAGGCTGACAAAGGCCGTCAACCGCAGCGAAAGCAAGTCTTAATAGGGCGCAATAGTACGCTGAAGTAGACCCGAAACCGGGTGATCTACCCATGTCCAGAGTGAAGCGGAAGTAACATTTCGTGGAGGCTCGAACCAACCGTCGTTGAAAAGGCGGTGGATGAGGTGTGGGTAGGGGTGAAATGCCAATCGAACCCGGAGATAGCTGGTTCTCCCCGAAATAGCTTTAGGGCTAGCCTTGTACAAAATACCCGGAGGTAGAGCACTGAATGGGCTAGGGGCCTTCACCGGTTACCGAACTCAATCAAACTGCGAATGCCGGGCTATTAAAGTACAGGAGTCAGACTGCGGGTGCTAAGATTCGTAGTCGAGAGGGAAACAGCCCAGACCGCCAGTTAAGGTCCCTAAATCGTGCTAAGTGGCAAAGGATGTGAGGTTGCCCGGACAACCAGGATGTTGGCTTAGAAGCAGCCACCATTTAAAGAGTGCGTAATAGCTCACTGGTCAAGTGACCTTGCGCCGAAAATGTAACGGGGCTCAAGCACGATACCGAAACTGCGGAATTCATTATGAATTGGTAGGGGAGCGTTCCCATTGGATTGAAGCTATACCGTAAGGAGTAGTGGACTAATGGGAAGTGAGAATGCCGGTATAAGTAAGCGCAAAGGCAGGTGAGAATCCTGCCCGCCGAAAACCTAAGGATTCCTGGGGAAGGCTCGTCCGCCCAGGGTAAGTCGGGCCCTAAGCCGAGGCTGAAAAGCGTAGGCGATGGACAATCGGTGGAGAATCCGATACCACCTTAAAGCCGCTATTAGGATGGGGTGACACAGGAGGGCAAGCCAAGCGCGCGGTTGGAAAAGCGCGTCCAAGCCCGTAGGGCGAACTGCAGGCAAAACCGCAGTTCATACAGCCTGAGAGGTTATGGGGAGCGAAAATAAGTAGCGAAGTGGCTGCACCCAAACTGTCAAGAAAAACCTCTAACGAGGCTATAAGGTGCCCGTACCGCAAACCGACACAGGTAGGTGGGGTGAGAATCCTAAGGCGCGCGAGAAAACCCTCGTTAAGGAACTCGGCAAAATGACCCCGTAACTTCGGGAGAAGGGGTACCCCATTAATGTGAAAGTTATCCAACTGGAGCATGAAGGGGTCGCAGAGAAAAGGCCCAAGCGACTGTTTACCAAAAACACAGGTTCCTGCTAAATCGCAAGATGACGTATAGGAGCTGACGCCTGCCCGGTGCTGGAAGGTTAAGGGGAGAGGTTAGCGCAAGCGAAGCTTTAAACCGAAGCCCCAGTAAACGGCGGCCGTAACTATAACGGTCCTAAGGTAGCGAAATTCCTTGTCGGGTAAGTTCCGACCCGCACGAAAGGCGTAACGATTTGGGCGCTGTCTCAACGAGGGACTCGGCGAACTTGTAGTGCCGGTAAAGATGCCGGCTACCTGCGACAGGACAGAAAGACCCCGTGGAGCTTTACTGCAGCTTGACATTGGATTTTGGTATTGCATGTACAGGATAGGTGGGAGGCTGAGAAGCCAGGGCGCCAGTTTTGGCAGAGCCACCGTTGGGATACCACCCTTGTGATATTGAAATTCTAACACGAGCCTTTGAATCAAGGTTATGGACAGTGTCAGGTGGGCAGTTTGACTGGGGCGGTCGCCTCCCAAAGAGTAACGGAGGCGCCCAAAGGTTCCCTCAGCGCGGTTGGAAATCGCGCGCACAGAGTGTAAAGGCAGAAGGGAGCTTGACAGCGAGACATACAGGTCGAGCTGGGACGAAAGTCGGGCTTAGTGATCCGGCGGCATTCGCGTGGAAGAGCCGTCGCTCAACGGATAAAAGCTACCCCGGGGATAACAGGCTTATCTCCCCCAAGAGTCCACATCGACGGGGAGGTTTGGCACCTCGATGTCGGCTCATCGCATCCTGGGGCTGTAGTAGGTCCCAAGGGTTGGGCTGTTCGCCCATTAAAGCGGTACGTGAGCTGGGTTCAGAACGTCGTGAGACAGTTCGGTCCCTATCCGTCGCAGGCGCAGGAAACTTGCGAGGAGCTGTCCCTAGTACGAGAGGACCGGGATGGACGGATCACTGGCGTACCAGTTATCGCGCCAGCGGTAGCGCTGGGTACCCAAATCCGGCCGGGATAAGCGCTGAAGGCATCTAAGCGCGAAGCCCCCCTCTAGATAAGGTTTCCCATCCAGTTAATGGAGTAAGACCCCTGGTAGACTACCAGGTAGATAGGCCGGGCGTGCAAGCACAGCAATGTGTGCAGCGGACCGGTACTAATAGGTCGAGGGCTTGACCTGATTTTCGGTGATCGTTTTACTTGGTGATAAACTTGCTAAGCTGTGCATTTTTGAGGGAACTAAGCTATCAGAAGGTCCCAAGCATCTGAAAATTAGCTTTAGCTTCCTAACAATTTTATATAAAGTTTTCCGGTGACCATACTGGAGAGGATACACCCGTTCCCATCCCGAACACGGAAGTTAAGCTCTTCGAGGCCGATGGTACTTGGGCTTTTGCCCTGGGAGAGTAGGTCGTTGCCGGAATTAATTTTAAACGACCCCCTGGTTATGTGCCGGGGGGTCGTTGTTTAAAAATATATTTTAGGATACCATACATGTTAGATTGGCAAGCTAAAGTATAATGATTTATTATGATCATATGTAAATAATTAAATCTTGCTTGTCATTGCATTGGGAATACTGTAAAATATTTTAGTGATTGTAGTTGAATGGAGGAGAATTATATGGCTGAAACCATGGCAGAAAAGGGGACATGGACAGTAAAGAAAGGTTTGGCGGAAATGCTTAAGGGCGGTGTAATCATGGATGTTACTACACCGGAGCAAGCCAAAATAGCTGAAGAAGCGGGTGCCTGTGCGGTTATGGCACTGGAAAGGGTGCCTGCTGATATACGTGCCGCTGGTGGAGTAGCTAGAATGGCCGATCCCACTGTTATTATACGTATTATGGATGCGGTAACCATTCCTGTAATGGCCAAAGCTAGAATCGGTCATTTTGTAGAAGCACAAATACTAGAAGCTTTGGGTGCTGATTATATAGACGAAAGTGAAGTGCTTACACCGGCGGATGAACAGTATCACATAGAAAAACACGCTTTTAAAGTACCTTTCGTATGTGGTGCCCGTAATCTAGGCGAAGCGCTCAGGCGTATTGCCGAAGGTGCAGCCATGATTCGTACCAAGGGCGAACCCGGCACGGGCAATGTGGTGGAAGCTGTCCGCCATATGCGTATGGTGATGGGTGAAATACGCAGGGTACAAAATTTACCCAAAGAAGAATTAATGAGTGTAGCCAAGGATATGGGTGCACCTTACGATTTACTTTTAGATGTAGCCAACAATGGTAGATTACCGGTGGTTAACTTTGCCGCCGGTGGTATTGCGACTCCTGCGGATGCGGCTTTAATGATGCAGTTGGGTTGTGACGGTATTTTTGTTGGCTCAGGGATATTTAAATCCAATGACCCGCAGTCCAGGGCCAAGGCCATTGTTGCCGCTACCACGCATTATAATGACCCGAAAATACTGGCCGAAATTTCACGTGATCTTGGAGAAGCTATGCCCGGTCTCGAAATATCCACTATTGCACCGGAACAGCGTATGCAAGACAGAGGTTGGTAATGGGAGATAAATCATGTTAATTGGGGTACTTGCCTTACAAGGTGCCTTTAGGGAGCACCAGTATTCACTGGAGAAATGCGGGGTTTCCATTCGCCAGGTAAGAAAACCACCTGAACTTGAAGGTATAGAGGCTTTGGTTATTCCCGGTGGTGAAAGCACTACCATGGGCAAACTGTTGAATAGTTTTAGTTTAATGGAACCTATAATAAATTTGGCAAAACAGGGTATGCCTATTTTGGGTACCTGTGCTGGTTTAATTATGCTGGCGAAATGTATAAGAAATTCAAGGCAAGAAACACTTGCCTTGATGGATATAAAGGTGGAACGCAATGCCTTTGGTCGCCAGGTAGACAGTTTTGAAACTGATTTGGATATACCTGTTTTAGGTGCTGAGCCGTTTCGGGCGGTATTTATCAGAGCCCCTTATATAGCCGAAGTTTCTGAAGGTGTAGATATACTGGCTCGCTGTGATGATAAAATTGTATGTGCCCGGCAAGGACGCTTTCTTGTAGCTGCTTTTCATCCAGAATTGACTGATGACCTGCGTATGCATCGTTATTTTATTGAAAATGTTGTTAAATGAACAATGGTATAAAACTATTGCAAAAAAAAGATGACTGTAGTAATATTTATTAGAACCTTGTAAATTTAAATATTACTTAAACCCGATGCTGGGGTAAAGTAACTACATGCAGCCAACAGAGAGCCGGTGTTAGGTGCGAACCGGTGGTTGTATTTGGTGAAAAGGCTCCCCGTAGGGGGCCCGCTGAAAGAAGCAGTAGGCGGGCACGGATAGTTCCGTTATTTAAACGAAGAGGATTTGTTTATAGCATGTTTTACATACTTAAACGAATCAATATGGGTGGCACCGCGGGAGAAACACCTCTCGTCCCTGTGATTTAATATTTATAGGGATGGGAGGTTTTATTTTTTATGTAATAGTTTGGAAATATTTTTTAATTTAAAGCTTAGTTAAAAAATAACTTAATGTAACTTGATATTATAATTACTTTATTAGAGGAGGATTACATATGCAGGATAAAAGTTATTTAATGATTCCGGGGCCGACACCCGTACCGCCGACAGTGGTGGCTGCTATGACAGCCCCCATGATTGGACACCGTAGCGAAGATTTTCAGGTGTTACACAAGGATATAATTACCAAACTGCAAAAAATATTTCAAACCCAAAATGAAATATATATTTTAACCAGCTCGGGCACCGGTGGCATGGAATCAGCGGTGGCTAACACGGTAAGCCCCGGGGATAAGGTGCTCACTTTGGTGGGTGGTAAGTTTGGAGAGCGCTGGTCTGAATTGACCAAGCAATATGGAGCCGAAGTTATTGAAGTAAACTTTGAGTGGGGTACCTGTGTTGACCCACAAGTGGTACAAGAAAAGCTAGCGGCCAATCCTGACATCAAAGTTGTTTTTGCCACCCAAAATGAAACTTCTACAGGTGTTACCAACGATATTGAGAGCATTGGTAAGATTGTGGCCCAAACCTCCGCACTGTTCGTGGTAGACGGTGTTAGTGGTGTGGGTGGCATTGAAATTAAAGTAGATGAGTGGCATGTGGATATATTAACCACCGGGTCCCAAAAATCATTAATGCTGCCTCCTGGATTAGCTATTCAAAGTATTAGTGATAAAGCCTGGAAAGTAATCGAAGCTAACAAATCGCCGCGTTATTACTTTAATTTATTAAAAGCCAGAAAACAATATCCTAAATGGAACACTGCTTATACACCGGCGGTATCATTGTTTGTAGGACTTAACGCTTCTTTGGATATGATGCTGGCAGAAGGACTGGATAATGTTTATGCTCGTCACAAGCTACTACGTGAAGCTACCCGGGCTGCTATCAGAGCGTTGGGACTAAAGCTAATGGCTGATGAAAGTTATGCTTCACCTGTTATTACCTCAGTTTATGCTCCGGAAGGTATTGGTGCGGACGATATTCGTAAAGTGCTTAATAATGAATACAATATAACCTTTGCCGGTGGGCAAGCGAAATTGAAAAATAAAATTTTCCGTATTGCCCATATGGGATTTGCTGATCAAATGAATGTATTAATTGCTATCAGTGGTTTGGAAATGGCTTTGCAAAAAGTTGGTTACCCTGTTGAATTAGGTGCTGGTGTCAGGGCTGCTCAGCAAGTTTTTTTGGGGGTGTAATTAAATGGCACAATTTAAAGTTTTAGCAATGGACAATGTTTCGCAAAAAGGTTTAGAGCCACTATACAATAAACCGGATATCGAAGTAGTTATTGGCAGTAAAATGACTGAAGATGAACTGATAGCTGTAATTGGCGAATATGACGCTATGATTGTACGCAGCGCTACCAAAGTAACCCCCCGGGTACTGGAAAATGCCCCTAAGTTAAAAGTAGTGGGTCGGGCCGGCGTCGGTGTGGATAATATTGATCTCGAAGCCTCTACCCAGCACGGTGTGCTGGTGGTCAACGCTCCTGATGGCAATACTATTGCCGCTGCTGAACATACCATGGCTATGATGCTGGCCCTGGCCAGGAATATTCCCCAGGCAGTGGCTAAAATGAAAAACGGTGTGTGGGATAAAAAGGCTTTCCTGGGTGTGGAGCTACGGGGTAAAACGCTGGGGGTTATTGGTTTGGGTAGAATTGGCTCAGCAGTTGCCCGGCGTGCCCAGGCTATGGAAATGGATATAGTGGCCTATGACCCTTATATTTCTGAGGAAAAGGCAGAATCTATGGGTATAAAGCTGGCTACCTTGGAAGAATTATTACCGGTGGCGGACTTTATTACTGTACACATGCCTAAAACTAAAGAGACCTACCATATGCTGGATGATAAAGCCTTTGCGGCAATGAAGGACGGAGTGCGGGTTATCAATTGTGCCCGTGGCGGCATTGTTGATGAGGAAGCTCTATACAAGTATATGCAGTATGGGAAAGTGGCCGGTGCGGCGCTGGATGTTTTTGAAAAAGAACCAAACACCGATAGCCCTCTATTAGAAATGAATAGCTTTATTGCCACCCCCCACCTGGGAGCCTCCACCGCTGAAGCACAGATTAACGTAGCTGTGGATGTGGCAGAGGAAATAGTGGAAGCCCTACAAGGTAAGGTAGTGCGTAATACTGTAAATATTCCATCAGTTAAGCCCGAAGTAATGTCCAAAATTAAGCCCTATTTGAAGTTGGCTGAAAAACTAGGTAAATTCCAAGCCCAGCTGGTGGAGGGCCGGGTTAATAAAATGGAAGTTGTTTATAACGGTGATTTGGCCGGGGAAGATGTCAAGCCTATTACCACAGCACTGGTGAAGGGTTTTTTGGATCCCATATTACAAGAGTCAGTTAACTTTATTAATGCACCGCTGCTGGCTAAAAATCGCGGTATCAGCGTTGTGCAAACTGTTAATGGCCGGGCTGATGGCTATGCCAGCTTGATAACCTTGAAAGTGATATCTGACAAGGGTGAAAAGTCATTATCAGGTACACTGTTCCAAGAAAATGAGCCCCGCATAGTGATGGTGGACGGTTACCGGGTGGACGCTGTTCCCGAAGGAAATATGCTTTATGTACCACATATGGACAAACCCAGGATTATTGGCCCCGTGGGTATGTTAATTGGCGAACATCAAATAAATATTGCCGGTATGCAAGTGGGACGCAAGGAAATTGGCGGTAAAGCCGTGATGATGCTTTCGGTGGATGCGCCGGTACCTGAAGAAACATTGAAAGCCATTGCTGAGATAGATGGAGTGTTGGATGTAAAGTTTGTTAGTCTCTAGTTTTACTTGTTTGCATAAATATGGTACAATTATGTCGGCGTAAGCCGGCATTTTTGTTTTATACAAATCTTTAATGTAAATAATAGTTAAAAAAGCATTTTTATTGTGAAGTGGTATATTTAAGCTCTATTTTATAATGCAAGCAAATGCTGGCGGAGTAAACGATATGCCCACTTCTACTGCTTTTGGAGGTTTTCTGATATGCTGGATTTGAAATTTGTGCGGAATAACCCGGAAATTGTTAAAGAGGCACTACAGAAAAGAGGAGCTAGCATTTCACTCGACCCGTTTTTGGAACTCGATGAGCGCCGCAGGGAAAAGCTGGTTGAGGTGGAGAAGCTTAAAAATAAACGTAATGTGGTATCCGAGGAGATTGGCCGGTTGAAAAAGGCCGGACAGTTGGCTGAGGATATGGTACTGGAAATGCGGCAGGTTTCCAATGCTATCAAGGATTTAGATGAAGAAATTCGTATTTTGGATCAGCAGCTGCAACAAACATTGCTAAATATCCCCAATATTCCTGAAGAGAGTGTACCCGTGGGGTTGGATGAAAATGACAATGTTGAATTGCGGCGCTGGGGTGAGCCCAGACAGTTTGGTTTTGAGCCCAAACCCCACTGGGATATCGGTGAGGCGCTGGATATATTGGATTTTGAACGGGGCGGCAAGGTTACAGGTGCCAGGTTTCTTTTTTACAAAGGAGCCGGTGCGGCTCTGGAGCGTGCTGTATTTAATTTTATGCTGGATGTGCATACGAGGGAGCACGGCTATGTAGAGGTAATGCCACCATTTATGGTTAACAGCAACAGTATGATCGGCACAGGCCAACTGCCCAAGTTTGCCGAGGATATGTTTAAAGTTGAAAATACTGATTACTATCTAATACCCACTGCCGAAGTGCCGGTAACCAATCTTTATAATAATGAAATATTGGATGGCGATAGATTGCCCATTTACCATTGTGCCTACAGCGCTTGCTTTAGAGCCGAGGCAGGAGCGGCGGGACGTGATACACGGGGCCTTATTAGGCTGCACCAGTTTAACAAGGTAGAACTGGTAAAGTTCGTTCGTCCGGAGGAGTCCTTTACTGAACTGGAGAAATTGACTCAAAATGCCGAGAAAATACTGCAATTGTTGGAGCTGCCTTACCGGGTGGTTGTTTTAAGTACCGGTGACCTGGGTTTTAGCTCTGCCAAAACCTATGATTTAGAGGTGTGGCTACCCAGTTATAACAGTTATAAAGAGATTTCTTCTTGCAGTAATTTTGTGGATTTCCAGGCCCGGCGGGCCAATATCAGGTACCGGGAGGGTAAAGCAAAACCTCGTTTTGTACACACTTTAAACGGTTCAGGTTTGGCCGTGGGCCGGACGGTAGCCGCTATATTGGAAAATTGTCAGACTGATACCGGTGCGGTGAAAATACCGGCGGTGTTACAGCCGTATATGGGTGGCATTAAAGAGATAAATTGACACTACTGAAGGGGAACGGTGTTATTGACACCTAACCTATACTGTGTTATACTTCTTATTGTCTCTGGTTGATTGAAATTGACTGGAGGGGTGTCCGAGCGGTTTAAGGAGGCGGTCTTGAAAACCGTTGAACCTTCACGGGTTCCGTGGGTTCGAATCCCACCTCCTCCGCCATTTTAATTACCTGACAGCACGGAGAGATGGCCGAGTAGGTCGAAGGCGGTCGCCTGCTAAGCGATTATACGGGCTAAAACTCGTATCGAGGGTTCGAATCCCTCTCTCTCCGCCAGTAAAGAAAACCACGGATTAAAGATCCGTGGTTTTCTGATGGGTTTACTCTCACCATATCATGGTTATCACTCATTTTTACCAGTTGACTTTTACGAGTGCTTTTGTTACAATTATATTTGCGGTGCTGGTGAAGCAACGCAAAGAAAAAACAATATGTGCCTGTGGCTCAATTGGATAGAGCATCTGACTACGGATCAGAAGGTTGGGGGTTCGAGTCCCTCCAGGCACGCCACAATTTTACGGCGACACAAAAGTATATATACTAATTGTGTCGCTGCATTTTATTATTAATATACCACCATTGGAAATACATTAGGCGCCTGTAGCTCAGAGGATAGAGCAGCGGTTTCCTAAACCGCGTGCCGGGGGTTCGAGTCCCTCCAGGCGCACCACTGAAAATCAAGGCCCGCAAGGATTTGCGGGTTTTCGCTTTTCTAGCGAAATTCGCTGAAAGGCTATTTTGGGAGCATTTTGGGAGCAAAGATAACAAACCGGGAGCAAACGAGACAGGAAAAGACAGGTTTTACGCCTGTCTTTTTTTTGTGTCATTATGAATAATATTCTGGTACACATTTTCTAGCTTGTCCGATATTGCCTTATCGGCACTCTGTAAGTAGTGACTATAAATAGCCCCAGTGGTGGCCGGGTTAGCATGTCCAAGCCGACCGGATATATTTTTAAGTGGCACGTTCTGATTAATCAACATTGTGGCCGCGGTATGCCGGAGGCCATGAAAGGGTAGGTGCGGCAATTTGTGTTTTTTAATAAACTTGGAGAACCATTGCGATGGCCATTCCGGGTGCCCGGGCCTGCCGTCCCATGTGGTAAATAATCTGTCTGACCCCTGCCATAAGTCAGCGACCTTTAGGCGGTCCTTAGTCCATTCTGTTTTATACTGTTTAATCAGCGTCATAACGAAACCGGGAATAGATATAACCCGCTTTGACGTTTCGTTCTTTGGTTCTTTCGTGATGGTGCCTATACCGGGTAGGTACTGACTGGACCGCCTTACGTTAAGTAAGGAGTTATCAAAGTCCACATCCTGCCATTCAATGCCCATGATTTCACCACGGCGTAACCCGGTGAATAGTGCTATGTAAACAAGCACCTGGTGCTTTAATTCTTCTGCTTCCAGGGCTTGCAGTAGGGTGGCAATGTCGTTTTCATCATAACAGGCGGCCGGCTTCCTGGGGACCTTGGGAGCTTCCACCCGGGCGGCCGGGTTGGTTAAAATTATTTGCCATTTGACGGCAGCGTTAAATATAGTGACTAATAACCTGTGATGGTGAAGTATGGTTGCGGGCGACAGTGTACCTTCCCTGCCGTCCTCACGGATGCCGTATTCCCGCAAGTTGTCATAGAACTGCATTATGTGAAAAGGCTTTATGTCCTCTAATTTCATGTGGCCCATAGCCGGTAAAATGCGGGAGTCAAGCATTTTTTTATACCGGTGCTTGGTTTTGGGTGCCAAGTCTATTTTGGATTTAAGCCACTGTTGGCTAAATTCCGTGAAGGTGAGCCCGGAGGGTTCAATATACTGGCCCTTTTGCACCTCAGCAGAAAAAATGTCTAGCTGTTTTTTGGCTTCACGCTCGCTGGTGGCTTCAATCGTCCGGCGGTAAACTTTGCGATTACCGCCCGGGCCCGTCCCACCTGGTACGTTAAGCCGCCATTTGTTGGTCCCCCTGTTTTCTACCCAGCCAGCCATTATTCTGATTCTCCTTCTTCTGAGAACATTATTTTTAGCATAGCGAGTACGCGTTTCCGTTCATACTCAGTAAGAAGTCTGCCATTATAATATGCTTCCTTTTGATGTTTAAGAAGAAAAGCTATGTCATATAAATCTTGTCCAGACATTAACTTAACTGTTGTTACGCTATCAACTCCCTTTGTTGCTATCTCACCAGGCACAACAAAATTCACTTTTGGGAAAATAGAACCGCTAGGAATCTGGTCAATGTACATCCTGTTGGTAAGAATAATATCGTAAATATCTACGTCAAGTATTTTTGCAATTTCTTCTATTACAGAAATAGGCGGTACAATTTCACCGCTTTCATATTTTTGTATCACGCGTTCAGACTTGTTTATTTTTTTAGCTAATTCCTTTTGGGTTAGTTTTTTACTTTTTCTCAATTCTCTTATCTTGGTGCCAATATCCAATGTATTCACCTCCATACCAATATACTACCATAACACGAATTAAAAGTACAGATAATCAAATAAAAACTATTTACAACGAACTATAAATACGCTATTATATAATTAGTACGAATTTAAAATTCGTTAAGGGGGTTTAAATAATGCATAAAACACTAGATCAGCTTAAAGACGATGCCCAACATGTATTACGTGAAACAATAACTGCTAGAGAAGTAGCGGAAATGCTGGGTATTAGTGAGTGGGCAGCATATGACTGGGCACGGAGAAAAATAATACCGCACATCAGGGCAGGTAAACGCGTGCTGTTTAGGCGGAGTAGCATTCTCCAGTGGCTGGAGGCACAGGAGCAGGCTAGCGTTACGGTAGAGCCGGAAACTGCAGGAAAAATACGGCGGCTGAAATAATCGACATAAAAGCAAAAGCCCGCGCGGGGCGGCACGGGCAGGCGGTAAGGTAGGTGTGATACAGTTGCATGCTCCAAATAGTTTATCACGAAAAAGTAATATCTTTCAATTGGTTAAGCAAATTAATACAGTGGACATTATTCATAAATACAACATTGCTAATATGCACCGGCATGGTCGCTATTGGGTGGGTTTATGTCCAGTTCACCAAGATAAAAAACCCAGTTTCTATACTTTTCAGGATAATAAATGCAAATGCTGGGGATGTGGATTCTACGGTGACGCTATTGACCTAGTGGCAAAGGTGTATGGACTCAGACCCATTGAGGCGGCCCGGATGATAGCGCGGGACTTTGGTATTGAGGTGGACAATAGGCCGGTATCATTGGAGGCCAGGCGTAAGGCCAAGCAGTTGGCCATTGAGGCAGCCCAAAAGCGTGAGATTGAGAAAATCTTTAAACAAAAACGGGATCGGGCGTTAGAAATACTTTCTTTGTTCGTGAGAACTACCAACCATGTTTTAGCTGCTGGGGGTTATCAAGCGCATTATGATTTAGCTGAATTGTTACATAAAACCGACTACCAAGAGTATTTGACCGAATGCTTGTTGAGTAAGGATCCCGACTTACAGCTTATGGCATTGACCGCCCCGGAGGTGCAACAATGGCTCGAATAACAGCAGACGAACTCCATGAAAAAGCAAGAGATGACCCAGAGGTGGCTAAAGTGTTGGGGTTATCATCCTTCTGGGAAAAACTCCTAAGTAAAGATAAAAACGGTAGGATTTATTCCACAATTAATAACGCTCTTTTGATATTGCGGAATGATGAAGCGTTAAAAAGTAAAGTGGCTTTAAATGAGTTTGCAAACCAGCTTGACATTAGGGGTGCTTTACCCTGGGGGAAGGCCAAAGGTACTTGGTCTGACAGTGACGATGCCGAATTAAGATATTATTTTGAGACTAGCTACAACTTTACTGGTAAAAGCAAAATTGATGATGCCTTTGCCATTGCCACAAGCCGGTTGAAATTTCACCCGGTGCGGGAATATTTGTCAGGGCTGCAGTGGGATGGGCAGCAACGGCTTGATGCCTTGCTGATTGATTACTTCGGGTCTGAAGATAACGAGTATACCAGGATGGTGACGCGAAAATCATTCACGGCTGCTGTGGCCCGTGTATACAAGCCTGGCATTAAGTTCGACACCATGCTGGTGCTGGTGGGTAACCAGGGCATAGGCAAGAGTACCTTTTTTCGTTTACTGGCCGGGGATGAGTGGTTTACTGATGACCTGCGGATGGAGGATATGAAAAATAAAACCGGTGCAGAAAAAATGCCGGGAAAATGGATCATCGAAGTTGCGGAACTGGCCGGGTTGAGAAAAACTGAAGTTGAGGAAGTTAAATCATTCCTAAGCCGCAACTTTGACCGGTACCGGGAACCGTATGGCCGCCGATCAAAGGACCAGCTAAGACAGTGTATCCTTGTGGGGACTACAAACGCCGTGGATGGCTTCCTAAGGGATCAAACCGGGAACCGGCGCTTTTGGCCCGTGAGGGTGAGCCGCGGGAAATTGAAACCTTGGGAAATCGATAAGGTAAGGAATCAGATATGGGCTGAAGCCAAAAAGTATTATGAGACTGGGGAAGCGCTTTACCTTACGCATGAGGTTGAACAGTTAGCCACGGCGGTGCAAGAAGAATACACGGAAATAAGCCCATGGTACGGGTTGATTGATAAGTATCTTAGTGAAAAATCTATGGGAGTTGTCTGTGGAATTGAAATTTGGATACATGCCCTTAGTGGAGACAAAAACAAATATGGCCATAGGGAGCAGCAAGAAATAAGCAATGTCATGAAAAAAATACCCGGATGGGAACCAGGAGGGCGCGAAAGAATACCGGAATATGGACGGCAGCGCGTTTATAGGCGAATATCCTAAAACCTGTCCACCTGTCCCATACCTGTCCCACACCTGTCCCCTTACGGACATAAGGCTTTCCCCCTCTTTGGGACAAGTGGACAAAGAAAAAGATAATAAGTATTTATATGATTATAAATAAAGAAAAAATATATATATGGTTTTTTCTGTCCCCTGTCCCAAAAAAACTCGGAAACCTTGCAGGAGTAAGGGGACAAGATGGGACAGGAACTATCTCAACCCTGTCCCATAAAAGAGCCTGTCCCATATTGGAGTTGGTTACAGTAGGGGGTGATTGTGGTAAATGAGTAGGATAAAAAAGGCCACTGAACAAGAATGGCGGACAATTGCAAATGAAGCAAGGGAACTTAGGGACCGTATAGGTAAGTTAAGCATTCAAGCCTGTCCATATCTGCCAGTTAAACTTACGGATGACTTAATGAGGGCACAGCAGGTAATTGATTTATTCCGTGCAAGGGCAGAAGATGAAATGTTTAAACGTGGGGGTATTAAAGATACAGATATCTGGTATCCCGGAAAATGATAATAAAGGTGATGGCGATCTATGAAATACATACGCATTCAGATGCCCAAGCACATACTGGTACTCACCGACCAAGAGCTTGAACGCCTGTTGGCCCGGGACCCCAAGTTATGGAAGCTGGCCATCGGTAGGGGAAAAGGCTTGCGGCGTTATCAGGCGGCCAAGGCGAGAGCAAATAAAGATAGGGGTTGAGAACATGGAAGTTTCAATTATTCCACAAAAGAAGTTTGAATGTGTAGCGGGACGCGATTACTTAAAGGCCCGAATTACATTGATTGTTTCAGCTAAGACAAAAGAAGAGAAAAGGGAGCTGCGGGCACGGTGGGAGCAGCTAGAGGAGAATGGATCGCTTAATGAACTGTTGGAGCTTGTCAGGGAGATGGAAGCGGGCAGTTACGATTAAGCATTTAGGATGCATACCCGCCCCCCGGGGCGTCTATCTTGTGGCCAGTTCACCTGACCGGAGGGGGAAGGCTATTTGCACACATAGAGCAATTACGAGATTTTAGCCAAAAATTACCCCCCTCCGCCCAAAGTAGCAAATATTAACAGAAAGGGGGCAAATTATGAGCCGTCCGAGGAAACCACCAAAAACTAAAATTAAAGTCAGAGATATTCTTAAATACATTGAACAATTGCCCCCGGATAATCCGCTTAAACAAGAATTGACACCGGACAAGCTAATCCGGATTAAGCGATATATCGAGGAATTGCAATATCTGGATTACATCATCGTGGGGTTGAAATCAGACATAGAGGCAAACGGAGAAATTGAGCTATATGAAAATGGTAATCAGAAAACCCGGCGTACCAATCCGGCGTTGACAACTTACATTGACACAATCAAGGCATACAATGCCCTATTGCGGCAAGTCTCAGAAATTTTGAGGGGGATAGAAATTGAAATTGCCAAAACGTGGTAGTGAAATACTACAGGTGATTGATGCCTGGCATACTCTTATACACCAGGCAAAGGCGGGCAACCTACAGGCAATTAAAATTTTTCTAAGTTTGAAAGCTAACAATCAATCCGGTGCTGGAACGGCGCCAGGCAAGGTTGTTGACATAGATAAATACCCGCTGGAATAGCGGGATTGAAAGGGGGAAGCCCTCATGAAACTCTACGGCTTTTCAAATGAGCTGAGGGCGGCTGGTGAAGAAAATAATATGCTGCTGGAAGGGCGGGCAATTGTTTTCGACCAACCGACCGTACTTTATGAATTTGACGGTATCGAGTACAAGGAAATCATTGCTTCAACGGCCTTGGATAAGGCTGATATGAGCGATGTTGTACTTCGATATAACCATAATGGTGAATACATCGTCTTGGCGCGA
This sequence comes from Desulfoscipio gibsoniae DSM 7213, assembly GCF_000233715.2. Classification (GTDB taxonomy): domain Bacteria; phylum Bacillota; class Desulfotomaculia; order Desulfotomaculales; family Desulfallaceae; genus Sporotomaculum; species Sporotomaculum gibsoniae. The sequence goes on from NC_021184.1 coordinate 27,704, forward strand.
ACTCGGAATAAGTCCCTAACGCTGGAAAAGCGGCCAGACGGGCTCTATATGCGGGCAACTTTACAGTCAGATATAACAAGCCACCGGGACCTATATAATGCGGTAAAATCCGGTTTAATTGACAAGATGAGTTTCGGTTTTGCGGTGGCTGATGATGGTGATAGTTATGACTCAGCCACGCATACCCGGACAATCATGAATATACGCAAACTTTTTGAGACCTCTTTAGTTGACCAACCGGCGTATGACCAAACCTATGTTGAAGCCAGAAGCAGGCTTGAACAGTTAGCGGATGTTGAAGAATATCGGAAAGCATTGCTCATTAGAGCAAAATTAATCAGGAGGTACTAGCATGAATAAATTCAAATATATGACCGAAAGTGAAATTGAAGAATATCGTTCCCAGTTGGAAGCCGAACTTTTAACCAGTTCCCCGGAGCGTTTAAAGGAAATTGACAAAGAACTGACGGACATCGCGGCAGCCCTGGCCAAAGACGAATATCGGCGCACCGTGGGCGCTGGCCCGAGGCAACAGCGCACTGCCGGCCCTATTGGTCAAATGCAAATCCTGGGCACCTACGGCATTGGTACCGGTATTACGAACAATACCAACACCAGGGGCAATGAACCCGTAAACGGCAATGTTTACGGCTCCTCGGAATACCGGCAGGCTTTCATGGGCTTCGTGTTAACCGGCGCCCGGTCAGAGATTTTGGAATACCGGGCCAACGCTACCACTCTAACCAGCGACATTGGAACCGTGATCCCAACAACGATCGTACAGAAAGTCTACGAGAAAATGTCCGCTTACTCCATGATCTGGGACCGCATTACCAAAACAAACGTCAAGGGTGGCGTGTCTGTCCCGACATCCAGCTTAAAACCAACCGCAACATGGGTTGCTGAGGGTAGCGTTTCAGATAAACAGAAAAAGCCTACCGGCAGTATCACTTTTAACTACTACAAGCTGCAATGCCGTGTAGCTATCTCCCTGGAAGCTTCCACGGTAAGCCTGGAGATGTTTGAATCAACTGTTGTAGAGAACATTTACGAGGCAATGATTATTGCAGTTGAACAATCGGTTGTAACCGGCACAGGCGTGGGCCAGCCCCTGGGTATCGTAAACGACAACACTATTCCTGCTGGCCAGATTATAGATGTAACTGCCGCTGAAATAAGCACCTATGGCAAATGGGCTGCCATTATCGGGACTATACCACTGGCTTACGAGGCAAAAGTCAATTTAACTCTTACAAAAAAAGATTGGGACAAGTATATTGCCGGTATGGTTGATGCCAACGGGCAACCCATAGCCCGGATTAACCTGGGCCTGGCTGAAAGACCGGAGCGGCGCGTCCTGGGTTACAATGTGGTGCTTGTGGACGATTACCTACCCAGCTTTGACGCGGCGAATGTCGGCGACATTTTTGGGTATTTTGTGGATTATAAAGATTACATCTTCAACAGTAATCTGCAGATGCTCTACAAGAAATATTTCGACGAGGACACCGACGAATTTGTGCATAAGTCGACCCAACTGGGTGACGGCAAACTTGCAGCTCCGCACAGCGTAATTCTACTCAGAAAAGCCGTCTAAGTTCCTCCGGCTCCTTTTTATACTGCCCATCTTTAACGGTGGGCAGTAGAAAGGGAGCAAGGGGAGTTCCCTTTAACTGCAGCGCGGTCGATCGTTGCAGGCGTACAAACCCCATAGCCATTTTTTCATAAACCTATCCTTTTATTTTAAGGCGGCCACCAGGGGGCTCACTGGTACGGTGAGCCTGGCCGCCTACTTTCTTTTTTAAAAATAACTTTCGGGAGTTGATAATATGGCAGGTTCTACCATAAAGGGCATTTCTATTGAATTCGGAGCCAACACCCAAGCCCTTACGGCAGCATTAGCAGACGTAAACCAGAAGAGCCGAAATCTCCAGGGGGAGCTTTCACAGGTGCAGCGTCTTTTACGCATGGACCCCGGTAATACAACTTTGATAGCACAGCAGCAGCAACTTTTAGGGCAGGCTGTAAACAATAGCCGGGAAAAGCTTGATCGCCTAAAGGCTGCCCAAGAACAGGTAAATGAGCAGTTTCGGCGCGGTGACATAAACGAAGCCCAGTGGCGGTCGTTTCAGCGAGAAGTGGCCGCGAGTGAGCAGCAATTGCAACGATTTGAGGAACAACTGCAGCAGGTTAACCAAACATCTGACAACCTTACTCTGGGCGATAAATTCAAAACCAGCGTGTCCGGCGTTGCTGATAATGTTAAAAACATTATCAGCCCTGCAACACTGGCGGCGGGGGCCGTGGCCGGTATCGGAATTGCAGCCGTTGGAGTGGTGGCACAAGGCGTAAATATGGCTTCTAGCTGGGACCAGGCCAGCAGGCAAATGGCAGCAGCGACTGGGTTACCAATGGAAGCAATGGGCGAATTTGAAGCACAAGCAGAAATCATGTTCGGTAATGCCCGGGGCAGTGTTGATGAAATCTATGCAGCCATGACACAAGTACAACAGGTATTCCATGGATCGGCCGAGGAAACAGGCGCTTTGGCTGACAAAGCGCTGGTGTTGCAACAGGTTTTTGGCTTTGAAGTGTCTGAAAGTATAAAATCAGTCGATAGCCTAGTCAAAAACTTTGGCATTGATGGCAATACAGCCTTTGATATTATTACCAAAACATCACAAATGGCCGGCGACAAAGCCGGGGATCTGTTGGATACTTTCAATGAGTATTCCCCACAATTCGCGGCAATGGGTTTCTCTGCTGAAGAATTTGCCGGGATTCTTGTCAAAGGGGCTCAAGAAGGCGCGTTTAACCTGGACAAGGTCGGTGATGCCGTCAAAGAATTCAATATTCGTGCCCAGGACGGTAGTAAAACCACGGCAGAAGGGTTTGCCGCTATTGGCCTAAACGCTGACGAGATGGGCGCAGCTATCGCTGCTGGTGGCGATAAGGCACAAGCGGCTTTTGAAGCAACCATAGCGGGACTAGCTGCAATAGATGATCCAATGAAACAAAACCAAGCAGGGGCGGCCCTTTTCGGTGAACAATGGAACGATGTCAGATCAAAAGTTATAACTGCAATGGCTGACGGTAAAACCGCTCTGGGCGACTTCGCGGGGGCAACTGATGACGCAGCTGGTAAGGTTGACGGTGGTTTTGGCCAGGCGATGGAAAGGCTGAAAAATAAATTTGGCCTCGTCACAAAAGAGATCGGTGAAAAACTGGCCCCTGTTTTGAATGAAATGGCCACCTGGATAGAAGACCATATGCCTGAGATCCAAGCAACTGTTGAGACTGCTTTTAATGTTATGGGTAAGGTGATAGAAGGTTTAACATTGCCGATTCGGAACATCATTGCCTTACTGCAAGGTGACTTTGACCAGGTGATGGAAAACACGCTTCATTTGTGGGGTATCTCGTGGGACGGAGTAAAATCCAAAGGACTTGAGGTTTGGAACTCTATAACAACGGGCGTTAAAAACTGGTGGAGCGGCATAACAAGCTGGTTGTCCTCTCTAAACCCCTGGGGGGCCGTTTCGGGGGCATGGAATACCTTTAAAACCAACACAATCCAGGTTTGGTCTAATCTTGTTACCGATGCAAAATCATGGGGTAAAAACATCGTTCAGGGCCTCTGGCAAGGCATCTCCAGCATGGGCACAACCCTAAGAGCCAACGTCACAGAGTTTATTAACCAGAACATACCGGAAGTCATTAGAAAGCTTTTAGGAATACATTCCCCGTCAACAGTGGCGTATGAAATCGGAGCAAAGATTGAGGATGCAGACGAAAAGGCACAATTGGCATTAATTGAAATTAGAAAGTTTATGGAAAGGTGGGCGGTAGCATGACTCTTGTAATATCGGCAAATAACCGCGATGAATACGCTCTTGTGACCGGTGATTTTCTTGGTCGCAAGCATAAAGACATGGACTATAATAACCCGGTAAACCATAATGATAGTGACGTTGAGCTGGTTAATAATGTTTACAAGACACTTAAAGTTAGTGACTATGTATTACTTGGCGCTGCCGGTTGCCATGACCTTGGCGAGTGGCTTAGAAAGGAAATACAAGACCGGGCAGCGCCTGACTTTGATTTAATCCAGTGCAGGCAATTGGCCGAAGAAATCGTCGAGGAAATGAGGGATAAACGCACCCTTAGAATAACTTTTGACATGGAGCCCCTATACTTAAACCATTTATATCAGGAAAATGGCTTTGCCTTTGTGTTGACCGGCTTTTATAAAGAAGGCGGAACCGGTTATGTCTCTTTTGAAAGCAACCCTGACGGCGGGACATTCACAGAAAAGAATTGCAGTAATAACAGAGGTTACCAGTTATTTACTCCGGCAAACAACTACAGGGAGTTGATGGATCAATATTTTGAGCTTCGTGACGGCATAACCCCTGTTATTACAACCGCAATGGCACAGGCACTATGCTTGCACCATATCATTGTTGATCATATGCCGGAGCATGTCTCCCGTGAAATGGAAATATTGATTTTACAAAAACAGCCTGGGCAGAATAAGCCGTGCTTTGGTCGGATAAAATTAACCGATCAGAGCCGGGATAGCGCCATAAAAACAGCGGGCCAGAGGTATGCTGACATATTTTTAAAACCAATGTTACAAACCATTGTAAAAACCAAACCCCAAAAACCTTCTGGTTATGTTAACGTTATTAAAGACATAGCCGGTCTGGGCAAAACCATGGTCGTATTAGGTCAAGCCATGAAGAAAAACGACATGAAGCGCATAAATATCTGCATAGATTTATACGTTGCAGAAGTGGCCAAGGTTAACAATTCCTTTGCCGGACTTACCCCGCCTAAGGAATTAAAGAACTACCACGGGTACTATAAAAAGCTGATGAGTCATCATACCAAAGCCGTTAAATGGCTAAAGCAGTTTCAAAAAACAGGGGACATTGTCTTTATAGATAGGTTAAATATTGAAATGGATAACATTGAAAAAATAATAGATAAGCTAAAGCGCCCGGTTTAAACCGGGCGTTATTCAGTCTTTTTTAGGGATGTCACTGAAATATTTCCAAGCCCCTTGTTCATCCTGAACTAGATGCATGGACGCTTTGTAGGGTTGTTTATTACCAACGAGATTGACTGTTATTTCGAATGGTATTTCGGCTACGTTTTTGTAAGTTTTACCGGTACCTTTTGAATCAGTCCAGCTATTAAGTAAAACTGGCTCTTTCACTTGGTAGCTTTCAATTGCAAGTACCGGGCCATCCTCTTTCATTTTAATAAATTCATCTTCAGTAATTAATGCCCGGGTATCCGGGTGAAGGTATTTGTATAATTGCTGCCACTGTTGATATGACATATACTCTAAAATGCTTTGGGCAACCTTTTCTGGTGGCTCAGCCTTTGGTTCTGGACTTTCCTTTGGCATATTGTTCTCACCACAGCCAATCAGTAAAGTTAAGACTAATACTAATATGGTAAGCAAGCTTTTGGGTTTCATACTATCGCCCTCCTTTTTAATTATTTGGTTTATTGTATTACGTTACCAAGGCAATAACATGTCACTTAAAGTCGAATATAACTTAAAAATTTAAAATTATCCTAACATATCAATTAATTTTTAAGGATAATAATTTCATGTAAAATAAGTGGGATTACTTCCGCTTTTTGTATTTTCGTTTGGCTGCGGTATTTTCCGCTGCGAGAGGAAATAAAACTGGCCATGATGGACTAGGTGATCGGCTTAAAATTACATTTAACCCCAAGCGAGAAGGTTGAGCTGGCCCGTAGGATCGAGGAAGCATTGGGAGGACGGCAGGGCAGCAATCAATATCAACGGAAAGAGGACCCGCAAAATTTTGCGGAAGCTCAAAAAGGAGAATCCCGAGACATAGCTGCCAAAGCCGTGGGTATGAACCGGGAAACCTACCGTCAAGCAAAAGCAGTAAACATGAAATCGAGGAGGAACGGGCGCTAAAAAGAAAACAAGCTACACAATTGATAGGTAAGGATAAGAATGGTTTGCCAACACAAAGAACTTCGGTTGGGGAACTGAGTTCCACCACCGAAAAGGGCAAAACCCGCGATAAGATAGCGGAGCAGATAGACTTCCCTTTGTCGGGCAGAACGCTTAGTAAAGGCATGAAAATTTATGAAGCTGCCAAAGACAGCAATAAAGACGCTCAAGAGTCGTTAAAGAAAATAGACAACAAAGAATCAAGTATTACCGCTGAATACAAAAAGCTTTTCAAAAAAGATGAAATCCCAAAATGGGCAATTAAATATAGTGACTACCATATGCCCACTACATAGTTCGGGTACTGGCCCTTCATAGGTAGGGTGGCCATCCTTTCCATTCCGGCGAATTTGCCGGATTGCTCTGGTACTGGCCCTTCATAGGTAGGGTGGCCATCAGTACCGGACAATCTGTCGGTTACTGAAAATGTGTACTTAACCCCGGTCAAACTATCCCAAGTTGAAGGGTGCTGGCACGCCATAGGTAGGGTGAAAACGCACCTTGTGGAACTCAGTTCCCCAAGGTCAGGATTAGGTGCTGGCACGCCATAGGTAGGGTGAAAACCCCTCAGTTGTACCCAACTTGACGACAACTGAAAATAACCCGGCAATGGCCGGGTTTATCTACTGCCTGTTATTTTTTCTTGGTTAATTAGCCGGTTGTCCAATCTTAGTATATCCCCCCAAACTCCCTTAAGCTGCAGTTTGACTTCTGATACATCCTTCTGTATTTTGCGCTGGCCCTTCTCTAAAGTATCCAGACGTTTAACAATGGATGCCTGGCCTTGCTCCAAGGTGCCCATGCGTTGATCCATGTCGTCAAGGCGTTCATTGATAGGCTGCAGCTTCTCGGTTAGTGCCTCATCCAGTACCCGGCGGAGCATTTTTTCAAGCTCACTCATTGGCGGTGGCACCCCCTTCTTTGTCGGGTATGTGTTCTAGTAGATCACCAGGCTGGCAGTTTAAGGCGGCACAGAGCTTATTTAAAGTGGAAAAATCCATCCTTTCAGTTTTTTCATGGTAAAGCAAAAAAACCGTATTTCTTGATAATCCCGTTTGCTGTGCTATTTCTGTCATATTAATTCTTTTAGCCCCAAGTATTTTAGATAAATGCACTTTTATCATAGGCATACCCCCTGTCTTTATAATACAGTAAATAGTTAACAATGTACAGCTAATAATAAATAATTTACTGATAATAGTAAATAAAGTATTGACAATGGTACGGGTAGTGGTTAAAATTGTACTAGAAGCAATACAGTCCACGCTACCAGGGAGGCGATCCCTGGGGAAAATTAAAAGAGGGATTTTAAGATGCTTAAACTTGAGAACGGCGATTATTTGGTTTATTCGGACGGCAAATTTTATCTTATTGCGGACGGTGGCAGGGAGTCAGAATAAGGAGGCTTAAATCATGGCTAGTAAAAGAAAAGTTATCATTGTTCCTGATTTGCTACAGGACTACATCGTACTGGGAGATGTTGTATTGGTTAGTTTAAGGTACGTAAAGGAGCTCATAGGAGAGAAACGAGAGGATGAAGCCCATGTCAGCTAGAAGAGGGGTAGTAATTGTACCAGATTTGCCGGTTGATTATATTGAACTGGAGCACGTCGTGCTTGTTAATGCGGAATATTACATTGGTTTATTGGAGAATTAACCTGTAGCTTTAAAAGGGGGTATTCGTTAATGAAAACGGTAGTTTTTTGTAACTTCAAAGGTATGGAAGGCCCTGCCAGTCAATTTACATGTATTGCAACTGATGATTTTATTATGATTGAAGAAAGCCTTTCACAAGAGGAAAAGGAACTAATTACATTTGTGCATGGCGGCAGTTTACCTTTAGCGAAGGAGGCGTAATCCATGACCGTGGAAGAAAAGGCCCGCATGAAGGCCGAACTGAAAAAAGCAGATGCGATGTATTTCATCATGAAATGGCACAATGATTTATATGAAGTGGCATCGTCACTTACAGAGGATAACCAATGCACTAAGGAGGTAGCGGCAGCAAGTGTTATTGAGGTGATGAAAGAAATGCAAGAGGAAATCGCTGGAAGGAGCAGGGGTGAGTTTGATGTTGCCGGTTAATAATCAGGCGCATGGAGTGAGGAAAAAGGTTGTTGTAGTTCCAGACTTACTGCAGGATTACATTGTACTGGGAGATGTTGTATTGGTTAGTTTGAGGCTCATTAAAGAGCTTATGAAAAAGGGAGCATAGGCGGGGAGGTGAGCTGATGTTGCAGTTTCAACATGCAGACCTCTTTGAAAGGATATACCGGGACGTTTGCGAAAGTGTGTGTTTTCATTACTCACTCATGGCTAAAGTATCCCTTGGCATGAAGGATTTTTTAGATAGCAAAGTAGATGGGCAACTGCAGGCCCTGTTCACTGTGGCGCTGCACATGGACGTTGAGCAGGAAACGCTGGACGAAATACGGGCGATGGCCCTGGGTTAGATTAAACAGGGGGTACAACTGAATATGGATGTATCCGTCGAATGCCAAGACCCTCGTATGGGGTGAGCGGGACAACCGGTGCTGAGGGGGCAGCCACCAGAGCAGCGGGAGCGGATCGGGGGGGTAATGATTTCCTTACCAGTGGTATGGTGTGGGCTTGTGTTGACTGGATTGTGTATATATCGTATAATATCAGTTGGGCGCAAGGGTGTGGATTGGGGGAGTTTGTTGGGAGCAGATTGGGAGCAAATATCTCAAATTGCACCCAAAAACGGCACTTGGGAGCAATCCCTAAAAATGACAAAGCCAGTGATACCAAGGGATTGCAAGGTTACGCAAACTATAAAAAGGGCGTTTTCCACATTCCTAAACCGCGTGCCGGGGGTTCGAGTCCCTCCAGGCGCACCATTATTTTTAAAGGGGAACCTTTATTGAATCAGGCCGGTTATATGCGCGAGGCCTTGGCGGAAGCTGAAAAAGCCTACGCTTTGGGTGAAGTACCCGTTGGTGCGGTGGTGGTACTGGACGATAAAATTATAGGCCGGGGTCATAATTTGCGGGAAACGTTATTGGACAGCACTGCCCACGCGGAAATTATAGCGTTAAGGCAGGCGGCCCGTCATATTGGAGATTGGCGGCTGAACGGGTCTGTACTTTATGTTACGCTGGAACCATGCCCTATGTGTGCCGGGGCCATGATTCAATTTAGAGTACAAACTCTGGTGTACGGTGCCCAGGACCCCAAGGCCGGTGCTGTGGACTCAATTATGGATGTAGTGAGGGAACCACGCTTTAACCACCAGGTGGCGGTGGTGTCCGGTGTACTTGAGGATGAGTGCCGGGCAATTTTAAAGCGTTTTTTTAAGGAATTGAGGGGAAATAAAAAATAAATTATTTGTCTTAAATCGTGGAGAGATGGCTGAGCTGGTCGAAGGCGCTCGACTCGAAATCGAGTAGGCTGTGATGAGCGGTCTCCAGGGTTCGAATCCCTGTCTCTCCGCCAAACATCATATAAACCAAGGAGTTATCGTTTTTTAAGCGATAACTCCTTGGTCTTTTTTTATGCCAAAATGGTAGTGCAGGCAACTGCTAGCCGACGACAGTCGCCATACAGCCGAAGGAGTAGGGAAAAATAGTTTACCATAACTGAAACTAATGAACAGGTAAGGATGTTGATAAACAGCTACTAAGACTAACTCGTTAATCACACACATGGAAAGTGTGACGGTGTCGTACGAGTACCAGGCGATTAACATTGCTGTTGTATTTTACGAATAATAAGGGTATAATAATAACAGCAATAAAAGGGGGCTGTTATCTATGCCAAATATCAAACCCATCTCCGATTTAAGGAATTACAATGAAGTCCTACGTGATATTGCCATAGGTGAGCCAGTGTTTTTAACCAAAAATGGCAGAGGGAAATTTGCCATTGTCGATATTAACGAATATGAAAAATTAAAAGCTTCGCTGAAGCTTATGTCACAGCTTGCCCAGGGAGAGCAGGCTGGAAAAGAAAAAGGATGGATGACTATTAAGGAAGTGGAAGCAGAACTAGGGATTGAGAATGTATAAGCTGAAAATTTCACCCGAAGCCAAAGATGATTTGGCAGAGATTAAAAGCTACATTTCTCAAGAACTTTGTAATCCACAGGCGGCTGTAAATCTTATTTCTAAAATCACGAAAAAGATACGCGGGCTGTCAGAGCATCCTGGAATTGGCGCGCCGCTATCTTCCGTTGTGGATATTCAGACAGACTATCGTTTTCTTGTCTGTACCAACTACCTGATATTTTACAGGTACGAAGATGGATTTGTTTTCGTGTCGAGAATCTTATACGGCAAGCGGAATTATACGCGTATCCTGTTCGGTAATTTGCCGGAGGATGAAGAAAAATAGAATACAGCGTTACTCTTATATTGTCAGCTTGAGGGCTGACGATTTTTTATGCGCAAAAATGGATTCACCACGGCTATGACCGGTATGGCGATGGGCGCGGACATATGGTGTGAACGATATAAAGGATGACTATTATTTCCGGTGCAAGTGCCCGCTGCTGAAATAGTAATAAGGGCCGCCGGATTCTATAAAATAACTATGCATTGTTGATACCAAGGTTATGATACAATAATTATATTTATAAGATGATCCATGCCATTTATGGTTTTGGCTTTAGCCTAAAGGTGTCATTCTAATGTTATATAGCAAAATGATCTAGTCTATTCTTAATGCTTTAAAGTGAGGAGTTGTACTGTTATGGCATGTCTGCAAACTAATTGGCAGGATGAAATTGAGCGGGTTGCATATGGCGTTCGTCGTCGCGTGCTGGAACATACAGTGGTAAACAATGGCGGATATTTAAGCCAGGCCTGTTCCGCTGCTGAGATACTTGCCACAATGTATATACGCATTATGAACTTGGGAAAAACAGAAGAACCTTTAATGCCCGGGCCTTTTATGCCGGTACATTGGTATAATTTGTAGCATAATAAGGAGCAGTATGAATATGGTTACAAGTCCGTATAAAAGAGAATTAGGAAAACGTGTACTTATAATGACCGCTGTTCAGGCGGAGATGGAAGTTGTGTTGAGCGGGTTGCATCGCGATAGAGGGAGTGATAAAGGGATAGACGTGCTGGTAGCAGGTATCGGTCCGGTAGCAGCGGCGGTCAGTACTTTAAAGGCGCTATTAACTGCTGAATACAATTTGGTAGTCAATGCCGGTATTGGCGGAGGATTTTCCGGCAGGGCTGAAGTGGGCTCCCTCGTGGTGGCTAACAAAATTGTTGCCGCGGACCTGGGTGTGGAGACTTTCGAAGGTTTCAGTAATTTGGATGAGTTAAGTCTTGGCACAACCAGCATACAGGTTGATAATGGTTTGGTGCAAGGCGTGACTGAGGCGCTGCTGGCGGCCGGTTTGCCGGTCAAAACCGGCCCGGTGCTCACCGTATCGACTGTGACGGGCACGGCTGAAAGTGCCGCCAAACTGGCCGCGCGGGTGCCGGGGGCCGCCGCTGAGGCGATGGAGGGTTATGGTGTGGCTGTTGCCGCGCGTGAACAGGGTCTGCCAATTATTGAGCTTCGCGCCATATCAAACCTGGTGGGTCCACGGGACAGGGCTGCCTGGCGCATCAAAGATGCATTGGGCGTGCTGGAGAAAGCCAGTTTAGTATTATCGGAGGTGCTGCTATGAAAATCGCTTTCTCTCCTTGCCCCAACGATACATTTATATTCCATGCCTGGGTACACGGGCTAATACCAGGTGCACCCAAGCTTGAGGTCACCTATGCGGATATAGATATAACAAACAGTTTGGCGGCTACCTGCAGTGGGCCGGAGGTGGTCAAAATATCCTATGCGGCATTACCATGGGTGTTGTCCGAGTATGCGCTGCTGCCATGCGGGGGTGCGCTGGGTAGAGGATGCGGCCCGCTGGTACTTATGTCGAGCAGAGCGGCCAACACCGGCGGTCCGGCGGTGCTGACCGGTAAGCGGGTGGCAGTACCCAGTGAGCGTTCAACTGCCTATTTGCTGTTTAGGTTATGGGTAAGCCAAAATGTGCCGGGGGGCGTGTCTGACATTGTGATTCTACCATTTCACGAGATCATGCCGGCGGTGCGTGATGGCATAGTTGATGCAGGGTTGGTAATCCACGAGGCACGCTTTACTTACCATACATACGGGTTAACTATGCTGGCCGACCTGGGCAGCTGGTGGGAGGCTGAAACTAACTTACCCATTCCGCTGGGGGCAATCATTGCCCGGCGGACACTGCATCTTTCCGCTATCGCTGACTGGATCCGGGCATCCGTTAAATATGCCTGGTCCCACCCGGAGGCATCGCAAGAGTATGTGCTAAGCCACGCCCAAGAGTTATCCCCTGAAGTGGCCAAAGCGCATATCAACCTTTACGTAAACGAGTTCAGCGTAGATTTAGGTGAGACGGGGTATAAAGCAGTAAACGCCTTACTTAGCCGGGCCGCGCAAGTGGGGTTGGTCCCAAGGGTTGATTTGGTTCCTGATTCTGCATACATCATCTAAAAAAGTAGCTTCTTCTTCTTTCTGGTGCCGCGATTGCCTTAGGAATATCATTTGCTATTTTTCTTAAACCATGGTATTATTACAATCGTGTTAAAAAGTTGAGAACAAAACCATTTTAAGGCCTCTTTTTTATTGGTCAAGGTTTAGGTTTAAAGCTTTTTGATCGATTTTACAGTAAAGGAGGTTCAAAAATGGAAGGCAAAGTTAAATGGTTTAATGCCGATAAAGGTTTCGGTTTTATTGAAACAAGCGAAGGTAACGATGTGTTCGTGCACTTTTCCGCAATCCAGGGTGAAGGCTTTAAGACCCTTGATGAAGGTCAGAGTGTAACTTTTGACGTAGTTGAAGGTAATCGTGGTCCTCAGGCTGCAAATGTTCAAAAGTAATATACAATGTAATATTATTATTATGATGTACAGAAGGGTCATTTCCTAATTGGAAAGACCCTTATTATTTGTCTTTACTTAACTCAATTTACCCCAAATATTACAGTTTTTTTTAACCAACTCGACAGCTGTGGAAACAAAAAGGTTCTGCAGGTAAAACCGCAGAACCTAGTAATTAGGTTATTTCTAAATGGCTGCTTTTAGCACAGCATCGTGATGCTGCTGTACATATGATTTTGATATGCCGGAGCCGTGGGGTTGGCTGTTATACAAATACATATCAAAGTGCCCGGTTACACCGTTATTGGATATGTTTTCGATATCAGTATGGGGCATGCCGGACAGGGATGCGGCAATAGCTTGTCCTCCTATCTGAACACAAACCGGCCTGGGTGTCCAGGTCCAGTCCTTAAAAAGGTCTAACATGCTATTGGTGTCCTCTGTAGTCAGAGGCTCGACATCGCAGTGGTTGGATCCGCCCAATACTGCAAAACGCATGGTTTTACCGGTCTGGGTATCGGTAACGGTAAATTTTAGGCCTGGTTTTAATATGTTTATTCCTTCTTCAAACCAATCAACTAACTGGCCATACCTGTTGGAATAGCTTTCCCCTTGTGGCACTTCGTTCCTGGGGCGGTCAACATAACCCCTGGAGACGCTGCTGCTGTTAAAAACTAATGTTTGACCGGCATAAATCATGTCTCCCTGGATATTGTTCAGGTTGCGTATACCTTCAATGGTAATGCCAATTTTTTGTGCGATGCTGCTCAGTGTATCCCCGGCTTGTACAATATAAGTGCCCTGTTGGGTATAACCGGTATTTTGTTTTGCTGTTACTGCTTGAGTAGGTAAGGATTTGGAAGTGTCGTCAAGCTTGAGAACTTGACCAATGGCCAGGAGGTCACTTTGTAGATTGTTAATTTTTATAATCTTTTCAACACTAATATCGTATTTTTGGGAAATTTTCCACAGCGAATCTCCTTGTGCCACCGTGTAGTCAGCGGCGCAAGCCGGGTTGGTGTTAAACAAAAACAAAAGCAGCAAGCCAGTCAGAAACATTTTAATTTTAATCATTAAGTTGTCTCCTTTACGCAATATCTCTCTTATTACCTAAATGTAAAACATTCTATGTTCGGTATTTTTATCCTTTATTTTTTATAAACTCAACTTTCGCACCTTAAAAATAAGCTCAAGCTCTTAATATGCAAGCGTTTTGGAATTATTAATATCAAGCAACTGCTCTTTTCTGAAGCGAACTTTTCAGAAAGGCAGGTAATTGCTCGAAAACGTATCCAAAAAATGTTGAATTTGTTCTTCAGAAAGAAGAAATTCCTTGCTAAATGATGAGGCGAAAAGATCTATGATTAAAAGAACAGCTTCGGTAAAGCGAATATCCTCAATTTCATCGCAACACAGATAAAAGAGCTCGCCAAGGGTCTTGGGGTCTTTCTCCTCTCTGGCACTTAAAGCCAGCATGATATATCGCACAAAGACAATGGTGGTATGAGCAGTAAGCGCATCATAACTACGGCACTGGAATTCCTTTGCCAAATGCAAATGGGACTTTGTGACTTTGAAGAAACACTCGATTTCCCAGCGTTTGCCATAAATACGGATAACTTCTTCATCAGATAGCTCAAGGTTTGTTGTTAAGATTGCCAACCATTTTTTTGAGCGGTTACGGTCTCGAACGAAGATGATTTTTACCAGAACGTCATTTCCGTTTTGGGCCTTACCAAGCCCGACAACGACGGATGATAGAATCTTGGCCCGCCCGCGTTTTTTGCGAAGAACTTTGTAAAGTTGACCCAATGTATATTCGCTTCCATTATAGGTGTAATAAACGCGGTGCATATTCTTGAGCATACAAACAACATGCAAATGGTATTCTGTCAGCACCCGCTTGATTACGACTGGAAAGGCAAACCAGCTATCAAAAAGCAGGGTACTCGCACAAAGTTGAAAAGGGTTCACTTGGTCGAGAAGCGAGAACATAGTTTCTGTGGATTTTTGAATAGCTTCTTTGCGACGGCGGTATCCAACTGTCCGTTTGTCAATCCTTTGATTTAGCCCCTGGTAACGATTTTCTCTTTATCAGAGCTAAGCAGAGAGAACGCAAGGGGCAGAAAGGTTCCACCATCAGACCAACCCAAGGTCAGCATCCGAAACCCTTTCAGATACCGATTTGTTGAATGATCGTGAACCCGGGACAATAATTCAACCGATTTACTACGGTTTCTGGAATAAGTAGAGTCGTCTAAAATCAATACACGAGCCCGGCCCTCTGATGTCAGGGGTAAAAGTCTTGTTTTGATGAGAAATGAGCTGATTGTAACAAGAAATTTCCGCCAATTGAATGTAGGCCTGTTTAGAAAACGATATATCGCATCTTTGGAAGGAGCGTTATCTATACGACCTGACTCCAATGTTCGATAAAGATTTTTCCCTTGAAATACAAGGGAAAAGATAAAATTGGAAAAGGAACAATGGCGATAGACCGGATTCTTTTCGGATATTCGCCTGGTGCAAAAAGGTTCCTATTTTTGCCTGCTTTATAAACCGATCAGAATAAGATTTAGCCTGTTCATTGTTATCATTTTTGGTAAAATTATAGCCACAGAAAACATCCTTTCTTGGTGTGTTGTTGTGGTGACTACATTTTACCAAAAAAGGCGTGTTTTCTGTTTGTTTTTGCTTAAAAAAGTTGGCCTAAATTCTTATTTTGTAAGGGGTTAGACTGATTTTTGAACTGCGAAAGTTGAGTTATAAAATAATAAAATATTATTTTATATTGCATATGGTTAGGTTGGAAATGTAATTTGCTGACAAATAATTGGTGTTTGGGGGTAGTTAGGAAAAAATTTTTAAAGGTCTGATAGGTGCCGGGTGTTGAAAGGTTGAAAATCAAAGATTTTCAACCTTTCAACACCCGGCACCAACAAGCTCTTAAAAAAAATTTTTTCGGTGGGCAGGAAATTTATAATTAAAGCAGAATATACTTTTATTATCCAAATGTAGTGATATGGTAACACGGCGGTAATTAATTGTAGCTGTGCTGAGAGTGGAAGCAAAAGAATGGAAGCAGGAGAACCGTCCCCGTGCTTTCCCATGCTTTCTAAAAAAAGGGTAGGACAGTAGTACGGTAGGTAAAGTTGATGCGGATTTCCGGCGTTTCCAAAGCAGTCCCGGCTTAATTGATATGCGGGGGTTGTTGCTTTTGGGCAACTGGACGGCCAACCGCTCTTCTTTTTAAACTCCTACGGGGGTTTTTTTTGTTGCCAAAAAAAATATTGAGGAGGTTGCGGTAATTGAGAAAGGATGGCAGTAAGGTGTTATGGGGGTTGAACAAAAGTTTACTGGGGCTATTAATGCTGGCTATGCTGGTATTTTTAGCCGGCTGCGGTTCTTCAGCAGAGGATAATGATGCAGGGCAAGTTGTGGAGTTAAAGCTGGCGCATTTCTTTCCCAGCACTCACCCGGCGGAGGAAGATTTGATCCAGCCTTGGGCCGACGCGATTGAAGAAGCTACTAATGGCCAGGTGAAAATAACCAGCTATCCCGGGGAGACACTGCTTAAAGCTGATCAGATTTATGACGGTGTAGTTAGCGGTGTTGCCGATATGGGTATGTCTTGTTTCTCCTATACCCGGGGGCGTTTCCCGGTAATGGAAGCTTTTGAATTACCCGGCGTCATTTATAATAACTCCAAAGTGGCCAGCACGGTGGCCTGGGAAGGTATCAAGCAAATTAATCCGGAAGAAATCCAGGATACTAAAATGATGATGGCGCTGACCACCGGCCCTGGAGACTTGTTTACCAAAGCTCCGGTGCGTCGCCTGGAAGACCTTCAGGGGTTGGAAATAAGAGCCACGGGCTTAAGCGCTCTAACACTTCAGAAACTCGGGGCCAATCCGGTGGCGATGCCTCAGTCCGACGCTTATGAGGCTTTATCGAAGGGAGTTGTCAAAGGCAATCTTTCGCCGGTGGAGGTTTTGAAAGGTTGGAAACATGCTGAGGTAACTAAATATTTAACCAGAACACCGTTTCTTTACAATACCCTATTTTTTGTTACTATGAACCTGGATAAGTGGAATTCGTTGTCTCCGGAAAACCAAAAAGCCATAGAGGCAATTAATGAAAAATATTTTACAGAGGTGGCCATGGGCCTGTGGGATAAGCAAAATGAGGCGGCTATGAAGTGGGCTGTTGAAGACCAGGGAGTTCAAGAGATAAAACTTACTGATGAGGAAGCCGAACGGTGGATAAATCTTGTGCAGCCCATCCAGGATGAATTTGTCGCCAATTTGGATGCCAAGGGGCTTGAAGGCCGGCAGGTTATGGATACGGTGCTTGAGCTGGCTGATAAATACAATAAAGAATACCAGTAAATTATTAGGGGTGATGGGCAGGTGTTTAAATTTACTGGCCTGGTGTCGGGGCTAAGTCGCATTTTGGATAAAATAGCCGGGTTATGTATGGTATGCGCTATGCTGCTGGTGGTTGCCAACATACTGTTAAGGGCTTTATTTAGTCGTCCAGTTTTGGGGGTTTACGAATATGTTACATTTTTGACTGTAGCCACTATTGGTCTGTCTCTGGCTCACTGCGCGCTGCAGAACGGGCATATTGCTGTAAGCTTTATGTTTGACCGGCTGCCTTTGAAAATACAAGAGTTGGTGGATCTGATTATCAATACCGCTGGTTTATTATTCTGGAGCATTTGTGCCTGGCAGGTTGCTATTTTTGCCAATAGCACTGCTGCCAGCGGTGTAGTGTCACCCACTTCACAAATACCGTTGCATCCCTTTATATATCTGGCTGCCTTTGGGTTGCTGGCCCTTGGCCTTGTATTGCTGGTTAGAACAATGGAATCTGTGCAGAGGTTGTTGCAGCCTTCTCTAACACCCCTGTCAACGCCAGGGATTAAAGCGGCAAAATCCATACAAAAGGCGGCGGCAGTGAATAAATGAGCACACTGGTAGTTGGTTTAATCAGTATCATAGCCTTTTTTATTCTATTGGTTTTGCGAATGCCCATTGCTTTTGCTATGGCCCTGGTGGGCTTAGTCGGGTTTGCCTGCCTGACCTCGCCATCTGCGGCTTTTAGTATGGTGGCCAAGGAAATATATGCTACTTTTTCTAACTATTCATTAGGTGTTATTGCCATGTTTGTCTGGATGGGATTTTTGGCCTTTTATTCAGGTATTGGCACCAGAATGTATGTATTTGCGTATAAATTAATCGGCCATTACCCCGGGGGTCTGGCTATAGCCACTCAGGCGGCATGTGGCGTTTTTGGGGCTATTTGTGGTTCCAATACGGCTACAGCGGCTACCATTGGCGCTATTGCACTGCCGGAGATGAAGAAGTACAAATATGACGATGCGCTCGCTACGGCCAGCGTTGCTGCCGGCGGCGTACTGGGTGTTTTGATTCCGCCCAGCGTGATATTCATTGTTTACGGTATGGCAACGGAACAGTCGGTGGGTAAACTTTTTATGGCAGGTATTTTGCCGGGTATACTGCTGATGTTGTTGTATATGGCTGCCATAGCCTTAATTACCTTTCGCAAACCCGGTCTTGGCCCCGCCGGGCCCAAGGCAAATTGGCGGGAAAGAACCGAGGCGCTCCGCGGTGGGCTAGGGGAGGTTTTGATTATCTTTACCCTATCCATGGGCGGGTTGTTTATTGGGTGGTTTACGCCTACGGAAGCAGGCGCTGTGGGTGCCGCGGGAGTTTTGGGGGTAGCTCTGTTTAAAAAAAGTATAAGCTGGGAGGGATTTAATAAATCCCTCTTAGATGCCACGCGTACTACGGCTATGATTATGCTGCTTATTGCCGGGGCCATGATTTTTGGGCGTCTGATGGCAATAAGCAGGCTGCCCTTTGAACTGGCACAAATGGCAGGTACACTGCCTCTGCCTCCCTTTGCCGTGATGGCAATCATATTGTTTATCTACCTGGTATTGGGCTGTTTTATTGACGCGCTGGCCCTGGTTTTACTAACTATACCTATATTTTATCCCATTGCGGTGAATACTCTGGGCTACGATCCCATCTGGTTCGGGGTAATTATTGTTATGACGGTGGCTATGGGCGTAATAACGCCCCCGGTGGGCATGAATGTGTATATTATCAAGGGGGTCGCGCCTGATATACCACTGGAAGTGATTTATAAGGGGATATGGCCTTTTTTGGGGGCGGTTGTAGTTTGTTTGGCTCTGCTAATCGTCTTTCCGCAATTAGCCACTTTTTTGCCCAGATTAATGTCTTAGTTTGCCGACAAACTGTTATGGGAGGAGTAGAATTCAGTACCTTGTAGTGTCCTGCCGTCTAATATCATTGTTTTACCCTACCAGATTCCCTAAATATATCCTATCATTATCCTTATGCAGGGAGTTGTTGTTTATCAGATAGCAACTCCCTATTTTATTATGACTGGAAAAATGCGGTTAATCAGGCTTTAGCGGTGCTGAGACCGCTGAGATACCCTGTAGAGAAAGCGATTTGCAAATTATAACCCCCGGTTAAAGCATCTACATCAATTATTTCCCCGGCAAAATACAAGCCTTTTATAATTTTAGACTCCAGGGTTGAGGGGTTGATTTCTTTAACGTTAATACCGCCGCTGGTAATAATGGCTTCATTTAACGGGCGGGTGCCGGTAATGGTTAAAGTGATATTTTTTAGAGTTTGTACCAGTATAGAACGCTCTTTTTTGCTAATCTGGTTTACCTGTTTGTGTATATCCAAGCCGGATAACCGCAGCACGATGGCAATCATCTTCTGGGGCAGTAAATCATCAAGAGCGTTTTTTAAATGTTTACCGCTATATTTATTAAAGTCTCTCTGTAACCGGGCATCCAGTTGTTCGGCTTCCAATGCCGGTTTTAAATCAATGGACAGCCTTAACTGTTTATTGGCCGGTGTGTTGATATATTCTTTAATCAGGCTGCTAAGGCTAAGAATAATGGGACCGGATAAGCCAAAGTGGGTAAAAATCATTTCCCCGAATTGTTCAGCTTTGATTTGGTTATTGACTATGGCCTTTATTGAAACATTTTTCAAGGTTAGACCTTGCAAGTCTTTGACCCAGCCTTCTCCGGTTACCAGGGGCACTAAAGCGGGTTTAGGTTCTACGATACTATGGCCCAGTTGACGGGCCATTTTATAGCCGTCCCCGGTGGACCCTGTTTGTTGATAGGACATACCACCGGTGGAAAGGACTACTTTGGGTGCGGATATTTGTTTAGCGCTGTTTAGAAGTACACCTGCCACCCGGTTATTCTTGACAAGTATTTTTTTAACGATGGTTTGTAGTTTAATATCCACATGGTTCACCTGCAGGTGTTTTTGCAGCGCTTTAATTACATCGCTGGATTTATCCGAGGCGGGAAAAACCCGGTTGCCCCGCTCAATTTTGGTTGGTACGCCCAAAGATGCCAGTAATGCCATGAGCCCGTGATTGTCAAAGGCTTTTAAAGCACTGTATAAAAATTTGGGGTTGGTGATGATATTATCGAAAAAGTCGTCCATGTCCCCATTATTAGTAACATTGCACCTGCCTTTACCGGTAATAAACAGCTTTCTGCCCAGCTTGTCATTCTTTTCCAATAAGACAACTTGTAACCCTCTTGCCGCTGCGGTTGATGCGCTGAGCATACCTGCGGGGCCGCCGCCAATCACTATTACATCATAATCCATTTCCTTGCCCCCGAATATTTTAATAGTAATATTATAAGGCAAATGGTCCAATAAACAAATGCTGGTTTATCTGTCTGAAGGTAGTATATAAAAATTTCCAATGTAACAACTATTTATGTTATGATAAAAATACTTATGGTTTGAAATATTTATTGACCAGGGTGCTCTATACGGTGCTGCAGAATAAGTTTAAGCTACCGCATACCGCATATTTTTTGTGTTTTGGTAGCATACACCTGTGGGTATGCTATAAGTGTCTGTTCTCATACTTTTCGAACAGGCTCTATAAATGATAAATCAAGAAGCAAAGGGGAAAAATTGGTATGTTAGTATTCAATGACTTTGGTTTAACCGAGCCCGTGATCAAGGCACTTAATAATATGGGTTTTGAAGAGGCGACGCCCATACAAGAGCGGGCTATTCCCGTAGGGCTGCAAGGAAGGGATCTTATTGGGCAGGCTCACACCGGCACTGGTAAAACAGCGGCCTTTGGTATACCTTTAATGGAAATTTTGCAGGTTAGGCGGGAGTACATACAGGGTGTTGTTTTAACCCCCACCCGTGAACTGGCCGTCCAGGTGGCCGAAGAGTTAAATAAACTCGGACAATATAAGGGCATCCGTACATTACCTATATACGGAGGCCAGGATATTAACCGCCAAATCAGAGCGCTTAAGAAAAGGCCGCACATTATCGTCGGTACGCCCGGGCGTTTAATGGACCACATGAGGCGCAAAACAATCCGCCTGAACCAGGTTAGTATGGTGGTTTTGGATGAGGCGGACGAAATGTTGAATATGGGCTTTATTGAAGATATTGAGAATATACTTAAGGATATTCCTGCGGAAAGGCAGACGATGCTTTTTTCCGCAACCATGCCGGCTCCCATCCGAGCTCTGGCCGGCCGGTTTATGAATACTCCGGAGGTTATCAGCGTTGAATCCAGGCAGGTAACAGTTCCGAATATTGAGCAAGGTTACATTGAAGTACACGAAAAACAAAAATTTGATGTGTTGTGTCGCTTACTGGATACCCAATCGCCGGACCGGGTCATTATTTTTGGCCGAACCAAGCGCAGGGTGGATGAGCTGTTTGAGGCATTAAACAAACGTGGTTATTCAGCTGAAGGTATCCATGGGGATTTATCCCAGGCCAGGCGGGACCAGGTAATGCGGCAGTTTAAGGAAGGTGCCATAGAGGTGTTGGTAGCTACTGATGTGGCCGCCAGGGGACTGGATATTACCGGAGTGACCCATATATATAATTTTGACATTCCCCAGGACCCGGAAGGTTACGTCCACCGTGTCGGCCGTACCGGGCGTGCCGGCAAAGCCGGGGTGGCCATTACTTTGGTGACACCCAGGGAGATTCATCACCTCAGGGTTATTGAAAATATGACCAGGGGAAGAATAGCTCGCCGCCCTGTACCGACGCTGAAAGATGCCATTGAGGGCCAGCAGCGCATAGCTGTAGAAAGGTTATTGTTGGCCGTGGAAAAAGAAGATATAGAGGGCTATCGGGGATTGGCCGAAGGATTATTGGAGGAAACAGATTCGGTTACACTGTTATCAGCGGCATTAAAGGTATTAACCAAGGAGCCTGATCAAACACCAGTTAAATTGACAGAAGAAACGCCAATTAGAATTAAAAAGAATAAAAATATACGCACCGGACAAAGGGGCTATTACGGAGGTCCAAGCAGCAAAAAAGGCAATGCTGGGGGGAGCAGTACCTTTAGAAGGAAAAAACGATCAAGCAGCCGGTCTTATTAATCGTCCATGTGAAGTGTGCCGGGATATAATTAGAAAGTTGATAATGAGTGATTGTTTCGCCTAGTTATAAACGCTTTCATTTCTTTGTAAAATACTGTGTTGATATTTAGGCAGTGGCTAACTTATAATTTCTAAGTAAAAAATCTTGCTATGGCTATTGCGGAATACTTTAAAATCTGCTACAATACAGTTAAGCACCATCCATACAGTGACTCGGGTTGTACGGTATGCAAGAAGCGTCGGATTTGTGGTTCGGGTTTGTTGCGAGAAGTAGGCCAGTCTATGGGTAGTGTTTTTCTGTTATACAGGTAAGTTATTTAAGTAAGCTGATCCAAGTTGTTTTTTAGTAAATTCGGTCGGGTTAAGTTCATAAGTAATACTGATCAAAGCGGAGGAAGCAAGCACTACTCCCGCAAATTTATGTTCGGTTTATGTATTACTTCAAAGCTTGGTAATATCGATAAAAAGATTGTTGTTTATTTAAGAATGATTTAACATGTAAGAATGATTTAATTACGACGTAAGAACAGTGCTTATGGAGAACTACTTTCCAGTGTTAAATAGCAAACTGTAAGGATGGTTGCTGGTGAGAGAAGGTCCGACGCCTTCTCTCATATTATTTACAGGTGGTTGCCAAGCCTGCCAGTATTTTATCGGTGATTTGGCGGTTATTATAGTTAAAAGGTCTTGCGGTTAAACTAAAAGATATGTATAATAGTTATTGCGCAGTCGCAGGAGCGCTAAAATTTAATACAATGCATAATGTAGACCACGGAGAGATGGCTGAGTTGGTCGAAGGCGCGCGACTGGAAATCGCGTAGACGGTCTGAACCCGTCTCGAGGGTTCGAATCCCTCTCTCTCCGCCACGTAGTGTTTTAAGTATAAGGACGGACTTGACTGAATGACGGGTCCGTCCTTATGCTAAACAACTGAATTTAACTTTTGGCCGTGCTAGACGGGGAGGTAGCGGTGCCCTGTACCCGTAATCCGCTGTAGCGGGGTTGAATTCCTGCCCGAGGGCTTGGCTTGTGAGGTCTGGCTTTTGTAAGGGGTGTTGACGATTGGGTCTTGCGCGACGGAGGCTTTTGAACCGTGTCAGGTCCTGACGGAAGCAGCACTAAGGAAGTTTATCCGGGTGCCGCAAGGGTGCCTGGTCCGAGCTACCTGCAAAAGTAACGCTTGGAAGCCAATATTCGACGGCAGGTGCACGGTCATTAAAATTTAATCACAGTTAGCAACAAGAAAACCGGCTTAAGGCCGGTTTTCTTGTTGCTAAAATCAACTTAAAAAAACATTATGTTGTATTTTCGACTGTATATCCCCTTTGGAGTGTATGGATCGGCTTTTATCGTATAGGCTTCCGTATAGGTCCCATGGAAGGGAAAAAGCGTTGTTGCGGCGAAAGTAGTTTTGTGGGTTAATTTATACGGGAGGTATGGATGGTGAGTTATCTGGCCTTGTACCGGCAGTGGCGTCCGCAGCAATTGGGTGAACTGGTGGGACAAAAGCACGTTACAGAGACGCTGCGCAATGCATTGATAGCCGGCAAAGTGAGCCACGCTTATTTATTTTGCGGGCCACGGGGTACCGGCAAGACAAGCACGGCCAAGATACTGGCCCGGGCTATTAACTGCTCCGAACAACACGAGGGTGAGCCGTGCAACCGGTGCCGAAATTGCCGGGAAATAATGTCCGGTGCCACCATGGATGTAATTGAAATTGATGCTGCCTCCAACCGGGGTATTGATGAAATACGTGAGCTGAAGGAGAATATAAAATTTTTTCCTTCACTGGGTAGTAAGCGGATATACATAGTGGATGAAGTGCATATGCTCACCAATGAGGCTTTTAATGCCCTGTTGAAAACACTGGAAGAACCACCTGGCCATGTGGTATTTGTGCTTGCTACCACAGAGCCGCATAAAGTGCCCCTGACCATACTGTCACGCTGCCAGCGTTTTGATTTTCGTCCCATTCCGGAAGAATTAATTGCCAAACGCCTGGAACAAGTGGTCGCCAGAAGTAATTTTGACGTGGATGGGGAGGCTGTACAGGCTATCACCCGGGCTGCCGGAGGCAGTATGCGGGATGCTTTGAGTGTATTGGACCAGGCGCTTTTGCTCAGTGGGGAAACTGCCGTTACTGCTGATACGGTGCACAGTATTTTAGGTACGGTGGCCGAAGATGTGCTGTTTGGTCTGGCCACCGGGCTGGCGGTAAAAAAAGCGGCTGGTGTATTAAGGCAGGTGGCTGAAATTGTTGCCGCGGGTAAGGATTTACAGCAGTTGGTTAAGGAATTAACGGAATATCTGCGCAGGCTGCTGGTGGTATTTTTAGCTCCCGAAGGGACGGGGGAAGCAGGGTTTAATATGCCCCCGGCAGAGTTATTGCAGCTGTTTACACGCGACCGGTTAATCAGGGCTATTGACCACCTGGTGGAGGCCGAGCAGGTTATGCGCCGCAGTGTCCACCCAAGGGTAGTGCTGGAGTTGGCGCTTGTGCGGGTTATGGATGATGATCCGCCGCCGGTGGATGAACTGCTGCATAGGATTGAGCGACTTGAAAAAGCGCTGGCCAATGGTGAACATCGGGGAATGTGCGAGGGGCAATCATATAGTAATAATGAGCCCGTGAAGGATATTTCGGCAGTACAAAGCAATAATCAACCACCACTTAAATCTACGACAGTGAATGCAAAAGTCCAGGCCGGCTTCCAAATTGATGGTAAGCAGCCTAAAATGGGTAATACTAAAGCTAATCCAACTGCTTCACCGGTTTGTGGTGCTTCGGATGATACGGCCACCGATTCGCAGGTGTTCCAAAAAATCAATAATAATTCGCCCGTGCCCGGGCCGGAGACGTCACATGCTAATGATACTGAACTGGTGCACGTGCCCGCCGGAGAATCTAATGGGTCGGAATTACAGGCAATTAAAACAGCCCCATTGAAAAATACCGGTATTATTATGGCAGAAGACCCTGTTCAGAGGAAAACCGGGAAGAATGATACTCAAGATGATCCCCGTTATAGTATAGACCAAATTAATAAATGGTGGCCGGAAATAATGGCGGTGGTTAAAAAAGCCAACCCGGTTGCCTATACCTGTTTATGCCAGGTATGGCCTGCGGAAATAAAAGAGCACCGTTTGGTGTTGGGTGTGCCCCTGGGAGATGTTTTTATAAAGAATATGGCTGAGGATCCTGGTACCAAGCAGTTGTTGACCCAAACACTGAATTCAATAACCCGATTAACCTGGCAGATACGCTGCGATTTCTATGATGCCCCGCCGCCAGGCTGGCGGAGGAACGCGGAACAGCTGGATACTGCAGAGGCGATAAGCCTGTTTCAGGGTGCAGAGGTGCCCCTGGAAAAGGATTTGGATAAAAAATGAGGAGGTACAGAAGATGGGTGGAAATATGGCTAAAATGATGAAGCAAGTACAAAAGATGCAGGCTGACATGGCCAAAATGCAGGAGGAACTGGGTAATCGTACTGTAGAAAGTACTGCTGGCGGCGGTGTGGTGCGGGTGGTGGCCAATGGACGACAGGAAATCGTAGCTGTGGAAATTAAGCCCGAAGTGGTGGACCCGGAAGATGTGGAAATGCTTCAGGATCTGGTTTTAACTGCGGTTAACGAAGCATTAAAACAGGCCCAGGATATGATGGCCAAGGAAATGGGCAAATTAACCGGCGGGCTTAATATACCCGGTTTATTTTAACCGGTAAAGGGAGCCAGTACAGTGAAGCAAATGCAATACGCCGGTGCGTTATCACGCTTGATCGGTGAATTGGCCAGGTTACCCGGGATTGGATCCAAAACGGCGCAACGCCTGGCCTTTTATTTATTAAATGCTCCCCCGGAAGTGGCCGTCAGACTGGCAGATGCTATTAGGGAAGCCCGGGAAAAGGTGCGGCGTTGCTCTTTGTGCGGCAATCTTACTGATGTTGATCCCTGCCCGGTATGCACTAATCAGAATCGTAACAATGGAATAATCTGTGTGGTACAGGATCCCCGTGATGTGGTGGCTATAGAAAAATACCGGGGTTTTAAAGGTGTCTACCATGTATTGCACGGTGCCCTTTCACCCCTTGCCGGTGTGGGGCCGGAGGAGCTGAATATTAAGAGTTTACTGGCTCGGCTGGCGGGCGGTAGGGTTCAGGAAGTTATATTGGCCACCAACCCGGATGTTGAGGGGGATGCGACGGCGCTTTATTTGGCCCGGCTAATTAAACCCCTGGGCATTAAGGTAACCAGGCTGGCCCGGGGCCTGCCGGTGGGAGCCCATTTGGAGTATGCCGATGAAGTAACCCTGGGCAGAGCCATAGAAGGACGACGGGAAATTGAATAAAATTACCACCGGGACAACTCCGTCTTTACCACGGAGGCTATTGAGGCTATTTATTCCCACACCAGGGATATTGCTAGGGAAATCAATAATGTATGTACGGCCTGTCTACTAAATGCCGTTGTCAGCAAGGAAAAGTTAATAGATGCGATTGATGTATCCCGGATTCTGATTGAATGCAAAGAAAGTTGAGGAGGGCCATAGTAAAGAAACAAGTACACCAGATTGGGTATGATAAAGAATTGGATCGTTGGAATGTCTTTAAGAAAGGTAATTACTGATGCACTATTCACTATGGTGATTGTATGTCTATTCGCGTAGCTAACCGCTATATTCCGGCCAGGGTGGAACTTGATACACATTGGTATGTGTTTATTGATGATTTAAAGTTCAGGCTACACCCAAAAGAACAATATGTAAAAATAGAGGTGTCTTATATAGATTCGGTGTCAAGTAAAAGGATTTAAATATGTATTTTGGTAAGCCCTTGAGGTGTTTATGCTCATAGCAGGAGGCGCCGAAGGGCAGTCTTGACAGACGAGTTCCCTGCGCGTGGTACAATTCTTAGCCCGACGAGGTATACATTAATCATGTTTTTTGGAGCCGTCCCGTCGGTATTTATATAACCCCACGTGCAGGGTGGATGTTAAGGCCGCCGGCCTTTTGGAGTCCCATGGTATAAATATGGTTATTATTTCAAAACCAGTATAAGTCCACTAATAAATATTAAAGCATTTATGATTATGATAAATTGCTTATCTGTAAGTTTGTTAATAAGTCTGCTGCCTAACCAGCTTCCTATGAAAAGTGCGGGTGCTAATATAACCCCGTCTATTAATATGTTTGTGGTTAGCACACCAAGTTTATAATATAAAAATATCTTCACGATATCAGAAATAAATAGAAATAAAGTAAGTGTTGCTACAAAGGTATGTTTTTTTAATCCCAACGTTACTAGGTAAATGGTAATTATTATTCCACCAGAGTGGGCGATAGCTGATGCTGCCCCCGCAATAACACTTATTGCGACACCGTAATAAGATCCCATTTTTAAATTACTAAAATAATCCGCTTTCTGTTGTTTTAATATCTGTAACATTGAAAATATAATCGCTACTGTACCAATAGTCCTTTGAATAACGATGGGAGAGGCCCATGCTAAATAATAAGTTCCTAAGACAATTCCTATTATACATCCGGGAATTAACATACTAACAGAGTTGATCACCCACTTTTTCCAATGTAAGCCTAGCGTTGATATATCCGATAGAAGCATCATTGGTGCCATGATTGCAACAGCAGTTTTTGGATCCATTACAATAGAAAGTATAGGCGTTAAAAATACGCCAGCCCCAACGCCAAAAGTTGTTTTGATAAATCCAGCCAAAAACGCTGCAATTGCCGGTAAAATATTAATCATTGAAGACACTCTTTTCGTTTTAAGTGGAGTAGTGTCAAACGTGAGCTAAAGGTTTCGCTGGAAACCGAGGGATTTAACCCCATTATGCAGACATTAAAGTTATCACTACGAAAGCATACCAAAATATTGCTATATGTGTAATCCGTATAACCACTAACCACTTTGGAACAATATTATAATGATTCAGCTCGGCTAAGGATATCTACATCGAAAAAGTGTTAGTTAAAGCGTTTCCGCGCCCAATAAAATAGCAATTTTATTTAGTTCCTTCAATACACCGGATTTAATTGGTATGCCTTCCTTAGCACGCTGTGTTGCCTTTATTTGTTTTCGTTCACCCGGGAGAAAGATGCGATCAAAATTTTCCGCTAAAGGCACCGACCTTATTTCGGATTTCATTAGCTCCACCCGGTCAATATATTCCGGTACAGGCATTAGGTTTGCAATATTTATAGCAATAAAGAAATGCCCTACATCAGCCGGTTCCATGCTATCGTTATAAATCCAACCCACATGACGTCCAAAGGCCGAACCGCTCGCTATTCCTGATAACATTTCCACTGCTAAGGCCAATGCATATCCCTT
The DNA here is from genome assembly GCF_000233715.2 of Desulfoscipio gibsoniae DSM 7213. GTDB lineage: Bacteria > Bacillota > Desulfotomaculia > Desulfotomaculales > Desulfallaceae > Sporotomaculum > Sporotomaculum gibsoniae. The sequence goes on from NC_021184.1 coordinate 56,417, forward strand.
TGCGCCACCTAATGGTAGCATAGCACCCTCAAGCGCCTTATTAGCATCCGTAGTTGGTTTGCCCTTATCATCAATGGCCCAACCTTTCGGAATGGCGCGGCCTTCTCTGGCGGCAAGGATAATATTGCCCCTGGCCACGTTACAGGAGGACATATCCACAATCACAGGTATTTCCCCGGTAGGGAAACCGAAGGAAATGGGGTTTGTACCCAAATAGGGCTTTTTCCCACCCCATGGCGGTATTCCCGGAGGAGAATTGGTAAAAGCCATACCAAACATATCGGCACCGGCGGTCATTTTACAGTAATATGTGGCGGCACCGAAATGGTTACTGTGTCGTACCGGTACTACTCCTGCTCCCGTTTCCCGGGCCATCTTCATAGCTTCTTCCATAGCCCGCACAGCCACCAATTGCCCCAGGCCGTTATCACCATCAATAATAGCTACCGACGGGGCGGTTTTTATTACTGTAATTTCTGGTTTGCAATTGATACGCCCTTTTTGCAAGCATGTTAAATAAACCGGAAGGCGGCTTATTCCATGTGTATCTATACCATCTAAACTGGTATCTATAATTACTGAAGCTACAACTTCCGCATCCCCATATGGGACTCCTGATTTCACAAGCAGGTTAATACAAAACAGTTGCAGTGTTTCTGCTGAAAAAGTAGCATCCATAAAACAAACACCTTCTTATTATAATATCTCACCTTTGGTTAATTTACCGGAGGCCGTAGCTATAGCTCATTTAAAATTAATAAACTATAGTCCCTGATATCATATCTTTGGTAATTGAGTTCAGATAGATTCATTTCTGCTAGGAAAACAAACCTTTTCGCCACCTTTGACAACCACAATATCACCAGTTACGGCAACTTTGGGCTGTTTGAAACCTTTAAAAATGCTATCGGTTAAAAGGAACTGTTGCAAAAACACTTTACAGTTAACCGGCATCATAACTGCTGTTAAAGTTCTATTCAATTGGCTGATACCCTAAGTGATTGCGCGCTTTAGGTGCCGTAAGATTATTTGAACATATGAACGGGCTTAAATATGACCCGTGTTACAAAAAGACCAAAGGCATTAACCAAATGCCGGACAAAAAAATATACGTTACCTGCTGGCTAAGCTATCCCCATAGGAAGTTAATAAGCTCAAGGTATTAAACCAGGCTGTGAAAGTAGATATGGGAAAAGCCCTCGGGAAGTTTGGCTTGACTTTGACGATACCGTGGTTACCGTATTTGGTGGCCAGGAAGGTGCCAAAGTCGGTTACAACCCAATGTATCACGGTAGAAAATCTTGTAATCTCGCTAAATGACGGGTATCTGACTTTTAGTAAACCAACATTATGGTGCTTTAACTGGGTTGAGGTTCGGTTCAGCAAGTCCTAATAAAATGTTTGTATGTGTAAAATAATATATGGATATTAAGATATTATAAAATTATTGGGAATTATGTATGTATGCTAATAAAATTCTGGGCAAAAGGTATTTAAGAGTTAGGAGTTGTGAGAATCTTTCTCACAACTCCTAACTAATGCATGTATATAGAGGTTGGGGAGGAGGATGCCTTAAGCGCTACGATAAAGTTTTGTAATAATGAATTCCCTATGTCCGAGAGCCTCGGCACAGGTGAATCTACCATTACAAACGCGAATCATCATGTCAAGAAGTGCATCACTTGCCTGATCAAGGTCCATTTCACGGCGCAGAATACCGCTTACATCAACGTCAACATGCTCCTTCATATCTACAACCGTAAGGGGGTTGGCGGAAAGCTTAATTACGGGTTCGATGGGATTCCCAATAATGTTACCCTGCCCGGTGGGGAAAAGGTGGACTACCGCACCGGAAGCAGCCCAAAGAGTTACAGCTTCCGCAGCGGCAGAAGATGTGTCCATATACCATAAACCTTTGGAGTTTGGAGCCTCAGCTGGCCCAAGAACGCCCACATATTTGGCATTGCCAATTTTTTGTAAGTTCCCCAAAGCTTTTTCCTCAATAGTAGTTAGTCCACCGGCAATATTTCCTTTAGTGGGTTGAGAACCTACAAGGTCTACGCCTTGACTGACTATAAAGTCATTATACTCCTTCCACATTTTGTAATAAGCATCACCTACTTCAGGTGTAGCAGCATGTGCTTTACAAATATCCTCAGCTCCTGTAATTTCAGAAGTTTCGCCAAAGGACACGGTTGCCCCGGCTTCCAAAAGTCTTTCAACTGATCGGCCCACTGTAGGATTGGATGCCAAACCGGAAGTTGTATCAGATTCGCCACATTTTATTGATACATATAACTCGTCCACTGAACACTCAACTCTTTGTATTTCTGAAGCCCATTGGACATATTCCTGGGCTTTCCAAGATGCCCTTTCTATGGTTTTATGTTGGCCATTACGTTCAATTGCAAAGCCGGTAACGGGCTTGCCGGTTTTGGCAATACCATCCACTATTACTTTTGTCCATTCAGGTTCAATACCTATCACTACTACCGCGGCGACGTTTGGGTTACTGCCAAATCCAATCAATGTCCGAAAAGTAAGATCCAAATCCTCCCCAAATTGAAGCCGCCCATAAGCATGAGGTAAAGCTAAAGTACCTTTAATATTATTTGAAACTGCTTCACATGCGGCGTTTGAAAGGTCGTCTAAGGATAAAATAGCCACGTAATTACGGATACCTACCCTGCCATTTTCACGACGGTAGCCAAAGAATTTTGGGAATTTATAACTTGACATAAAATTACCACCTCGCTGTCTTTAAATTGTGTGTGTGAACATGTTCTCCTTTTACTATTGCAGCAATAACTTTACCAATTGGTTTATTATATTTAATTATCATAGCACCTGCATCGGCATCGCTTAAAGCAATTTTATGACCGATTTTTATGTCTTGTTTGGATGTTATGGTTAACGTAGTATTGTTGGACATAATCCAACCTTCAACGCTTTCTCCCGCCTTAATTTCTTTTACTGCTACGCCAACATTGTCCTTTTCGTCATGAACAATAAAATACGGATGTTGCATATGCCTTCCTCCTTTCAAGATTCGTAACAAAATAATATGGACAACTAACTAAAAATACCATCACCCCCAGAATATGCATGTTCCCTTTTAACTCCCTAAAATTTTAATTAAAATAGCTACCAATAAATTAAAGGTTTGGACTGTTGTGTGAGGTCTGTGGTTATACCTCTTATTTTACACAATAGATTGCTTTTGTAAATAGCAAAATTGTAAATTATATAATTTTTAGTGATAGACACCTACCTAATTCAATTTTTTTAGCCTAAAATATTGACATATATTTACGACTTTTGTTCAAAATACTGTATAAAAGTTATAAATTTATGAAATAGATTCAAAAAACCCGAAATAATTATTGTAATTTCTTTCACAATTTGTTATTGTGTATTAAGTAGGATGTCCGGTGTATGGTGTAAGAGGTTGGACCACATCAAAGACAGGGTTGGGGGGGGGATATAGAGTAAAAAAATAAAACAATCAGCAAAATTGAAAATGAAAGTAATTACACTTAAAAGGGGGTCTTGTCAATGCGCCCGAAAAGAAAGAGTTTTATATGGCTAGTCATTCTTTCTGTGATTACCTTAAGCCTGGTTGTAACGGGATGTGGCGGTACAAGTGGCGACAGTATGGCCGATAAAACTAGTTTTAGCTTCGCCACTGCGGGCACTGGTGGTACATACTACCCCATGGGTGGTGGAGTTGCCAGTATAGTTCAGGATGCCACTGATTATGAAATAGCAGTTGAAACAAGTGGTGGTTCTGCTGAAAACCTTAGACTAATCCAAGCGGGTGAAACTGACTTTGCTTGGGCCAATGCCTCAGAAATGTACTGGGCATGGAATGGCGAAGAATATTTCGAGGGGCAAGAGATAAAAGATTTTAGAGCAGTAAGCTTTGCATGGGATGCCATTTACCATTGGGCTGTACATGAAGGGAGTGGAATTAACAGCTTTGCGGATTTAGAACGTAAAAAATTAGGGATAGGTCCGCAAGGTTCTGGCGCAGCCGTTTTTGCTGAATCCTACCTTAGGGCTATTGGAATGTGGGACAAGGTTCAACCGATGTTTTTACCTCCTGATGACCAGGCAACATCATTTAAAGATAAAAAGATTGCTGCTTTCGGTTATTTTTCCAGGGTACCCATGGCGTCATTGATGGATATAGCCGCAGTAACCCCTATTAATCTTTTAGACCCGACGGTCGAAGGGGAGGAAGTGGGCTTTTCGCAAAAATACCCCTTCTATACAGAGACCATTATCCCTGCCGGTTCTTACACGGGTCAAGATGAAGATGTCGCAATGTACGGCAACCCTGTTTATATGGTTGTCCACAAAGACATATCCGACCAGGTTGTCTATGATATGTTAACAGTTATATATTCAGAAGATGGACAGAAACGTCTGTTGCAAACAAATCAAGCGGCCGAGGATATGACTTTGGAAAATGCAATGATTAATTTTGAAGAAATTGGCGTTCCGGTTCACCCCGGGGCTGTAAAGTTTTTCGAGGAAAAGGGTATGGAAGTTCCGGCGGAACTTATTGAATAATTGGTAAAAGGTTTTTGATAATTTGACTGGTTTCTTAATTGGGAACCAGTCAAATTAAACAATGCTCAAGGTAAATATGTAGGCAGGCGTTTATGAAATGTAATTTGGGGTATTTGGAAAAGAGGTGTGACTTTGAGTAATAAAAATGAACCCGGCAAAAATGAATTGGGTAAAACCGTTGAATCCAGTATGACCGAGCAGGAAATGGAAAAAATGATCGAGCAATTTGAGGGGGTCACTAATAAAAGGGATTTAAAAGGCCCATTAGGAAAATTCATTGCTTTAATTGCTGCCTTGTTTACCCTTTATTTTATGTGGCAAGGTGCCTTTGGAGTCTCCGCCCCCGAAGCTAGTAGAGGGATTTATGTTGGAATCAGCATGTTCCTTTGCCTCCTGATCTACCCGGCAACCAAAAAATCGCCCGGTCACAAGATATCGGTAATGGATGGTATACTGGGCGCATTAGTGATAATGGTGATGCTTTATTTTATAATTATGTATCCCCAGATGTCCTACCGTGCCGGTTTTGTTACCACTCCGGATTTGATTATGGGGATTATTGCCATTGTCCTGGCTTTGGAAACAGTAAGACGGGTAACGGGTAAAGTGCTTTTTCTAGTTACGGTTTGTTTTCTTGCCTACGGGTATCTGGGGCCTTATTTCCCCGGCATTTTATCCCACAAAGGGTTTTCAATAAGCAGAATGGCGGGCTTTATGTACTCGTCACTCTATGGTATGTTCGGCAGCGTAGCTTCAATTTTCTCATCCTTTGTGTTTCTGTTTATCACCTTTGGTACTTTTTTAGAAGCATCCGGGGCCGGACGGTTTTTTATCGACCTTCCCTATGCTCTACTGGGTAGGGCAAGGGGTGGTCCGGCTAAAGTAGCCGTGCTGGCCAGCGGTTTTATGGGTAGTATTAACGGTAGTGCCACCGCTAACGTGGTCACCACGGGCACATTTACCATTCCGCTCATGATGAAAGTCGGATATAAGCCACATATGTCCGGAGCCATTGAAGCAGTAGCATCAACCGGGGGGATGATAATGCCTCCGATTATGGGCGCCGGTGCTTTTATTATGGCTGAGTTTACAGGCATACCGTACTGGGATATTGTTGTGGTTTCCATTATCCCGGCAGCTCTATATTACTTTTATTTGTATCTGATGGTTGATTTCCAAGCTCAAAACCTTGGCCTTAAAGGTCTACCCAAAGAGGAGTTGCCGGATCCTAAAAAGATCTTCAAAGAAGGATGGTACTATATTGTCCCCATCGGTGTCATAATTTATATGCTGGTGGCGGGGTATTCCCCTCCTATGGCGGCAGTTATAGGTTGCGTGCTTACCGTGGCATGCAGTTACCTGAATAAGAATACCCGAATGAGTCCTAAAGATATTTATAACGCGCTCACAAAAGCCGCAATATCATCTTTGATTGTGGGCTCAACGGTTGCCGCTATTGGTATTATCATTGGTGTCGTTTATTTAACAGGTCTCGGTCTTAAATTTACAGACATTATTTTGTCACTATCAGGCGGTTTTTTGCCACTGGCAATTGTTTTTGTGGGTATTGCTTCGTATGCATTGGGAATGGGTGTTACCGCTACAACTTCCTATATTATTTTAGGCGTTTTGGCAGCACCCGCCTTGCAAGAACTTGGCGTTGGATTGCTTGCCGCTCACTTAATCGTTTTTTGGGTTACCCAGATAGCCAACATCAACCCGCCCGTTTGTTTGGCGGCCTTTGCAGCCGCTGCCATTGCCAAGGCTGAACCAATGAAAACAGGCATAACTGCTTTGATTTTTGCTCAACCATTATATATTATGCCCTTTATATTCGCCTACGTGCCGGCCATGTTACTGGAAGGAGAGATCGGCGTTATAATACGAGCTGTTTTGTCCGTCACTATCGGGTTTTATTTTGCGGCCAGTTTCTTCCAGGCCTGGATGGTGCGTAAAGTGAGGTTCATTGAGCGCTTGCTTATAGCGGGAATTGCAGTAATGCTCTTATTGGCCCATCCTACTACCGACTATATCGGTTTTATCGCGGCTATTGTCATGTTTGTTTTCCTATTTATCACCAGGGATAAGACCTTTGGTAAAACAACAACTAGCAGTAAAGCAACAACTTAATTTATAAAGATTTAACTTTGTATTTAATTTTATCGTTACCTACTTAATTGCCTTATAAATAGGCATTCTTTGAAGGAGGCGGTATATCTATGTAAAATGGTCGTCAGCTGATTAGTTTAATGAATTAATTATATTTAGGAGGTGGACAAGTGTTGAAACAGCAAGTGGCAAATTCATTTTATAAGACAATTGAAGAAATATGTAAAGATCTATATATTAAAGCCTTAAAAGATTTGCCTTCGGACGTAAGGCAGGTTATGAAAGAAGCGTATGATAAAGAGGAAACAGAAACCGGTAAACAGGTATTGGCCACAATGTTGGAAAACATCGGTGTTGCTGATAAAAATGATCGCCTAATTTGTCAGGACACGGGCATCCCCATTTATTTTGTAAAGGTCGGAAATAAATTAAGCATTGATTTTGTAGAACTTGAGGCCGCAATAATAAAAGGCTGCCAAAGGGCGACCGTTGAGCACCCGTTGCGTTCCAGCGTAGTTTCACCCTTAAAACGGGAAAACAATCAAAATAGCTCGGGTTATCGCATACCAGCCATTCACTATGATGTGGTCCAGGATAATGCCAAGGTTGAAATATTAATGGTACCCAAAGGATCCGGTTCTGAAAATATGAGTTTCCTGAAAATGCTTATCCCTGCCGAAGGTGTTAGAGGGGTTAAGAGGTTTATACTGGAAACTATTGCCAAAAATGTTGGGGCCAATCCCTGCCCTCCGTATGTGGTAGGTATTGGTTTAGGCGGTACTGCGGACCTGTGCATGAAGTTAGCTAAAATTGCTGCAGTCACACGTCCAATTGGTTCCCGAAATCCCGATCCTGAAATGGCCGCGTTTGAGGAAGAAATGTTTAAAGCCATTAATGAATTGGGGATAGGACCTATGGGTTTGGGTGGCGTTAATACTGCAATTGACGTACATGTGGAACATGCTTATACGCACATTACCCAGAACCCGGTGGCTATCAATATTCAATGTTGGCCTGCCCGTCGTGCCAGGGCGGTCATTAGTGCAGATAGTAGTTACCAAGTCGGTTACTAGAAGGGGGGGTAAATAATGGCTGAGTATACTCTAAAGACTCCATTAACCGAAGAAGACGTAAGAAAGCTTAAAGTTGGGGATAAGGTAACATTAGAAGGTGTTATTTTCGGTATCAGAGATGCGAATTTAATTCGTATGTTTGACGGTAAAGTTCCTGCACCGACAGATTTAACCGGGGCGGCATGTATTCATACAGCCCCAAACGTTCGTAAAATTGGTGAAGGTAAATACGAACCCGTTTGTATTGGGACAACAACTAGCAGTCGTATGGATAGGTTTACTCCGGGACTTATGGAACAATACGGAGTGCGTGCTGTTATTGGCAAGGCTGGCATGATGGAAGCAAGTATGGAGGCCATGAAAAAACACGGCGGTTGCTATCTGGCAATCGTTGGTGGAGCGGCTGCATGGGAAACCGATAAGATATTGGAAATCGAAGATGTGTGGTGGGAGGACCTGATGCCTGAGGCTATCTGGAAATTTAAGGTAAATAATTTCGGACCGCTTATAGTGGCAATGGACTCTTACGGTAACAATTTATATTTTGATGTTAAGGCGAAAGCAGTTTCAAAGTTAGAGGAAATATATAAGAAAATTGGTGCTTAATAATACTGCAAGTCCGTGGTCATTAATGTCCACGGACTTGAAACAGTGCAACAATTTTCAAGGAGGGAAAATGATGTCAAAACAGGGTATAGCAACCTACCACAGATATGTGAACCGCAGTCAGGTTTGGAGTGCAGTGGGGATGTGGGCATGGTTGCTACATCGTATAACTGGCATTGGCCTTTTACTATATATAATGATTCATGTTACAACCATGGCTACTTCATTAATAAGTGGGGCTGAAACATTCAATACTACCCTGTCTTATCTAATGAGTAACACTATACTCCATTACGCGGAACTCCTGTTAGTGGGGGCGGTTATATATCACGGATTAAACGGCATTCGTCTTTTGTTATTTGATATTGGGATCGGCTTTAGCAGACAAAAGGAAATATTTTGGGTGACCATGGTTATCGGTGCTGCAATATGGATTTATGTTATATTCCTGAAACTTTCCTAAGAATAATAATGGGGGAAGGTGTGTTTTATGAATGCTTGGGTTTGGTTACTTCAGAGAATTAGCGCTGCTTTATTGTTGATTATTTTAGGTTTGCACGTATGGCTGATATACGTTACAAACCCTGTAGAAGTAATTAGTTTTGATGAAGCTAAAGGCAGATTGACATCAGCTTCCTATATTGTGCTTTATGCCCTGCTGCTTTTATTTGGGCTGTTTCATGCCTTTAACGGATTATATGCAGTTATGGTTGATATGGGACTTAAGGCACGGCTAATAACTATTTGCATATTATTGGTTGTTGGGTTGGCTCTTTTAGTGTCAGGGATGTATTCGGTCCTGCAATATATTATATAAGCTAGGAGGCGAGTTGATTGTCTTCACAAGAAATAACTGCCAAGATATTTCGTTATGATCCAGAGGTCGACGCGGAGCCCAGGTTTGATACTTTTAAAGTGCCGGTCATAAAGAATATGGCGGTTCTTGATGTGGTCATGCATGTGCAAAATTATATTGATAAAACTTTGGCTTTCCGTTGTTCCTGTCGGATAGGTATGTGTGGTTCATGTGCGATGTATATCAACGGAAGGCCCAGGTTGGCATGTCGAACCCAGGTATCGAGCCTTGGTTCCTCGGAAATAACTATCATGCCGCTTCCCAATTTACCCATCATTAGAGATTTGGCAACGAATATGGAACCATTTTTTGAGAAGTGGAAACAAATTAAGCCTTATTTCGTTAATAATCCGGATGCAAAAGAACCAGCAGTAATTAGGCCGGACTCAGACGAAAGGGAAAATATAGACGCAATGCTTGACTGCATTACATGTGGTTGCTGTTACGGCGCTTGTTCAATGGTTGCCACAAACGAGGAATACCTTGGACCCGCCGCTCTTAACAGGGCTTATACCCTTATCGCGGATAAGCGCGATATAATCAGAGTGGAAAGATTAAAAGTAGTGGGGCATTCCTATGGGGTGTGGAGATGTCACGACCAATTTAACTGTGCGGAAGTGTGTCCTAAAGGACTGATTCCCACCCAGTCTATACAGCAGTTGAAAAAGCGTTGTGTAATGAAGAAGTTTGGAATCTTTAAATGAGCATATTCTGAAGCTATAAAAAACTCTGCGAGGAGTGTGTTTTTTTGTGGAAGAAATAAAAACTGATGTATTAATCGTGGGAAGTGGCGGAGCTGGTTTATTTGCAGCGTTACACGTTTATGATAACAACCCTAGCTTAAATGTCGTCTTGGCGACCAAGGGACTAATAGGAAAATGTGGATGCAGTCGTATGGTACAAGGTGGCTTAAACGTAGTGCTTAACCCTGATGATTCTGTTAAGAAGCACTTCTTGGACACAATTAAGGGTGGTGGGTACGTTAATAACCAGGATCTGGCCTGGACGCTGGTAAATGATGCACCTGCAACAGTACACGAGCTGGACATTAAAGTTGGTTGTTTTTGGGACAGAGCCGAAGATGGGAAAATACACCAGAAGGCATTTGCCGGCCAGTCCTTTGACAGGACAGTTCACGTTGCTGACCTAAGTGGTATTCAAATTATAGCCCGTTTAACGGATCAGATTTTTCGAAGAGAAGATAAAATTAAAGTGCTGGAAGAAACACGTGCCCTGGATCTGTTAACCACAGAGGAAGGAGACCGTGTGGTAGGCGCAGTGATGGCTAATATCAGAACCGGGGAAATATTTGTTGTAAATGCCAAGGTTGTTGTGGTAGCTACTGGCGGAGCGGCTTCAATGTATAAAATATCCGCCCCCTCTTTTGATAAAACCGGCGATGGTATGGCTATGTGTTTCCGTGCTATGGCAGAATTTGTGGATATGGAGATGTTGCAGTTCCACCCTACAGGTTTGCTGGCAGGTCAATCCAGGCTTAGTGGAAGCGTGTTGGAGGAAGGTTTGAGGGGTGCAGGCGGTTATATGATTAATGGTTTAGGTGAAAGATATATGGAACGATACGACCCCGAACGCATGGAACGCTCCACACGTGACCGCGTTGCCCGGGCGGGTTACATGGAGATTATGGCCGGACGTGGAACTGAAAATGGTGGTGTAATGATTGATATGAGGCATCTTGGGGCCGAATTTGTAGAGAAAAAATTCCCCGGCATGTGCGAGCGCGTTCATGATATTGGTAAAGATTTGGCAAGGGAACCTGTAGAGGTTAGCCCAACAGCGCACTTTCAAATGGGCGGTGTAAAAATTGATATTCATTGCCAGTCAAATTTAAAAGGTTTGCTGGTGGCCGGGGAGGACTCGGGTGGTGTGCATGGTGCAAACCGATTGGGGGGGAATGGCATATGTGAATCAACCGTATTTGGCCGTAGGGCGGGAGATGCTGCAGCGGCCTTGGCCGAACAAGAACATTTACGTCCATACAGGCAGGAACAATTGGAAGAAATAAGACAGCGTTGGCTTAAATATTATAAGCGCACCAGTGGTGTCGATATATACACGATCAGGGATGAAATAAAGACTTTGATGTGGGAAAAAGTTGGCGTGGTACGCGATGGTAAAAAACTTGAGGAAGCGATAAGCCGGTTAGACGAGTTGTTGGAAATGGCGGGTATCGCCTATGTTTACAACAGAACCCTTAGCAGTTACAATATGGAATGGAATGATATAATAAACGTTACTAATTGGATTACTGTAGCTCGTATGGTGGCTAGTGCAGCCCTGCTAAGAACGGAAAGCCGCGGATCTCATTATAGATCTGATTATGCATCAACAGATAATGATAAATGGTTGGTCAATATACACCAAAAAAATAAGGGTCAAATGGAAATAGAACAATATACTAAGCCTATTAATGCACCGCGTTTTTCCGTCGAGGATATAAGAAAAGTAAATCCACAGTACTAGAATCGCAATTTAAAAATAGTTACCATAATGGCGTATTTCCATGTGGGACTTATTTTTGGTAAACTTATATGGAAGTACGCCAATTTTTAAAATACCTATTTTTTAAAACATATTGGAGGGATAAGATATTAAATTAGGTTATTTTCATCCCGTGGTTACCGAAAAAACAAGTAGAGCTCAAAGAATTGTAGATCAAATTCGCGATCTTATAGCGAGCGGGAAATTGCAAACAGGTGATAAACTGCCACCTGAACGGGAACTGGCGGACATCTTTAATGTAAGTCGTACTTCTGTTAGGGAAGCAATTCGAATTTTAGAAACCATGGGTTTAGTTGAGATTAAAAAAGGACACGGTGTTTTTGCGAAAAAAGCTACCCTTGATTCTGTTCTCAGTAATGCGGCGGATGCCCTTGTTTTAAGTAATAAAGAAATGAAGCAGCTATTCGAAATAAGAAAGGTGCTTGAAACTCAAGCCGCAGCTTGGGCTGCCGAAAGGGCAAGTGAAACAGAGATCGAGGAAATAAAGACAATAATTAAAGAGGTAAAATTTTTAAATAAGCAAAAACTTGATATAGCTGTTGCAAATCAATATGATAAAAAGTTTCATGCAGCAGTTATAGAAGCTTCACGTAACGATGTCTTGGTTAAAATAATGTCGGGTTTATTTGATACTTTAGATAAGGCTCGCGTTAAGACCGCGATAATTCCAGGTCGAGCGTTAATGTCAATTAATGATCATGAAGCAATATCTAGCGCCATATGTGAACGAAACCCCCAAAAGGCTAAACAGGCCATGTACGATCATATAGAAAGCGTTGAAAAAACAATGGAAAATCAAGGTAATACGGATTAATAAAAACCAAATTCGTGAGGGTGTGGTCAAGCTGTGAATTTTTTGGGTTATATCAGACCTGACGGTAATATTGGTGTCAGGAATAAAATATTAATTATATCTACTGATTTTAAAACAGATAGAATATGCATAAATGTTGCGGGTATTATTTTAAATGCTGTTCCGGTTGTAAGCGGTCCTACTATGGGGCAACTTTATGGCGATTATCTGGTAACAATGATTAAAAACCCAAACACAGCTGGTGCCGTGGTATTGGGTTCGGGTTCCTGTGATATTGTTGAAAAACTGGTTAAAATCATGGCTGAAATTGGCAAACCGGTTGTGGTAATAAATATAAGCGAATCCGGGGGGATAATTGATTCTACCACTAAAGCCTGCCGAGAAGCTATGCTTCTGGTAAGGGAAGTCAGTACCTTCCGGCGCCAGTCTGTATTTTTGTCAAGGTTGATATTGGGATTGGTGTATGAGGAAAATGAGAAAAACTCTAAAATGGAAGACCTGCTATATTATTTCATTGAGCATGTTATAAAAAATAACGGCCGTATTATTACAGCAAAAAGAGTAACAAATAAACAGAATAAAATCAATAACTACCCTGTAGTGAAAAAATTAGAAGCCGGTGATAATATTGTTGATAAACAGGGTGGTCTATATGAAATTAATTATTCGGGTAATCAATATAAAGATTTGTTGAATTTTGCCTCAAAAGGGGCTCAACTTGTAATTTCGTTATCTGACCGCTCACATCCGGCTGCTCACTCTTTAGTACCGATTGTTAATATAACAGCTGATAAAGAGCTTTATAATTACTTGCAAGATGAAATAGAGATGAATTTATCTGAGCTTGACTATCAGAAATATGATATTAAGGATTATAGTTTATTAATTTTAAATGAAGTTATTGCTAGCGCTTCCGGTAAATTGACTAAGGGTGAAATATTCAAAATCTGATCAGCAGTACCTGGGATTATTAATTTTTACCGAAATCACACATAATAAGTTAGAACTGGAAAAAGGTGGTTGTTAAACTAACCATAAAAAATATATATTGCTGCTTCCCTAAGTTAATTTTATACATTTTTTCCATCATTACCCCATATATCATTTTATAAGTGATTGGGGGTGTAAATGATGGAATGGCAGCTGGCGGTTATAGTCTTGGCGGTGCTGGCTGGCTTGTATATTGCAAATACTTTCATGTACAGGCCGCTGCGCCGGTTATTGAGCCTGGCCGTATGCCTGGTTACGGGTACGGTGCTGATAACGCTACTGAACTGGTGCTTGGTTTTTTTTAACATGCATGTGGCCTTCAACCTTTTTACCGTGCTGGTGGCGGGCATTTTACACTTGCCGGGCCTGGTGATGCTGGTGGTGCTGAGCCACTGGTTTGTTTAGAAAATACGGTATGCAGTATAAAAATTCTTTAATATAGCTAATTTCTTGACGGGTTAATATTGTTGCAATATACTAAAAACAGTGTTAAAAAAATCATAAAAAGCTTCTAGATTATTTAAACTATAACACAAGATACTAAAATTATTAAATTTCGCGGGGGTGAAGATTATTGGCCCGCGGGTAGTAGAGGCTTACGTTGGAGAATACGCCAGCGGTAAAAGTGAAGTAGCCGTTAACAGGGCAGTTGATCTGGCCGCTGCCGGCCGGGAAGTTACCCTGGTGGACTTGGATATTGTTGAGCCGTGTTACACGCTGCGTCCCATAAAAAGGGAGCTGCAGCAAAAAGGGATTACCGTGCTGGCCTGGGAAACTAAGGACACTATGGGATTGGGCGAAACTGGCAATGTGCTCAGGGCGGAAAACCGCTGGGCGCTGCGACGCTCCGGGGATATTGTGCTGGACATTGGTTATGGAGTGGAAGGTGCTAAAACCCTTAACCTACTTGAAGGAGCGGGGGCGGATCCCGATTTAAAGATTTATGCCGTCATAAATATTGCCAGGCCAATGACGGGCAGTATAACAGATATAGTGGAGTATATACGGGAATTGGGTAGAGTGCACGGTATTATCAACAACAGCCATCTGGGAGACGAAACTGATGTGGACATAGTTCAGCAAGGAGCATGGATGGTGGATGAAGCAGCCCGGCAATTGCAATTACCTGTGGTGGCTACCACGGCGGTCCCGGAAATTGCGGCATTAATGGGACCGGTGGATGTAGCCGGGCACCAGGTAAGGAAACTGGTAAGGTATATGCCGCGCACATTTTGGTAATAAATTTTCTCCATGGGAGTCAAGATTCAGGAGGTGTACAAGTCAATGCCAGAAAAACCGATTCAGGGTGAAAAAAGGGTATTCATGACCGGTAACGAAGTGGTGGCCTGGGCCGCCGTGGCGGCCGAGGCCGACATTATGTACGGTTATCCCATAACACCCCAAAATGAAATTATGCATTACTGGACCAGGATGCTGCCCAAGTATGGCCGCAGGTTTCTACAGACCGAGGATGAGCTGTCAGCGGGATTCACCACCGCAGGCGGTGTGCTGGCCGGTCGAAGAGCTTTTACAGCCACTGCCGGGCCGGGCAATACTTTAATGCAGGAACCATTGAGTATGGCTGAGGCAATGCGGCTGCCGGTAGTGGTAATTGTGCAGCAGCGTGGCGGTCCTTCCACCGCTACGGTGATTTATTCCCAGCAGGAAGTTACCATGACTACGCTGGGCGGCAACGGTGAGGGATTAAGGGTGGTTTATTCCACCGCCACCCACCAGGAGCTTTTTGATTATACCATTAAGTCCTTTAATACTGCGTGGAAATACCGCTTCCCCACTTTTGTGCTGGGTGATGGTTACCAAGCTAAGATGCGGGAGTCGCTGACCATGTATGATCCCGCGTCACGGGGCATTACTATGGTGCCAACCGAGCCTTATGTTGGGCGGCCCGGCATGCCGGGAGTGGACAGAGAGCCTACCCATTTAAGAAATACTTACAATGTGGAAGAAGAGCTGTTTGAAGTACTGGAGCAGTACCTGGCTGATTACGCCAAGGCTGCACCCGAGATTGCTGAATATGATGCCTTTGATACCGATGACGCTGAGCTGGTGGTAATATCCCATGGTGTGGTTTCCCGTGCCTGCAAGGAAGCGGTTAAAGAGTTAAGGGAAGAAGGTTACAAGGTGGGTTATTTCCGTCCTATCACCCTTCGCCCGCTGCCTGTGGATCAGCTGCGGGATGTAGCCGGCAAAGCCAAACAGTTGCTGGTGGTAGAATCCGCCAACGGCCAGCTGGACAGGTTGATAAAAGAAGCTATTTATGGTTGCACAACTGAGATGCTTTCTCTGTTTAAGCCGGGTGTAGGTATTACCACTGAGGAAGTAGTAGCCAGGGTGAAGGAAATTAAAGGTTAAGGACAGATTTGCAAGCCCGGTTATGAAAAATACCGGAAAATTTAGGCAAATTGTTTTGTGGTTTTATGTGTTAACATTAGTATATAAACCGGAAATAAAGATATAGGGCTGGTACAAGGAACCGGTATATATTACGGTTTATTTATAAAAAACCGGTACAATTAAGGTTAGCGCTTTATTGCAGATTGCAAATTAATATTACCATTATGATTATTGCTGAGAGGATTGAAAGGGGGCTTTTGTAATGTCAGTACAGCCTGCCATGCCCAAATGCTGGCGTGTGGAATCCAAACCCCATAAATTCTGCCCGGGTTGTGGTCACGGACTGGTGCTCAAGGCGCTGGGACAAGCCATTGATGAGCTGGGCATTCAAGATAAGGTTGTTTTTGGCTGTGACATTGGCTGTTCGCTGTTGTCCGTGGACTTTTTCAACGTAGACACTGTACAAACTCACCACGGCCGTACAACACCGGTAATTACGGGTGTCAAACGGGCCAATACGGATGTAATCGGGGTTGCTTATATGGGTGACGGCGGTGGTTACGCTATTGGTGCACAACACCTGGTAAGTGCGGCGACCCGTAACGAACGGATTACGGCGATTTTGGTTAACAACACCCAGTACGGCATGACCGGCGGCCAGATGGCGCCAACTACCATGCCGGGTCAAAAAACTGAAACGTCACCTTATGGCCGTGATGTAAATACTATGGGTTACCCCACCCAAGGACCGGAAATGGTGGCGGCCATCACCCAGGAGGGTGCTTATGTGGCTCGGGGTACTGTGGCCAATATAAAGCAACTTAAAGGTTTTATTAAAAAAGCACTGGAAAATCAAATGGCCGGGAACGGGTTTAGTTTTGTGGAAGCACTATCCACCTGCCCCACCAACTGGCGTACCAACGCCGAAGACACCTGGAAATTTGTTGAGCAAGATATGACTAAATATTTTAAGGTAGGGGAAATTAAAGTACCCGGTCCCCGGGAGGAGAAGGAGGGACAATAATAAATGGCTAAGCCGGTAAAAATTATCCTGGCCGGCGAAGGTGGCCAGGGAGTACAGTCGGTGGCGGAAATTATCGCCGAGGCGGCCAACGAAGAAGGGCGCGAGGCGCTGTATATACCCAATTTCGGCGTTGAGCAGCGGGGTGGTGTTTCAGTAGCTTACTTGCAGATTGGCGATGAAGCTATTGGAGCGCCCAAGTTTCAAATCGGTGATATTGTAATAGCACTTAGTGACCGGGCTGTTCGCCGCACCAAGCAGTATGCGGGGCCCGAGACTATATTTGTTTACGATTCCGGTATTGAAGATATTGAAGATGATCTACCCAAGAACGCTAAAAAGGTACTGGGTATTCCAGCTATCGAGGTGTCCAAGAAGGAACTGCATCCCCGGGTGTTTAATATAATTATCATGGGTGCGGTGCTGAAGGCCACCGAGGTGGTGGCAGTAGAGGACGCCAAGGCGGCCGTGGAGAAAAAGCTGGGCTATAAATTCGAAAAGAATCCCAAGCTCCGGGAAATGAATTTCCGGGCCATTGAACGCGGCATGGAATTGGTGGCCAGCATATTGTAAGGGGGGTATTTTAAATGGCTCAAACCTTCAAGGGGCGTACCCTGGAAGTGGAAAAAGGTTTTTGGACATTGTTCCCCGGGCTTTGCAAGGGATGCGGCCTGTGTATTCAAAAGTGTCCCAAAAAGTGCATGAGCTGGTCTGATGTACTGGGGGTATATGGTACGCCTTCGGTGGAGATAAACGATGAGTGTATTGCATGCGGCATCTGCCAGAATTTCTGCCCGGATTGTGCCATAGCAGTGGAGAAAAAGAAGGAACAATAAGGAAAAAAATTAAAATAAGTTTGTACAAGCCAAGCTGCGGGATGTCTTTTGTCCCGCAGCTTTTTTAGTGTGGCAGGATAATTTATTATTAAATGTGTTTTAACTGCGTTAATTAATATTGCTTATGGTACTATGAATGAAAATGGATGGTAATCCCAAGGGACCGGCAGCGGTTCAATAACATATACTAATAAGGGTGATGTTATGAACGGCTGTGTTTGCTTTTTTTGTGGATCTGAGAGGACTATGGAACAGGGTATCTATATTCGGGGATACTATATTTGTCCGGATTGCGAAGCGAAAATTTGTTGTTTAACCTTGGACAGCGTTAATTATGATTATTACAGAAACGGGCTTAAAAGAATATGGTGTTTGACGGGTAATTGTTCACCTTCTGATGATGCTTGTTTTTGAGCCAACCTGTCCCGGCGGTGGGCCAATTCCAAATCGCATCTGATCTGGCTAAGGGTGGCTAAATTAATACCGGTGCGATATGAGATTTCCAGGTCAGAGGTGCCTTTTTTCCAGGCCCTTATCAGGCCGGGCACATTGGTGCGATATTTTTGGGAAAGTTTTTCAGTATTGATTTTTATTGCCTTCACACTCCTTTCATAATCCTTAATTTTATTTTGGCCGCCGCTGACATCTTTATGAGGTGAATGAAATGTAAATTGAGGGTTAAAAAAGGTTGATTTCTGGTCCGTTGGTTAACAATATGATAAAATAAAATGTTAACAAAAGATTTGAGGAGAGATCCATTGTCAATCAACCAGGAGCATACCCCTTTGGTAGAGGCATTGCGTAAATATGATCGTAATCACGTCGTGCGTTTTCATGTTCCCGGCCATGGCGGCGGCCCGGGGTTGCCCGCAGCTATAAGGTGGGGTAATCTGCCGGGATGGGATGTTACTGAGCTGGCGGGGTTGGATGATTTGCACAACCCCGCAGGTGTGATAGCTGCAGCTCAGCAAAGCGCTGCAGAGCTTTATAACGCCCGGTGTACTTTTTTTTTAGTGAATGGTACTACGGTGGGCCTGCAGGCCTTGATTGCAGCCACTTGCAGTGAAGATAAGGCTCTGGTGTTGCCGCGCAACGTGCACCGGTCGGTGCTGGGCGGATTGCTGTTCAGTGGAGCCCGCCCGGTTTTTATAGATCCGGTTATTGTGCCCGGGTTTGACTTTGCCGCTGGATTTTTGCCGGACAAGCTGGATATTGCTCTGCGGCAAAACCCCGGCGCAGGGGCTGTGCTAGCCGTTCATCCCTGCTATTACGGGGTGGTTGGTGATCTGGCCGGGGTGGACAAGGTATGCCGGCGGCACGGGGTGCCTTTACTGGTGGATGAAGCCCATGGCACGCACCTTTGCTTGCACCCCGACCTGCCTGCTGATGCATTGTCCCTGGGTGCTGATGCAGTGGTACAGAGTGTGCATAAGACGGGGGGGGCGCTTACCCAGGCCTCCTGGTTGCACCTGGGCAGTGACCGTATAGCACGGGAAAGGGTGGCTGATGCGTTGCGCTTACTCCAGACCAGCAGCCCTTCATATATTTTAATGGCCTCGCTTGATGCGGCCAGACGGCAGCTTGCTTTACAAGGACAGTCCAGGTTGGATCTTTTATTGGCTCTTGCCGAGGAGGCGGCAGATAAAATAAACCAAATACCTGGCCTGGCAGTGCTGGGTAAAGAGCACTTGTTGGTACCAGGTGCTGTGGATTATGATCCAACTCGCTTGGTGATTTCGGTACAGGGATTGGGGATTGGCGGGTATGCGGCAGCCCGTGAGCTGGCCGCTGCCCATGGTATATATATAGAAATGTCTGATACCAATAACCTGGTGATAGTATTGTCCCTGGGTGCGGGCCGGTCAGATGTGCTGGCGTTGGTGAGTGCCTTAACTGAAATTAGCCGGTCTGTGGGGGCCGGGCAAACTGTTGGCCGAAACTGTAATGGGCTGCCCCCGGCTGGCCCGCCACTGCCGCTACAGGCTATGACACCGCGCCAGGCCTGGCTGGCGGGGCAAAAAAAGGTGGCACTGGAGGAAGCCAGGGGATTAGTGGGCGCGGAAATAATCGCGGTTTATCCGCCAGGTATTGCGGTAATATATCCCGGGGAGGAAATTACCCCGGAGGTCATAGAATACTTATTACAGGTGCGGGAAATCGGTTTGCACATTCAGGGTGCTGCAGATCCTACGCTTACAACGATGCGGGTGGTAGATATATAAGCTACTGGTTTTGATACAGTTGCATAGATAAGCAAGTTTAAAATCCTTGGTTAATGCTGCAACGTAAGGGGAGTTTAACAATTGCTAGCGGGTAAATTTATTGTATTTGAAGGTATTGACGGGGCGGGTAAGACCACCCAGATGGAGCTGCTGGCCGGTTTCTTTAAAAGGAAGGGTATGCCGGTACTGTGTACCCGGGAACCGGGAGGGACCCGGATTGGGGGTAGGTTGCGGAACCTTCTTTTAGACCCTGCCTGCCATGATATAAACCACCGTACCGAGGCGATTCTTTACGCGGCGGACCGGGCCCAACATGTTTATGAAATAATAAGGCCTGCTTTAGACAGGGGAATTACGGTGCTCTGTGACAGGTTTGTATATTCCACCCTGGCCTACCAGGGGTGGGGGCGGGGTATGGACATGGCGCTGCTGCTGCAGCTAAATGAGCTGGCCACCGGCGGTTTACTGCCGGATGCGGTGGTGTTGTTGGATATAGCCGTGCCGGAAGGCATGCGCCGGGTGATGGGACAGCGTTCTCCGGATCGCCTGGAAGGTGAAAAGCACGTTTTTTTCCGGCGGGTGCGGGAGGGCTACCTGGACCAGGCCGCCAGGCGGCCTGATATTTTTCAGGTGATACGGGGGGATGGGACGGTGGAAGAGGTTCACCGGAAAATTATTGAGGCATTAGGTGAATTATAAGTTATACACTAATAAATTTTAATGGCTGTTTGTTTGGGGGTAGAGTTGATGCCGGTGTTAAGGGACGTGGTAGGCCACGAACAAGTTAAAAAGCGTCTAAAAAATGCCCTGACCGGACGGGTCAACCATGCTTATCTTTTTGGCGGGCCGCCGGGAGTTGGTAAAAAAACCGCCGGTCTTGCCTTTGCCCGGGCGTTATTGTGCCAGCGGGGCAAGGGGGATGCCTGCGGGGAATGTGATGACTGTACCATCTCGGAGCGAGGTGTGCATCCCGATTTGCACATTATCCGTCCGGAAGGTGCTTCCATAAAAATTCATCAGTTGCGAGCTATGCAGGACGGGGCTGCCTTTACCGCCTTTGGTACGGGCAGGCAGGTTTTTTTGGTAGAGCAGGCCGAGAAGATGAGTTTAGCGGCGGCTAATTGTTTTTTAAAAATATTGGAGGAACCCCCATCAGGGGTGGTATTTATACTGATTACCGATGACTTGTCCGGGATGTTGCCCACAGTTATGTCCCGCTGCCAGCAATATCGCTTTGGCTTTCTGTCCGGGGAGGAAGTGCTGCAGGTATTGGCTAATACAGGCACAGATGCGGGGTATGATGACGATAGCGCCCGGGTGGCGGCAACGTTGTGCGGGGGATGTCCGGGCCGGGCTCTGGCGATGCTTAACGGGTCGGATAAGCGTGGTGCCATGCTGGAGCTATTGATGCGGGTAGTCCGGGAAAGGCCGGGCAGTGTATTTGCTCCAGTGGAGGAATTGGCTGAGCGGGAAAACCTGGCGGGGTTTATCAATTATGTGATTCTTTTTTTTAGGGATGTGTTAATTTGGCAAATAACCGGTTCCACAGAGCTTGTAATCAATGTGGACCGGCATTCATATATTGTCGAATTGGCCGGTGCTTATGCAAAACCGGAAGTAATGGATATACTGGTAACGGCGGAAAAAGCATCGGGTCGTTTGGCAAGCAATGTTAATCAGCGCCTGGTGCTGGATTCTTTGCTATTTAAAATTGCCGGCCTGGGGGACAATGATCGGGGGTAGTGGATATTGCCGTATACTGTAGTAGGGATACGTTTTAAAGCGGCTGGTAAAATATATTACTTTGATCCCGGAGAGCTGCATTTATCAATAAACGATGGGGTTATTGTGGAAACATCCAGGGGGGTTGAATATGGAACCGTGGTGACCGGGCCCCGGGAAGTGTCCGAGGAGGAACTGGTAGGTGCCTTGAAGATGGTACTGCGCCGGGCTAATGATGATGATTTGGATCAGCTGCAGGCCAACCGGGAGAAAGAAACCAGGGCAATGGAGATCTGCCAGGAAAAGATTGAAGTCCACGGGCTGCCCATGAAACTGGTGGATGTGGAACAAACTTTTGACGGTAATAAAATTATTTTTTATTTTACTGCCGATGGTCGTATAGATTTCCGGGAACTGGTCAAGGATCTGGCTGCGGTTTTCCGGACCCGCATTGAACTACGCCAAATTGGTGTGCGGGATGAGGCTAAAATGATGGGTGGACTGGGCTGCTGTGGCAGGGAATTATGTTGTGCCACCTGGCTGGCTGACTTTGCTTCGGTATCCATTCGGATGGCCAAGGAGCAAAACCTATCACTTAATCCCACAAAGATTTCGGGTATATGCGGCCGCTTAATGTGCTGCCTGAAATTTGAAAACGAAGTTTATGAGCAGGCCAAGGAAGGTTTCCCGGAACTCGGTAAAAGGGTAACCACTCCGGATGGTGATGGCAGGGTGAGCGGCATTAATATTTTAAAGCGAACAGTTAATGTGGAGCTGCGGGAGAGTAAGCTGATCAAAGAGTATCCCTGCAGTGCAATTGAAGTGGAATCCGTGGAAGGTGATCATGGTGAAGCCCCTAACGTTAAAAATGAAGGCGCTGGAGGCCAGGGCTCAGGACCTGTTATCCGAAATCAAAAACTTGAAAAATGTTGTCGAAGTGCTCGAAGCAGAAAATGCTAAGCTCCGGCAGCAATTGATCATGATGTATGATGTTCAGAATAATGATGGGACCGGCTATATTGATACGCCCAATAAGGTTACGGGACGACAGAACCTGGCTAATCTTTACAACCAGGGTTTTCATGTATGTAATATTTATTTTGGTCAGATACGGGATAGCGAGTGCCTATTTTGCGCCGCCTTTCTGCACCGTGAACAGGGGTGACAGTTGATGCAGTCAGATGAAGGTAAAGGCGTTTTATACCTTTGCGCCACACCTATCGGCAATTTAGAGGATATTACCTTGAGGGCACTTAAGGTGTTGAGAGAGGTGGATCTGGTGGCGGCTGAAGACACCCGCCATACCCGCAAGCTGTTCAGTCACTACGGTATTCATACTGCTCTGACCAGCTATCATGAGCATAACCGGCAATCGAAAGGCAAATATATTGTAGAGCAACTAGCTAGAGGTCAAAATGTGGCATTGGTAAGTGACGCCGGTACGCCGGGTGTATCCGACCCGGGGGAAGAGTTGGTGAAGGAGGCTTTAGAAAGAGGTATCCGGGTGACGCCGATACCGGGATCCAGTGCTTTGCTGGCCGCGCTGACTGTATCCGGCCTGCCGCTGGCCAGGTTCGTGTTCGAAGGTTTTTTACCTGCCAAAAACAAGGAGCGGCGCCGTCGTATGACTGAACTGGCCCGGGAATTCAGAACCATCGTATTGTATGAGTCTCCCCACCGGTTACCGAAAACATTGGGTGAGCTGGCGGATACTTTAGGTGACCGGCGGGTATGCGTGGCCCGGGAATTGACCAAGCTGTATGAAGATGTACAACGCGGCACTCTAAAACAAATGCAAGAGAAGTTTGACAGCCAGTCGCTTCGGGGGGAATTGGTACTGGTTATTGAAGGATGTCCCGCCGGAGGGGAGCAAGAACCGGTTATGGATGGCAGTTTAGCTTTATCGCCGGAGGCATATGTGCGTTTGCTGCAGGAAGAAGGTGTGCCGCCCAGCAAGGCTATAAAAATAGTAGCCCGCCTGAGGAATATCCCCCGGCGGGAACTATACAATAAAATAAATAAGACCACATAAAGCCATGTACTGTGCTTATGTATCCAATTTTTTTACATGGCTTTAACTTCTTCTTTTACATTTTCAAACATGGCCAGGGCGCAATTTCTGCAGACAAGTTTGCCCTTATAGTGTTGCACATCGGCAGCGTTGCCGCAGAACACACAAGCAGGCTCGTATTTCTTTAAAATTATTTTTTCGGCATCAACGTAGATTTCCAGGGCATCTTTTTCATCAATGCCAAGTGTGCGACGTAATTCGATGGGAATTACCACGCGGCCCAGCTCGTCCACTTTTCTGACAATACCTGTTGATTTCAAATCTTTCCCTCCCCTCAATTGCAATGCATGAATTCGACATAAAATGATTTTAATACACAAGTAAATGGTACCAATGATGGCAGTAAAAGTCAACATTTTTTTTATAAAAACTTGGCTTTTTTTGTATAAAAAATCTTGTTTTAGGGAAAACTTGACAAGATAGACATCATTACTTTAAAATCATTATGTCGATACAGGTCATGATGGAGAGGAGTAAATACGGGAGAACCGCCCAGCGAGTGGGGAAGGTGTGAGCCCACCGGGGAAACCGTATTGAACATGGCTCCGGAGCTGTCGGCTGAATTTCAGTAGGCCGTACCGGGTTAAGCGCCGTTATCAAGCTTGGGGTATCGGGAAACAAGTTCCCCGTACCTTAATGAGGCCTTTTCTGACAAGAGAAGGTAAAATAGGGTGGTAACGCGGGATAACATTTTCGCCCCTGGGTAAACCGGGGGCGTTATTTATTTTATGGTAGTATACGAGACGCCATTAAGTAAATAACGGTACATGATTTTAATTGCAAATTATAACAGTGTCAGGAGGAAAAAGTATGGAACCAAAGAAAACTTTTTACATAACCACACCAATTTACTATCCCAGCGACAACTTGCATATAGGACACGCTTATACCACCGTGGCGGCCGATGCTATGGCTAGATTTAAAAAGTTAACCGGATATGATGTCCGGTTTTTAACGGGTTCTGACGAGCATGGTCAGAAAATTGAACGCTCGGCCCGGGAGCGGGGTGAGACGCCGATTGAATACGTGGATAAAATTGTAGCGGGTTTTAAGCAGCTATGGAGTAGTTTGAACATCGATTACGATGATTTTATCCGCACCACTGAGGGTAGGCACAAAAAAGTGGTGCAAAAGGTTTTTCAAAAATTATACAATCAGGGTGATATTTATAAGGCCAGCTACAAGGGTTGGTACTGTACACCCTGCGAAACACTGTGGACAGAGGCGCGTCTGGAAAACGGCAACTGTCCCGACTGCGGTCGCTCTGTCGAGCCGCTGGAGGAAGAAAGCTATTTCTTTAAAATGTCCAAGTATGCTGATCGCATGCTCAAATATATTGAGGATAACCCCGACTTTATCCAGCCTGCTTCACGGCGCAATGAAATGGTCAGCTTTATTAAAAGCGGCCTTGAAGACCTTTGCGTATCCCGTACTACCTTTGACTGGGGTATTACCGTGCCTTTTGATGATAAACATGTTATTTACGTTTGGGTTGATGCCCTGACCAACTATATTTCCGCGCTGGGGTATGGTGAGGAAAACGATGCTCTGTACCAAAAATTCTGGCCGGCTGATATCCATCTGGTGGGAAAAGATATCGTTCGTTTTCACACCATTATCTGGCCCATTATACTCATGGCTTTGGAATTACCTTTGCCCAAGCAAGTAGTGGGGCATGGTTGGGTGCTGCTGGACAGTGGTAAGATGAGCAAGTCCAAAGGCAATGTGGTGGACCCTCTGGTGCTTATCGACAAGTATGGGGTGGATGCCATACGTTATTACCTGCTGCGGGAAATGCCCCTGGGCGCGGACGTTATTTATTCGGAGGAGGCGCTGGTGCACCGTATCAATGTCGACCTGGCCAATGATTTTGGCAATTTGTTCAACCGTACCTGTGCCATGGCCAATAAATATTTTAAAGGACGCCTTGAAACACCGGATGCGCCCGAGGGGCCGGATAACGAATTGCTGGAATTGGCCCGAACTACCCCGTCCGAAGTGATAGATTTTATGGAGCGACGGGAAATTTCCAATGCTTTGGCAGCTATACTGCGCTTGGTAGGCCGGGCCAACAAGTACTTGGAAGAAACAGCACCCTGGGCGCTGGCCAAGGATCCGGCCAAGCAGGACCGCTTAAACACTGTGCTGTACAATGTGGCCGAAGCATTGCGTTTTGCTACAGTTATGGCAACCCCTTATATGCCGGGCCTGCCCGGGCGTGCCTGGCCCCTATTGGGCATTGAGGGACAGCCACACCTGCACACCTGGGAGTCTCTGCAGTGGGGTAAGCTGCCGGACGGAACGGTGCTCAAGCGCGGAGAACCGCTGTTCCCGCGTATTGATCCGGCTACTTTGGGGGAAGCATAATGGATTTGCAGACAGGTCAAAATCAACGGACAGAGGCTGGGCGGGGGTTGGTTGGTGAACTGTTTGACACCCACGCCCACCTTTACGATGAACAATTTACCGCTGATCTTGAACAGGTGTTTGATCGTATGGCCCAGGCCAAAGTCACCCGTGTGCTGTGCGTGGGTTATGATGTACTTTCATCGGAAAAGGCATTGTCTATGGCTGAGAACCGCTCTGGAGTTACAGCCGCGGTGGGGGTGCACCCGCATGATGCCGAGGATGTTGCACCGGATTATCTGACCCGGTTGACTGACCTGGCCCGCCACCCCCGGGTGGCTGCGCTGGGTGAAATAGGTCTTGATTACTACAGGGATCTTTCACCGCGTCCGGTGCAGCAACGGGTTTTTCGGGAGCAGCTGGCCCTGGTGCGGGAGCTGGGTATGCCGGTGATCATTCATGTGCGTGATGCTTTCGGAGATTTACTGGATATTTTGCGCCGAGATGGTATCAGCCCGGCCGGGGGAGTAATGCATTGCTTTAGCGGCAGTTGGGAAATAGCTCAACAGGCTTTGGGGATGGGTTTTTATATTTCCCTGGCCGGGCCGGTGACCTTTAAAAAAGCCCCCAAGCTAAAGGAAATTGCCATGCGGGTGCCGGCAGATCGCCTGCTTATAGAAACTGACTGCCCATTTTTAGCCCCGGAGCCATTTAGAGGGCGGCGCAATGAGCCTGCTTATGTCAGATATGTGGCTGAGCACATTGCTATGTTACGGGACATGCCGCTGGATGAGCTGGCTTGGATCACCACTGATAACGCCAAAAAGCTGTTCAATGTGGAGTAAGGTTAGCTTAGTTTCTAAAAGCACCGAACGTGCTTATAGAATTTATGTATATGGATTTATACTAATCAAGCATATACCAGATAAGGGGGCTGATTTATTGGAAAAAGCATTAGATGTTACCAGGGGGTTAACACTGGTTTTTACAGGAAACGGCAAGGGCAAAACCACCGCGGCGCTGGGTATGGCGCTGCGGGCCTGGGGGCAGGGCATGAAGGTTTTGATTCTGCAGTTTATCAAGGGCGGTTGGAAATACGGTGAACTTAAGGCAGCGGAAAAATTAGGTCCAAGGTTTGTTATGCAGCAGATGGGGGAAGGTTTCATCAAAGGCTCTAATGACGAGGGTTTGGAGTTGCACCGCACTGCTGCCCAAAAAGCGTTGAAAGAAGCCCAACAAGTTATACTGGAGGGGGCGGCCGATATGGTTGTCCTGGATGAAATAAATTACGCTGTGCATTATGGGTTGGTGGATAAAAGGGATGTTCTGGATATTATCCGCAGTAAGCCTCCCCACCTGCATCTGGTGCTTACCGGGCGCAATGTGTCCGACGAAGTGGCTGAAATGGCTGATCTGGTAACCGAGATGCGGGAAGTAAAACATCCCTTTGTTGCTGGTATTCCGGCCCAAAAAGGTATTGAGTTTTAATGCGGCGGGTTATTTAATATAGGCATGTTTTAACAGCTGCTATATGGCGGCTGTTTTTTTTGTAATAATTTAACTGGGAGGCTTTTCAAGTATTGTAAAAAATGGTAAAGTAATAAATACCGGGACAGGTAGCGTAGAAATAAAGCAATACTGGTGGCGTGTTTTGCAATTTACCAGCACGGCAGGAAAAAGGCATTATGTGGCGAATATATATAAGCCAAGTGTTACCGAAGATAGCCTTCCAACATTTTAACTAATTAAACTGTAATAGCATAGTATATTAAAAACTTGGGATTTTTACAGAACAGGTGTTTATCTTGGGGCCATGCCGGTAAAGAGTGTTTTGTATTTTCCGAGGGAGGGATAGTTATTAGTTTGGACAAAAGTGCGGCGGAGTGTACTACAACCGACAACTTCTTTAATGGCAGGGTTGCGGCGGCTTTGCTGGCTATAATTCTGTTGGTGGTGGCCATCATTTCAGCTTACCAGGGTGCTAAGAAGGAAGTTAATTTGCTGGTGGATGGTAAACAACGACGGGTGCATACATTTCATAATGATGTACAAGGGCTTTTGCAGGAAAACGGCATTGTTTTGGCCGCCAAAGATAGAGTGTCTCCAGACCCGGCTACTGCCCTGGATGACGGCATGACGGTAAACGTGCGCAGGGCTGTATCGGTTAAGTTGCAGGTGGGCAATGAGCAGTACCAGGTGCTCAGCTCGGCCGAGACGGTTGGTGAGGTGCTCAATGAAGAAGGTGTGGTGCTCGGGGAGCGGGATATAGTTACTCCGGCCCTTGGCACTCGTTTTGATAAAGAAGTTTGTATCCAAGTGGATCGAATTACCACCCGGGTAATTGAAGAGGAAGTGCCAATTCCTTACGAGATAAAGCGAGAAAATGACGCTACGTTATTCAGGGGGATTGTCCGGGTAATCAAAAGCGGTAGTGAAGGTTTGGAAAAAAGGATTTGGGAAATAGTTTATAAAAACGATAAAGAGATGGAAAAGCGACTATTAGCCAGTACTATGTTGCAAGAACCTGTGGATCAGGTAGTCAGGGTGGGCACCATGCAGACCGTTACCAGGGGGGGCAATGACATCAGGTTCTCCCGAGCTTATGACATGGTGGCTACAGCTTATACTTATACGGGAAATAATACAGCTAGCGGGATTAGTCCCCATGTGGGGGTTGTGGCAGTTGATCCATCGGTAATTCCCATGGGTAGCCGGTTGTATGTGGAAGGATATGGTTACGGCAGAGCGATGGATAAGGGCTCGGCAATCAAAGGAAATCGTATCGATGTTTTTATGGAAAGCCATAGTCAGGCTACGAGCTGGGGAAGACGTTCGGTGAAAGTATATTTACTTGAGTAAATAATGAGAGGCAATGCCTCTCGTTTTTATTTTTTGTTTAAACTTGGTATGATATATGTAATATGATTAATAAAAATTTGCGTAGTACGGAGGTATATATAATGGATCCCGTATCACCCAGTACGGTAAGGGATTTATTGCAGCGTCACCAATTTAGAATCAAAAAAAAATTAGGACAGAATTTCCTTATTGATGGAAATATAATAAATAAGATATTGAATGCTGCCGCATTGAATAATCATGATATAGTGGTGGAAATTGGTCCGGGGATTGGCGCGCTTACCTGTAGATTGGCACAAAAAGCCCGTCAGGTTTTAGCTGTGGAAATTGACCGCACCGTGTTCCCATTGTTGGCGGAAACGTTGGGTGAGCTGGATAATGTTACGCTGGTGGAAGCCGACGCATTAAAAACTGATTTTGACCGGTTGGTGCAAGACGCAATCGGAGACCCTGCATGTGGATACAAGGTGGTTGCTAACTTGCCGTATTATATAACCACCCCCTTAATTATGCACTTATTGGAAGAGTGTTCTTACGCCCGAAAAATTGTTGTTATGGTGCAGGAGGAGGTAGCCAGGCGGCTTACCGCCCTACCAAATACCAAGGATTACGGGGCGCTTACCGTGGCCGCCAACTATTACGCAAAGGTGGAAATGGCTTTCAAGGTGCCCCGGACCGTGTTTCTGCCGCGCCCGGAAGTGGATTCGGCAGTGGTAAGTATGACAGTAAGGGAAAGCCCGGCGGTTTGTGTTAAAAGTGAGAAAATTTATTTTGCCCTGGTCAGGGCGGCTTTTCAACAGAGGCGCAAAACATTGCTTAATGCATTAACCAGTTTAGATAGAGACTTTCCAAGAGATAAGTGGCTTAATGTTTTGCGACAGGCTGAAATTGACCCGATGCGCCGTGGTGAGACATTGAATTTGTATGAGTTTGCTCGTTTGGCTGATATCTATTTTCAATGCAGGCAATATTAAAGGAGATGGACTAATTGTTTTTTACCAGTCCTTCCAAGGGGAAATTGTCATTTATTGAAATGATGGATGACATTATTAACTATATTAGAGGTCTGCCCAGTTCATCATACAAAATTATTATCGGTACTGATTCCATGGTCAGGGACGAAACCTGTTTTGTAACCGCCGTTGTGGTACACCGCCTGGGTAAGGGGGCCAGATACTATTACCGAAAGAAAACGCAGCGCAAGATAAAAAGCCTGCGTCAAAAAATATTTTACGAAACAGCCCTCAGCTTAGAATTGGGCGGAAAAATAACGGAATATTTTTCCGAAAGCGGTTATGCTGAAATGCCGGTAGAAGTGCATATTGATGTGGGTAACCAGGGTGAAACCCGCGATTTGATTAAAGAAGTAGTGGGGATGGTCGTTGGCAGTGGCTTTCAGGCTAAAATCAAACCCGATGCCTACGGTGCCTCCTCTGTCGCCGACAAGCATACCAAGTAAAAATAGAAATATTAAGGGTTGCTCTCGATCAAGTCCCACCGGCGTTCCTGGTGGTAGCCGATATATTCCAGCCCGCCCAGTATACGATTACCGATTTGGCCGTCTTTGGCGTACATAGCGGACAGGCAATCACCGATAATGGTCTCTGTAATTTTATCGGTATGATGGGAACCCCTCAGGGGTGAACCAAGGTACATGTGGCTTGTCTCAGCGGCCACACCGACGCGCAGGCCGGCCCGGGCGGCTTTGGCCAGCAGCAGGGGAGGTACGGCAAAATCCGCCGGGTCTGCCAACCGCAGCAGCCTGCGGGAAACGGCATGTGGTCCGTGGGAGGGCGTAGCGGTGCCGATGATATGGAAAAGATTTAAGTGGCGGTTGAGTTCTTCCCGTACTTTGAGTAAGCGGGCCGCGGGGGGGCGTAATACTGTACTGTGCATAAGTTGGGTAACAATTGGTCAAAGCCAGGTCCAGTCCCTGGTTTCGGACAGCCAACACCAACTTGGCTAACAGTTCTTCATTTGCCCCGAACATGTCGCCATCAATAAATAATATCCCGTCAGCATCCAGCCGGACAGCTTCCACTGCCCCTACCGCACGGGGAACATCTATACCCAGAGGTTCTGCATACCACAATGGTGCCAGAAGAGGGCAGTTTATGCTTTCCAAAACGTCCAGTGAATTGTCGGTACAACCATTTAGCACAGGGATAATACATTCCAGTTGGTTAACAGGTAAATTGGCAATTACTTTTGCCAGGCTTTTTGCTTCGTTTTTAGCGGGTATTACTGCAATAAACACGGGTAGCCCCTCCTTTTCATGCCGCTAAATATACTGTCCCGGGCGTTTACATGGAATTATTCATGTTCATGCACCAATGTTAATTTAAAGTATGCCACCCTATGGTAAAAGTTTCTTGACCATAGGGTGGCATACTTTTATTTTTATATTATTTCACACCTTTACCCTGCTAATTCATAAGATGTAGAAAAAACAATGGGGGGTTGCTGATTGGATATAAAAGTTGGTGATGTAGTAGGGCGAAAGTCATACGGTATGGATATTTATTTCAAGGTAATTGAAATTGCCGCAGAAGGTGGCGGCAACCAAATGGCTCGCTTAAATGGCCTGGACATGAGGCTTTGTGCCAATGCGCCCCTTGCAGATTTGGTAAAAATTGAACCAGGTAAATTGGCGGATTACTGGAGGATGACCATGAGCAAAAACCACGAGGCCATGCGCAGAGTTTTTACGCGTCGGCAGCAGGATCGTGAAAGGACATTGATGCGTTCGGTGCCTAGCACTAATCCAGGGGAATTGGATAGCTTTGATGTGCCGGGGCGAGTATTGCACATCGACGGTGATGGTGAGTATCTTGATTTGTGTATGACCACTTACCGGCAATTACAAATTCCAGCTGAAGGTCTTAACATTCCAGAAAACCAGCAGGCGCAAAAAGTATATGATTTGTTGTCGGAGCACCGGCCTGATTTATTGGTGCTTACCGGACATGATGGATTTACAAAAGGTACTAAGGATTTTTCAAATATCAATAATTACTATAACTCCGGCCATTTTGTAGCGGCTGTGCGAGAAGCCCGTCGCTATGAAAAAAGTCGTGATGATTTAGTCATCTTTGCCGGGGCTTGTCAATCCCATTATGAGTCATTGCTTGAGGCTGGAGCTAATTTTGCCAGTTCTCCCCAACGTGTGTTGATACATGCCTTTGACCCAGTGTTTGTCATAGAAAAAATTGCTTATACATCCATTTATGATCCCATAAGCTTGCAAGATATCATTGCCGGTACAATTACCGGTTTTGATGGCATTGGGGGCATGGAAACCAGGGGCAAATATCGTATGGGGGTGCCCCGCTCCCCCTATTAATCGGTAACCCTTTTTCACCGGCATGCATAAAATGGCATCAGAAAAGGAGGTGTGGCTATGGAAAGGCATTATCGCGTCCTTGATAAAGTACAGAGGCGCATTTTAAAAATGCCCAATGTTGTTGGTGTAGGAGTGGGATATAAGCAGGTGGGCCTTACCCAAACTAATAAACCGGCGATTATTATTTTTGTGGAAAAAAAAGTACCTGCAGCTAATTTGCAGCGCAGCCAAAAATTACCACCAAAGATAGACGGTTTGGAAACCGATGTTATTGAAATCGGCCGGGTGAGGTTATTGGATAGGGTTATGAAAATGCGTCCTGCCCTTCCCGGCAGTAGTGTTGGTCATTATAAAATCAGTGCCGGTACTTTTGGTGCCGTGGTTAGAGATAAAAATACCGGAGAAAAGTTGATTTTATCTAACAACCATATACTGGCCAACGGGACAAACGGCAGCGATGGCCGGGCCAGTGTGGGCGATGCTATTTTGCAACCGGGACCCTATGACGGTGGAAAGGCAAGTGACAAAATAGCCGAATTAATTAGGTTTATTCCATTGATTAGAACTGCCCAGCCCTCCGAATGCCCGGTGGCGGTGGGTGTGGCCGGCATTGGTAACCGGTTTATTAGGCTAATACGTCCGGCATATGAAATGCGCTTTTATAAATACAGTCGTTCCACAAATATAGTGGACTGTGCCGTAGCCCGGCCAATAAAAACCGGTTTGATTGGCGAAGAACTGGTAGAGTTGGGCGCGGTGACCGGGGTGGAGGAAGCCCGGGAAGGAATGTGGGTGCAAAAGAGCGGTCGGACCACAGGGGTTACCTCTGGCTTGGTTACCGCTATGGGAGTGACTTTAAAGGTGAGCCTTTCTGATGATGAATCAGGCTGGTTCAGTGACCAGGTGGTGGCGGATGTTATGTGTCAACCGGGTGATAGTGGCTCGCTGATCATAGGTAAAGAAAACAAAGCTGTGGGTCTTTTATTTGCAGGTTCTGATACGCATTGCATCTTTAACCGCATTCAAAATGTACTTAATCTGTTGGAAATAGAATTTTAGTTGCCGGACGGGGGCTAAAAGTCTACGCTGCCGGAGGAGGTTTGATACGTGAAAGTTTACCAGACCAGCGATGTAGCCCTCACATTTTTTAATGATATTCCGGCTATTGGCCCCCGCTTACCCAGCAAGGAAGACGCCCTCAAAGTAGCGGAGAGCTACTTACGGTTAATTGATAAACTAGCCCGGGGGAAAAAAGGTAACCCGCACTGCAGTATCAGTTTTTTAAAGCAAACGGATGGGCTTTATACGTTAATATTGAGGGGTTCCGGCATGGCTTTGGAGACACTATGCAATTTGGATGAGTTAATGCTGCAGCGTTTTAAAAAAGGCTTAAAAAACAAACTTTTTATTTTAACCTGCTTCTTTGACGCTCCGGATGGCCAGGTGATGTGCCTGGCCTTGACGGAAGGTGTGGGCGCAGTGCTCTATTCACCGGGGTAGAATGTAATTCTTTGGTGCCGGGTGTTGAAAGGTTGAAAGATTATAAATCTTTCAACCTTTCAACACCCGGCACCATTAAGTACCATTTAACAGCTATTTTAAGCCAATAAAACCCTCAAACCATAAACTATTAATTTAACCTAATTTATAGGGGATCGCCTTAATTTACCCAAATTGCTATGCTTGTCTCATATTGGTATCATTAATGTCAGCCATCCATACATTGGACAGGCACACTTGGAGCAGTTGTGGATGTGCTTTGCAAAAAAAGGCATAACAGGAAAGGGGAGAGTAAATAAGTTGCAAACATGGAACAAATGGCTAGCTATGATTCCCTTGATGGCGGTATTATTGGCGTTTTCATTGCTGGCCGGGCCCGTTTGGGCAGCCGACAATCCAGTGGAAAAAGCCGGTAACGACTTAATAGTGACACAAGATTTGCCTAATGGTGAAATGGTGGTCACGGATGACCATGCGGTGACAGGGCAAACCGTTAAACAGTCTGCCGGCTTGGGCGATGTCACCCTTAGTATGCCTTTGGTCGTGGGAGGCATCGAAGGGTCCGAATTATCGGCTGAAGCTAACCAATTGTTTAAGCTGATTAATAATGAGCGGAGCAAAGCCGGCCTGGAACCGCTGGCAGCGGACAATATGCTGACCGTACTGGCTCGATTGAAGGCAAAGGATATGGCGGAGAAAAAGTACCTGGGATCCAGCTCCCCCATTTACGGTACAGTTGAAGATATGTTAAACGAGGCCAAGGTAGAGTACCGGTCGGTTGGTGAAAACCTGGTCCGGGCCACCAGCGCCGAGGCAGCCCATGCCTTATTTATGCGGTACAGTACCTTAAAAAATCGCGTTTTAAATTCCGACTTTGACCGGATTGGCGTGGCGGTGGTGCCGGCAGGCAGTTACTGCTACGTGGTGGAAATCTTTATTGATGAAGAGGAGCAAATCCAGCAGAACCCGGATGAAGAAACCAAAACGGGTAACGACGAAGAAGGTAGCGGAGCTGACGAACAAACTGGTGTAAAGCCCGGTCAGGATACTAAACCGGCACCTGAGCCTGAACCCCAGCCTGTTTCCGGTATGTCGGCTGATGAACAGCAGATGTTCAACCTGGTTAACCAGGAAAGAACCCGGCAAGGCTTAAGCCCGTTGCAGTTTGATGCCGCACTGCAGCAGCAGGCCCGTTTGAAGGCCGCGGATATGGTGGAAAAAAACTATTTCAGCCATACTTCACCGACCTACGGCTCACCCTTTGATATGCTGCAGCATGCCGGTATCAAATATACTTACGCCGGTGAGAACCTGGCTATGGCCCCATCGGTGCAGCAGGCTCACAATGGCTTGATGAATTCCAGCGGCCACCGGGCCAATATATTAAACGCTAATTATGACCGCGTGGGTATTGCTGTGCAAAGTAAGGGCTACCAAAAATATTTTGTACAGATATTCACCGGGGGACAGCGCAACACCAGCCCGGCTCCAAAGCCTGAACCCGCGCCTGCGCCGCAACCGGAGCCTGCGCCACAGCCTGAGCCCGCTCCCAACCCGGAGCCCAATCCGGCACCACAGCCCGGTAACGGTTCCGATGTTAATAGTTTGACGTCTGATGAACAGAAAATGTTCCAACTAATTAATCAAGAGAGAGCCAAAAACGGGACGGCTCCGCTCAAGGTCAATAATGAACTGGTCAAGCTGGCCCGGTTGAAGGCCCAGGATATGATTAACAAAAATTACTTCAGCCATACCTCACCGACCTATGGGTCACCCTTTGATATGATGAAGCAGTTCGGCATCCGGTACAGTTACGCCGGTGAAAACCTGGCCGGTGCCCCTACAGTGGCAATGGCCCACGAAAATCTGATGAATTCCTCGGGGCACAGAAAAAATATCTTAAACACCAATTTCACCGAGGTGGGCATAGGTATTGTAAATGGTGGACCTTACGGCAAAATGTTCGTGCAAATGTTTATTCAGCCGTGATTAGTAATACAGTGCAATTGAATAGTTAGCAAAGCCTTGGGGACTGCTGCACTGTCTCCAAAGCGTAGCGAAAGAAAAAAGGAAGGACTAAATGAGTCCTTCTTTTTTTCCCTTTTTGCATAGTTTGATAATATTGTCTGCACATTTTAGACAGTCCCTCATATATTATTATAGAACTCGCATGAAAGGAGGAGATTGTATGGTTGCTGCCCAGACAGCGGTTAAGGAGACTATTACCGTAAGCCAAGTGGTCAGCGAAAATTCCAAGCAAACCGTGGTGCGCGGGACATTTATGATACCAGACCCCAAACCGGACGTGGATCAGATTATCTCCATTGATAAGACGGCCAGCGTTAAAAAGACCAGACTTTTACCTGATAAAGTAGTGGTCGAAGGAACACTTACTTTGCAAATTGTATACGTGGCCTTTGAAAAGGATCAATCTGTACACCATATGCACGCGCAGGTCCCTTTTACCGCCTACGTTGATTTGCCGGGTGCACTGCCCGACATGGACGTAAGAGTGGATGTCTTTGTTGAAGATGTTAAACTTAATCCCAGCAGCAAGGATGTTCGGCAGTTTGATGTAATAGCGGTACTGGATGTATCGGCCAAGGTGACCGAAACCCGGGAGGTCGAGGTGCTTACCGAAGTACCGGATAATATGCATGCCAGCTACGACGTTATTCACATTGATGATGTAGTGGGCCGGGAATCTGCTCAGGTGATTGTCAGTGAAGAGTTTGATGAACCCGACGAAAAACCCGAGCCTAAAAAGGTGCTGGATGTTGATGCCACTGCTATGGTTACAGATGCTCGCATTGTGGCAGACAAGGTGATCATCGACGGCGAATTAACCTTGCAGATTATGTACGTAGGCGCAGTGCCGGAACAGTCCGTGCATAATATGCACAAAACCATCAAGTTTACTGATTTTGTTGAGGTGCCCGGGGCCGACCCGGAAATGGATGTGGTTGTGGACGCTGTGGTGGAAGATTGTGATGTAGAGATTAAAGGTGACCCATTTTTCAGCGCGAGTTGTGTGATAAGGCTGGATGCCCGGGTTACAGAACCCAGGGAGGTCCGGGTAGTTACCGAATGCACAGGCAACACAGTGGAAACCGTAGAGCTTAATGTTGAGCATATTATTGGCGAAGATTCTTCGCAGGTGGTGGTACGGGAAACTTTTGAAACTCCCGATCCTAAACCTTGTCCCGAAAAGGTGCTAAATGTATCCATAGACGAAATTAAAGTAACTGAAAAGAAAATTATTAAAAATAAGGTAATAACTAAGGGTTATGTAGATGTAAAGATTGTTTACGTCTCCGCCAAGCCCGATCAAGCTGTGCATGCTATGCACCAGCGGCTTAATTTCCGCACTTTTGTGGAAATTAAAGGTGCTGTCGAAGGTATGGATGTAGTTGTCAAGCCTGTGGTGGAATATATCAATGCCGAGGCGACCATGGGGTGTGATGTCAATATTGAGGCGGTTATCAAAGTCAGGGTACGGGTTACCGAAACGATGCGCCGGTCTGTGTGTGCTGATGTTGTGAAAGACGAAGAGTGTCCCGTTGGTCAGGTAATCGATTACACCATCAAGTCCGGTGATAGGCTTTTCCAGTTGGCCCAGCGCTACAGTACCACCGTGAATAGGATACTGGCTGAAAACCCGGGGATAAACCCCAATAATTTACAAGTTGGTCAGGTCATTAAAATACCCTGCGGGGCCAAGGGTTAATAAAAAAAATTATCGAAGGAGGTTGTGATATGGCCATACAATATTTTTATAGTGAGCCCGATAACGTTTTATGTGTAAAAATAAAAGTTCCGGTGGTTCTGGCGGAAGAAGAAGTGCAGGTGATTGTCGACAACGTAGCCGCTCTGCCCGAGCTGGCCCAGAAAATTGACCATATTGATGCCCGGCTGCTTGATTTTGAAGCCCGGCCGGTATTCGTTCACGAAAACGGTGATCGGTGGGTCAGTGTCATTGAAGAAGAGGGCTGGGAGCGCTTTGGCTGGCATTGGGTGAAGCACCGCCAGCCCGTGGTGAAAAAGGTGCTGGTCAGCGGCACACTGCACAAGCAAATTTTTTATGTGGATAAAGAT
Source organism: Desulfoscipio gibsoniae DSM 7213 (assembly GCF_000233715.2). Taxonomy (GTDB): domain Bacteria; phylum Bacillota; class Desulfotomaculia; order Desulfotomaculales; family Desulfallaceae; genus Sporotomaculum; species Sporotomaculum gibsoniae. Next base: position 94,333 of record NC_021184.1, read on the forward strand.
GATCACGTCAAGCACGTGGGCGAAGATATTCCTTTTGCCGACGATGTGACCCTGGATGTGCCCCAGCCCGTGGTGGATGAGGATGATGTATTCGTCCAGCTGCACCATAAAAAAATCGATATGCGCTGGGACTTAAGGCGGGGGTCCCGGCTGCACCAGACCGGGGTGATGATTTTCCAGGTTAAAGTGGTTGAGGAAAGACAAATTTTCGTGCAGGTATGCCCGCAGCTGGACCGCAAGTGCGTCCGGGGCGTTAACCTGGTTAAAGACGGCAGCTTTGAGGCCTGGGGCACCAATACTGCCCCGGTTTTCTGGGGTGCCAGCAACGTATTGCGCTATAATAATGGTGCTTTAATGGGTAATATCCCCAATGAGCCGGCTTCACTGTTCCAGACCATTAACCGGCAAGGTGCCAACAACAACAATATTGTACCCACCGGGGAATACCGGCTGTGCTTTGATGCAATGGAAATTCCCGGTTTCAGAGAGGTTTTAGGGGGGACGGCTTCCTTTAACTTAACGGCGGAACTGCTTTTCTATGATCTTTACGGCAATATGGTTACCGGCGAAACCAAAACCTGGAATGCCGGAAACATAGCTGATCAATCATTCACTAACTTATGTCTCAACGCCGTTGCTCCTGAGGAGGCCCGGGAAGCGCTGGTAAGGTTTAGCTTTGAACCGAATTCGCTAAACACCAGTGCCGTGGTAATTGACAATGTCAAACTTGAGTGCATGCGGGTGCAAAACCGTTATTTTGAACAGTTTTACCAGGGCTAATTATTAATCAACAAGTTTATTAGAAGGCATATAAGCTGCCGAAGGGATGGTTTAAGACCATCTCTTTTTTCTTAATCAGGCGGTTGTAAAAGCGGGTGCATATTTGTCAGGTAGTATATTGCAACGGCTTTTTACGGTACAGCAGGCCGCTCTACAGGAATTTATTGTTATTAGTTAATTTAACTATTTTAACTTTCCAGGCATATATTTGTTAAGAGCTTGAAAACGAAGGGGGAAAAATCAATGATGAACAATATGGGTAATTTCATGCCGCTAGTGCAAGAACTGCAGGAACAATTGAAAAAAATGACGGTTAAAGTAAGCGCCGGTGAAGGAGCGGTGCAGATAGTGATGAATGGCAACCAGGAGGTGGTGCAGCTGCACTTTAAGCCTGAATCGGTTCAGGACCCGGCCCGGTTGGCCCAGTTGACCACCGAAGCTTTTAATGAGGGTATGCGGGAATCCAAAAAAATGGTGCGCGAGCAATTATCCAAATTAACGGGCGGCCTGGCCATCCCTACTGTGCCGGGTTTGATTTGATAGAGGTGGTATCATATCATGCCCGGTGCTGATTTGGAAAAAAGAATGGCTGAATTGTTGGAAATAAAGGGTAAGCACAATCTTGATAATGATCAATTTTTATTGTTCATGGGCCTCACCAATCTAATGGGTATTATTAATTTGCTTGAGGTGCGGGTCACCGGTGGTGCAAAGGGGAACGGCGCCCGCCGGTCTCCGTCGCCTCAGGAAATGGTGCCTTTTTTGGGTATGTTTGGCGGTCCCAAGGTCAGAGGGCAAGCTGATGGTGTAGCCAAATAAAAAAGGGCTGCCGGTAGGCCGCCCTTGGTCAGCTTGTCGTTAAAAGCTATTGTTTGTTTGTGGTTGATATTTCGGCAGGCAGCACTGCCGGGGTAGGTTCTATTACTGTTGTAGTGGTTATATCACTGTTGTACGATGGTGGTGTGTCATGGGTATCCAGTGAAATTGATGACTCATTGGGTTGATCCAGTGCGGGTTTTGAATCAGGCTCCTTATCGTTTGGGAAATGGGGCTGATCCACCAGCGGCAGATCATCCGCCGGTGAATGATTATTAAACTCGGCCCCGGGTTGTTCCCGGGGTGTATTATTGCCAGGGGACACTGTTAATTGATAAACGGCATTGTGCAGTGCATTTATACCCCTTTGCATTTCTTGAACGGTGTTTTGGGTACCATCAATCATTTCAATTAACCGGCGTAACCATGGCTCCAGGTTTTGCCCCCCCAAGGCCAAAACAATGAATAAGGGAATCATTTCCCAAGGGTTTAAATTTGAGCGGGTCAAAGAAATTCTCCTTTCGTTTAATATTTTATAGTTAGACTATGAAATAGACTATGCAAATGTTCGGTAAAGACGTTGCTTTATGGTAATTTAAAGCAGTAAGAGGGGTGTTGGAAAGTGGATGAAAACCATAAAATTGAGGAGATTTTGGCAAAAATATTGGATTATCAGTCAAAGCACAAAGTAGATGATGATAGTATTTTAATAATGCTCAGTTTGCTTAACCTGATGGGCATGGTTAATGTTTTAAACCGCCGGGAGGAAAGCTGCGCCGCACCTACCGGGACAGGTACCGGTCTTGGAAATATAGAAGCGTTACTGGGACCGCTTATGGCTTTGATGGCTTCCGGTATGGGTAAGGGCGGGAGCGGCAGTGGGCAGGGATCCTTTAACCCGGCGGCATTACTGAGCCTGTTGAGTGGCGGCCTGGGAGGCGGCCAAAGCAAGGGGGCTGCACCTGACCTTTCCGCGCTATTTGGCCTCCTGGGCCCCTTACTGGGCATGGGGGCCGGCCAGCCGTCCGGTTCATCACCTGACCAGGTGAAGGGCGCTGGAAATGGATCTACTAAGTCGCAGCCCGTGCAGCGGGAGATAAATCTGGATGAAAAATATAAAACCCCCACCACTGGCGCGGCCAGCGCCGGGATTGATGCCGCGGGGGAAAAAAAGGAACGGCCACCCAAGCCCGGTGAAGTATTGAAATGGAAATTTGGGACATGATAGACATAAAGGATAACCGGGGGTGATTGTTTGGGCGATAACGACAGAACTGTCCGAGAAACGGTTTGGGTGGGTGGATTGCACGACGCGGATGGCGGTCGAGAAATTGAACATAATTTAATCCAGGTGGACGGGGTGGAGCATGTACAAGTTGAATTAAATGAAGGCGCGGTGACCGTTGATTACGACCCGGCGGTTATAAGTGGTGAATACTTGCGCCGGACCCTGAATTCCCTGGGCTATTCGCCATATGTACGCTATTAAGCGGGCTTTACGGGGCCCGCTTTTTACATTAAAGCAACCAATAATAAGGCAGGGATGTACATGAGTGCTAAGCTGTTGGCATTGCTGATCGCCGCTGCATCAGGGGTGGCCATGGCACTGCAGGGCTCGCTTAACGCTGCTTTAGGTAAGATAATCGGTCTATTGGAGACCACTTTCATAGTGCATTTGGTGGGTTTATTGGTAATTTTTTTGCTGTTGTTTGTGTTCCGCATGGGTGACGGTGACTGGCACCGCTATGCTGAAGCGCCCTGGTATACGTATCTTGGCGGTATACTGGGTGTGGTTATTGTATATTTAGTGGTGCGCTCCATTCCCGTTCTAGGGGTGGCGGTGGCTACCACCGCTATTATTGTGGGTCAGGTGCTGATGGCCTGCCTCGTAGATCATTTGGGGATGTTTGGCCTGGAAAGAGTGCCCTTTACCTGGTACCGGGTGGCCGGTACCGCTTTAATGGCCTCGGGCGCCTTTTTGCTATTAAAAAAGTGAGTTTATCCGGAGCATAAAACAAAAGCCAATAGCCATACCGCACAGGGCAAAAATGCCGTGATTGCCCATTGAGGCAGGTACCAGCTTTTCAGTTACGATGAATATCATGGCACCGGCGGCAAGGGCTAAAAGCAGTGCATTAATAGCAGGTGAAGCTTGCAGTATAAATAAACCCAGCAATGTGCCCAGAGGGGTGACCAGGCTAATTAAGGCATTGAGGGTAATTACCCGGCCGCCGCCCATGCCGCTGGCCCTTAAAGGGGCCGCGGTGGCCATGCCCTCCGGTATATTGTGCAGTCCAATGGCCAGGGCCAGCATTGGCCCCAGTTGTGCCGAAGCCGAGTAACCCGCGGCTATGGCGATACCTTCGGGCAGATCATGCATAGCGATGCCCAGAGCAATTAAATAACCCATACGCAAGTAAACCTGACTGGTATGGCGGCCGGGCATTAATTTAGTAAGTAAAAAGTCAAGGCCGTTTACCAGTAAAAAGCCGCCGGCAAAACCCAGCAGGCAAATACCCGGGCTGCCGTAGGCCAGTGATGTAGGCAGTAGATCCATCATGACCACAGCTGCCATTACACCCGAAGCAAGCCCCAGTAATAGCGCCAGCATCCATTCCTTCATTTGTCCAAAAAGCATTATTACTGCTGCACCCAGGCAGGTGCCCAGTCCGGCGATAAGGGCATGAATTAGTATATTAATCAATTAATCACCTTCACAATATTAGGGAATGGTAATAATTTGCCCTATGGCTATCCGGTTGGGATTGGTGATATTGTTGATGGCAATTAGTGTTTCCAGTGTTGTATTAAAGGATTGTGCTATTTTCCACAGGGTATCACCGGGCTGAACTGTATATGTTTTGCCGTTTCCGCCTCCGGCGCTGTTGCTTTCGGTAGCGGGTTTGAAAGCGGGAACCGCGTCTGTTTGGTAGCGGCTGTATATATGCACCGGGGTACCGATAGGTATTTGGGGGAAAAGTTCTTCGACGTGGTGGTTATGCATACGGATACAGCCCAGCGATACGGCCTGCCCGATGGATGAAGGGTTGTTGTTGCCATGAATACCGTAATTACCGCCGGGGATGGTTAGTCCCATCCAGCGGGTTCCCAGAACGCCTCCGGGATTGACTGTTTTATTCTTGACCTTGTAATTGCCCGGTGGGGTGGGAGTGGAAGGCTTACCCACCGCTACGGGGTATTCTTTAATTAGCCGCTCTCCGTTATAATAATATAATTTGCGAATGACCGTATTAATGGACAAGCGGCTGCCGGCCTCTAGTTTGGAAGGCGCCAAATAACCACACTCCTTTTACGTATATGCTCCATCCTTCAAAGCTTTGCACTTTTGGTAGGTGCCGGGTGTTGAAAGTTGTAAAATCTATGATTTTCAACTTTCAACACCCGGCACCAAAGATACCTTGACCAATACTCACTTAAATGTATGTAATAGTTTGGACAAAAATGTCTTAACACAGTACTTGTCCTTCCGGCATTTTTTGGATATACTAAAAACCATTAACGATACGTAAAGGATTTGGTGAAATAAAAAATGCTGGTTAAGGCATATGCCAAGATCAACCTGCTTCTTGATGTATTGGGCACAAGACCGGATGGATATCATGAACTGGTCACCGTTATGCAGACCCTGGAACTGCATGATACAGTGGTTATTACTAAAGCCAGGGAGATTGAACTTATTGTAGAGGGGGCTGATTTGCCCTGCGGCCGGGATAACCTGGCCTTTCGGGCGGCCGATTTGTTGCGTCGCCAGGTAGGCTATGCCGGGGGTGCCAGTATTAAACTAATTAAACGGATTCCCCTGGCTGCCGGGTTGGCCGGGGGATCGGCGGACGCAGCTGCGGTTTTGTGCGGTTTGAATAGTCTCTGGGGCTTGGGCATGAGAATGGGTAAACTGTTGGACCTGGGAGCCGTTATTGGTTCGGATGTGCCCTTTTGTCTGCAAGGCGGCACGGCCTTGGTGAGGGGACGTGGTGAAAGGGTTGATCCGTTGCCCGGTTTGCCATCGCTTGGTGTGGTGCTGGCCAAGCCTTGCTTCGGGGTAAGTACGGCAGAGGTGTATCATCGATATGACGATATTGAAAATCCGCTGCATCCTGACAGCCAGGGTATGTTGCAGTCTGTGCGTGGGGGCGATGTGAGTGGTTTAGTTGCTTGTCTGGGTAACGCCTTGGAGCAGGTTACTTCTTCTATGCACCCGGAAATCGAACATATTAAAAGTATTTTAGCTGCTACCGGTGCCTTGGGTGTTTTGATGAGCGGCAGTGGACCTACTGTATTTGGTTTGTTTGACAACGAAACTGCGGCGCGGCAGGCAGCGGGCAGGTTGAAAAATGGCAACTTTGGGGTTTGGGTTACCAATTTTTATGACCCCCGAAGCTGATGGGCGAAGCCTTGCGGGTTGAATTGAAATAGTGGTAAAATGTATTAAACTACTTAAAAGGGGCGGGGGAATTTGAACGAACCGAAATTAATACCGATTAAACTAGATAACTATAAACCCCTGCGGGAAATAGTATTTGAAACTCTACGGGAGGCAATCATTCAGGGACGCCTTGCGCCAGGGGAGCGACTAATGGAAATCCAGCTGGCCGAAGAAATGGGGGTTAGCCGCACCCCGGTGCGGGAGGCCATCAGGAAACTGGAACTGGAAGGTTTTGTCGTCATGGTTCCGCGCAAGGGGGCTTATGTGGCGGGCATTTCCGTAAAGGATATCGTAGATGTTTTCGAGGTGCGGGCCGCGCTGGAAGCACTGGCTGCAGGCCTGGCCGCGGAAAGGGCTACTGCCGAGGAGCTTGAAGAAATGGAGCGGGCTTCGCTGCATATTTACGAAGCGGGCGATGGCCAGATAGATAGTATAGTTGAAAGGGATACTAATTTTCATAATTTAATCTATAGAGCCAGCCGCAATCAGCGTTTGGTACAAATAATCACTCTTTTAAAAGAGCAGATACAGCGTTTCCGTACAGCGTCACTATCTCAACCCGGACGTTTGAAACATGCCGTTGATGAGCACAAGGCCATTATTGAGGCTATAAGTGACCGAAATGCGGAATTGGCATACCATCTGGCACGGGAACATATTGAAACTGCTGAACAGACTTTCCTTAATGCATTGGGGGAGGTAAAAAAAGGTGATTGATGCTCTAGTGCTGGCCGGTAGCCCTAATAACGGTGCTTTAAGGGAGTGCAGCGCCGCCAGGTATGAAGCTATGATTGATATCAAGGGTAAATTGATGGTGGAATATGTGGTGGATGCACTCAGGCAATGTGATCGTATCGGGCGGATAGCCATTGTTGGCCCTCGAACTGAGCTGGCGGCGCACTTTAATTGCGGCAAGCGAGAGATACTGGTGGAGCATGGTGGTCATCTCACTGAAAATGTGCTGCGGGGCCTGCAAGGACTTCCCGGTGCCCAAAGGGTATTGCTGCTTACCTCTGATATTCCGCTGATTACCCGGCGAGCCATTGAAAACTTTATCGATCTCTGTGGTGATGAGCAAGCTGATTTGTATTACCCCGTAGTGCCCAGGGAAGTGGTTGAAAAACGGTATTCCACTACCAGGCGCACTTATGTGCAATTAAAAGAGGGTATTTATACAGGGGGCAATATTTTTTTATTTAACCCGGGTATTGTGGAAGAATGCATGCCCCGGGGGCAAAAGCTGGTTGACGCTCGAAAAAGCCCGTTAAAGCTTTGCCGTCTGGTGGGTCTGTTATTTTTAATTAAGTTTTTAATGAAGAATATTTCATTGCAGGAGGCACAAAAAAAAGTATCGCTGCTGCTCGGTATTAAGGGGCGGGTGGTGATTAGCCCCTTCCCTGAAGTAGGGGTGGATGTGGATAAGCCCAGCGACCTTGAGTTGGTGAATAAACAATTGGGATTGGCCTGATAAAAAGCCCCGCGTGTATAATAAGCAGCGGGGTTTTTTGTGCCCTGAGTGTTATAAAATTATGTCCAATTTTTTTAATTAAATTTTCCAATATTATTGTACATTTGCAGGGATTTTTATCTATTTGTAGAAGGTTTTATGATAAAACTTGGCATAAATGGTTAACTGGAAGGTGGTGAATGCATGAATGTTACCGATGTGCGGGTGCGCAAAGTGTTGACCGAGGGAAAAATGAAGGCAATTGTTTCGGTAACCTTGGATGATATGTTTGTCATTCATGATGTCAAAGTAGTGGAAGGTCAAAACGGGTTGTTTGTGGCCATGCCCAGCCGTAAAACCCCAGGTGGTGAATTTAGAGATATAGCCCACCCTATTAATACCTTCGCCCGGGAAATAATTCAGGACGCGGTACTCAAAGCTTATAATGAAGCTATATAATAACAAAGAAGGCTATATATAATAATAAAAGAGAGCTTAAATGCTCTCTTTTTTAACTATAGGCTTAATATTTGATTTCAGCTGACTCAAATATTTGTCATTGTGAAAGGGAATAACATTTTTTTGTTGAATTAAAACAGCGTGTGCCATAATATATGTACACGATAATATGACCACTAGGAGGTTTTTGGCTACATGCGGTTAGCAGCGGTAATACTGGCGGCAGGCAAGGGAACCAGAATGAAGTCAGGTTTACCCAAGGTCTTACACCAAGTGTGTGGGCGGGCCATGGTGGAGCATGTGCTCCTGGCAGTGCAAAAAGTAGGTGTTCAGAAAACCGTTTTAGTGGTGGGCCATCAAGGTGAATTAGTGGCGGAGATGGTGGGTGATCAGGTAGAAACAGCCTACCAGGCGGAGCAACTGGGTACGGCCCACGCACTGCTGCAGTGCCGCGATGCTCTTAAGGATTTTAATGGTGATATACTGGTGGTTTGTGGAGACACACCGCTGCTGCGGCACCAAACACTGTCCCAATTGTATACTGAACACAGTCGCAGTGGGTTTGCAGCTACCGTGCTGACAGCGGATTTGAGCGACCCTGCCGGTTATGGGCGGATTATTCGCAGTACCACTGGTGGTATATTGAAAATCGTAGAGCAAAAGGATGCCACCCCCGCCGAACTGTTAGTTTCGGAGATCAATACCGGTGTTTATTGCTTTAAAGCCGACGGGTTATTTGAAGCACTGTCGGAGATTAGATCTGACAATGCTCAGGGCGAATATTACCTAACGGATATAATTGAATACTATATCTCCCGGGGTGACTCTGTGGGCGCTGTATTCGCGGGTGATGCTGCTGAAATTATAGGCGTAAATGACCGTTGTCAGTTGGCAGTGGTGGAAAAGGTGTTGCGCCGGCGTATTCTGGACAAGCTGATGATGTCTGGGGTTACAATTATGGACCCCGCATCAATCTTTATAGATGATACTGTACATATTGGACCGGATTCCATTATATACCCTTTTACCTTTATAGAAGGAAAATCGAAAATTGGCGAGAATTGTACTATAGGACCATCATCCAGGTTGGTCAATGTCTCTTTGGGGAGCCGGGTCAACGTGCAGAACTCGGTAATTACCGAAAGTCGGGTGGGGGATGGGTGCAATATCGGTCCCTTTGCTTATATTCGCCCGGGATGCGTGTTGGAAAAGGACGTCAAAGTAGGAGATTTTGTGGAGCTTAAAAATTCCCACCTCGGTGAGGGTAGTAAAGTACCGCACCTGAGTTACGTGGGTGATGCCGAGGTGGGGCGGGGATCAAACATTGGTGCCGGCACCATTACTTGCAACTACGATGGTGAAAAGAAATCATCCACAAAAATTGGTGCATATGCTTTCATCGGCAGTAACACTAACTTGGTGGCTCCAGTGGTGGTTGGTGATGGTGCCATAACCGGAGCAGGTTCCACTATCACCAAAGATGTGCCCCCCGGTGCGCTGGGTGTAGCCCGGGATAAACAGAAAAATATTGAAGGCTGGGCTCAAAAAAGAAAAAAATTATCCGGAAAAAAATAAGAAATATATTTTTTGGAGGTACGCGCACATGCCATCCCGACAACGGCTGAAAATTTTTACCGGGAACGCCAACTTTGCCTTGGCGGAGGAGATTGCTCACTATCTTGGTGTTTCCGTGGGAGCTGCCAAGGTCACTCGTTTTAGCGATGGGGAAATACAGGTTAAAATAAATGAAAGCGTGCGGGGAGCAGATGTTTTTATTATTCAACCCACCTGCGAGCCGGTAAACGAGCATTTAATGGAGTTGCTTGTTATGGTGGATGCCGTGCGCAGGGCATCGGCCCGCAGGATTACCGCAGTAACTCCCTATTACGGGTATGCTCGGCAGGATCGTAAGGCCCGGGCCCGCGATCCCATCACTGCCAAACTGGTTGCTAATTTAATAACTGCCAGTGGTGCCCGCCGGGTTATTACCATGGATTTACATGCCGGGCAGATCCAGGGCTTTTTTGATATACCGGTAGATCATCTACCTGGTGTACCCCTATTGGCCCAGTATTTTATGCAGCAGAAAGTGGACAATGTAGTGGTGGTAAGTCCTGATTTGGGCGGTGTGCAGCGGGCCAGGGATTTAGCGGAAAGAATCGGTGCCCCCATTGCCATTATCGATAAAAGACGTCCTGAACCCAATGTGGCTGAAATAATGAATATTATCGGTGACATTCGCGGTAAGAAAGTAATTATGATTGATGATATTATAGACACGGCCGGTACTATTACTCAGGGAGCAGCGGCTCTTAAAAAATGGGGGGCGGAGGATATTTATGTTTGTTGTACTCACCCCGTACTCAGCGGCCCTGCGGTGGAGCGGTTGGCCGGCGCGCCCATCAGAGAGGTGCTGGTTACCAATACTATTCCCCTGCCGGAAAGTAAAGTGATAAATAAAATTAAAATACTTTCGGTGGCACCGCTTTTGGGAGAGGCTATTATTCGCATACATGAGGATTTATCGGTAAGTAAACTTTTTGACTGAATAAGCCCCGTTTAACGGGGCTTATTATTTGGCGTTGGCCGGGTTAATTTTTATGGGGTGGGTTATTGGGTGCTGTGGGTTCCTCCGGCTGTTCAATGGGCGCTAAATGATCTATTTGCTCCTTAGTTTCGGTGATAGGTTCATCAATCGGGGGAGTGTTTTCGTCGCTGGTTTTTTTACTGCGTTTAATCTTAATGATAGAACTGTTTACATTAGAACCCAGTTCCCGTGTTTTTTGTACAGTTGACTCCCATATGTGGCTTGTGGATTCCCTTACACCGCGCAATTTTTCCTGTAAACCCCCGTCCAGTTTGACTGCTTCATCCAATGCTTGATCTGAGCAGACGATCATATCTTTACCTATGGTAAGGACATGATTAATATCTAAAAAGGCTTTGCCGCTGAATAGGCCATTCATAAAACTACCGCTAAACTCCATGCCGATCATTTCCCCCGAAGCCATATTTACGTAATAATCATCTGCTTCACCCAGCAGGGTGCCGCTTTCGGTTACGATACGGGCACCGTTTACTTTAACTTTATTTTTTGTCAGGCTGATTATTTCCGGCAGGTTGGTACCTTTTTGCACCATGGTGCCGTGCTTAATCGTGACAGCGTCTTCGCCTACACTGTGGACATTGATGTAAGGAATGAATTTTTGATCGTTGAACCAACCTTTTTGTTCTATCATCAGGGCAGCCACCCTTTTTAACCCGGGATCAATCACCAGGCCTTTGATGATGCCGATTTGCTGACCCTCTTCCAGGCTTATTACCGGCATGGATATAAATTGTTTGCTTTTGCGCATTATTAACACACCCCCTGTGCGCCTTAATTATTATACTTAATGTTATGTTGATGGCAGGCATGATATAACCGCTAAAAGGGAATATTATCCTAGAGGAGGTTTGAAAATGGCAAATTTTAATCTGCAAGTCGATTACAGGTATCAAAGGGGTAAAAGTTACCGCAAACGGTTGGCCCGCCGGGATATGATACCGGGGGTGGTTTACGGCAAGGCGGTGGGCAGTATCCCTGTGGAAATGGAGTTAAAACCGTTAAAAAAGATTTTATCCGAGGGTGCCAACTCTTTGATTGATCTTACAATCAAGGGGTCGGGAGGTGAAGAAGAGCGACATTACAAAGTGCTGATTAAAGATATGCAGTACGGTGCTATAAAGCATAATTTGCTTAGTGTGGATTTGCACCAGATTTCTCTGGATAATGTTATTCAGGCGGTCGTGCCGATTAATTTTACAGGAGCGGTTAACGACGGTATTGTGCAATACACTCTGCGGGAGTTGCAGATATCCTGTCTGCCTGCTGATATACCACGGGAAGTGGTCGTTAATGTTGACGGTCTCTCTGTGGGGGATACCATTGCTGTCCGGGATATTGCAGTTCCGGATAATGTGGAGTTGTTGGACGATCCCGCCACCACTGTGGTAACTGTAGTGGCGCAGCGAACTGAGGAAACAACAGATGTTGAAGGTGAGCCCGGTGATGGTGAGATGGGCGCGGACGGAGATGAAACACAGGCATAAAAGTTTATGAACAATTCTGCCTCATCGTGCATATTCTGGGATATGCATTGTTATAAGGAGGCGATATTGATGGCTGATGCCACTGGAACCGGATATCCTCCCGGTGGGTATCCGGGCGGCGGTATGGGAGGTTCGTACTGTCCAGGATACGGTATGACCTTTAACGATCGATTGCAAAGCTTGGTGGGGAAAAATATTACCGTCTATGTAAGCGAAGAATCTACCCCCGTTACAGGGATGTTGCATGGCGTAGGCTCTAATTATGTGGAAGTGCACCGGATGACCAATAATATCAGAGAGGCTTTGATTATACCCATGAATGCTATAACAGCAATTTCAGCACCTTTATAAATTAATTTTCTTAATAAGCTTGCTCGGTCACCCTCTCTTTTTCAGGAGAGGGTTATTTGTTTGCCAATTTTCAATTATGTAGAAGACCCGGATAATCCTAATGGAATAATAAGGCAAAACATGGATCATATCCCCAAATCCACCATCCTCCGCTGTCGTTTTTACACTGTGGCATTTAAGGGAACGAAAAAGTATATTACTTTTAAAATCCGGCCAAAATGAAATAATAACAGGAGAAACGCTTTCTTTATTTCAATATTACTGGTAAAATGAAATAACAGTATTATTTTCAGATTGTTATTTCATTTTGGGAGATGTGGCCAATGAAAAACAGGGCAGGAGAATATCGAACCAACTTGACCGGCGAACTTCAATACAAATCATTTATACCAAAGCCACTGCCGCCGGACCCGCCTATCGAGATCGGCGAAGAGACCGCAGGTCTTTTGTCCAAGGCGAACAGAAGCATCGGCATTTTGGAAGGTCTTTCGAGGCAGATACCGAATATTGAGCTTTTTGTTTCTATGTATGTTCGCAAAGAGGCCCTCTTGTCTTCACAGATAGAGGGAACGCAGGCTACTCTGGATGATATTTTAGACCCGAAGATTGAGGAAAACACCAATCGCCATGTGGCGGATGTCATTAACTATATAAAAGCATCACAATATGCAAAGGCAAGGCTTAAAGAGCTGCCCATTTGCAATCGTCTCATTAAAGAAACCCATAGGGTCTTAATGCAGAATGTTCGGGGGGAGGAAAAAAATCCGGGAGAATTCAGACGCAGTCAGAACTGGCTGGGGCCGGTAGGCAGCACGTTAAAAAATGCCCGCTATATTACGCCTAATCCAGAGGACATGATAGAAGCCATGTCTGATTTGGAAAAGTTTATTAATAACGAGGATGAGCTGGAGCCTTTAATTAAAACCGCTCTGATTCATTATCAATTTGAAACCATCCACCCGTTTTTGGACGGCAACGGGAGAATCGGACGGCTTTTAATCAACCTTTTTCTGATGGAAAAAAAAATTTTAAGTTATGAAACCTTATACATCTCTTATTTTTTAAAGCGCAACCGGATTGAGTATTATGACCGTTTGACGGAGGTTCGAGCAAAAGGAAACTTTGAGCAGTGGGTTAAATTCTTTTTGCTGGCCACCTATGAGTCTGCACTGGACGCCATCCAAACCATTGGTGAATTGGTTAAACTGCATAATAAAAATAGGGAGATTGTAAAAAACACAGGAAAAGCCGCTAAAACCATCATGAAGGTATTTAATTACCTGGAAGGCAGCCCCATCATTGACATCAAGAAAACCAGTGAAGAGTTAGGGGTATCTTTTAACGCGGCGTCCAATGCTGTTAATAAACTTGTCCGGCTGGGTATTTTAAAACAGACGGAAAATGTTCAAAGAAACAGGGTGTTTGCCTACGAAGAGTATTTAAACATTCTGCGTAAAGACACCTAGCAAAAGCACCTGATAACAAGGGTGCTTATTTTACATATTTTACCCGGTCGTCGAATTGGGCAGCTTAATCCATTTCGCGATCTAAGTAACCTTTTTCCAGCTGTATCATGATAGCTGTTAGCATGCGGGTTGGACTAAGTGAGGGGCGTCCTTTGCCTTGGCTGTAAAAGTGGTCGAATTGTTCATCTTTTAAGTTCTCATCTACCCCCTGTGACGCTTCCACCCCGGTGACGGGTACGCTGCATGGTGTGGGTTCCAATTACGTTGAAGTGCACCGAACGGTTAATAATACCAACGATTCCGTGTTAATACCCCTGCGTGCTATAACAGCTGTTTCCGTTCCGAGGTAAACAATCTTATAGACCACCATGCCGCTTGCGCGGCACCATCAGAAGATGAAAATTAGCCTAAGGCCTATTGCTCTATATGTGGGCACGTTGTTGAGTTTTGCTTGCAATATGTTGTGGTTGGTTGTTTTTTCAGGATAGAGCTATTCTTGATCACCCTCTCTTTTTAGGAGGCTGAAGCTAGGGGCTTTACGGCGCTAAAAATTTACAATATATTTACCTGTATTACAATATATTTACCTGTATATGTAAGTAAATTTAACATTGCCATGTTATAAATTCCTTAGATACCAAAAGGTATCAAAAAAAATTGAAAGGAGTTTGGTCATGGTGAAAAACAGCAAACTATCCTCAAAAGTATTGGCATTCATCTTAGCGTTTGCTATGATGATCGGATGCATGCAATCCGCTGTCATGGCATCTCCCACAGATGAATCCATGGATGAAAATGGAACGGAGGAGCAAACCAAAATGGGAATGGTCACTTCCGGACAAGCTGGTTGGGTTTCCGGCGATATTCATAACCATTCCAGATATTCCGATGGTTCCGGAACGATTTTTGAGAATTTTGCTCAGGCGCAAAAAGTCGGTATGGATTTTATCAATATCAGCGATCATGATAATTCCAGAGGTTGGGCGGACGCCCAGGTTGCCGGACCGCAATACAATATTATTCCGATCAGGGGCAACGAATACAGCGGCTATGGCCACGCTGTGTTTATGAATGTGAATCAGGAAAAGAACTACAATGCAGGAGTACTGCCCAAGGCAGCCATTGACAACTTCAAAGCAGATACAAACGGCGAGGGGCTTGCTTACGCCGCTCACCCGTACGATGGAACGGTAGAAGCCGATCCATGGGGTAAAAATGATTCGTGGAACGCGGATCTGGACGGAATTGAGGTTTGGAACGGCTGGTATGCTTCAAATTATACGGCAAACGCTAAAGCACGGGTTCAATGGGATATCTTGAACAATCAGGGCAGGCATTTGTATGGCATTGCGGATACCGATACCCATTCCGCAGCGGGTATAGGATCAGTATACACCACCGTTTATGTGGATGAATACTCGGTTGAAGGTATCGTCAATGGGTTCAAAGCAGGGCATATGTATGGTTCCAATGGCCCCGTCATTGACTTTAGCGTAGGCAGCGCCATGATGGGAGACGACGTCGCGGTTCCGCAGGAAGGCAAATATGTAGATGTTGATCTCAGCGGTTATTGCATTGAGGATTTGGCCAGAGTCCTGCTTATAAAGAACGGCGAGATCGTCTATACAAAAAACATTGACGCCGCTTCATTCAATGAAACCGTTGAAGTATTTGTCAATCCCGGCGACTTTATCCGTATGGAAGTAGAAGGCAAGGAAACTGCGACTAAAAAACTGACCAACGGTTCTTACAGTACCCCTGCGTTCGACACCTCGGCTCCATTCGCGTTTTCCAATCCGATCTTTTTCTTCGAACAAGCGCTTGACAAAACCGCTCTTAACGATAAAATAGCCGAATCAGAGTTGTTGAATCGGTTCGACTATACGCATGCTTCATGGAATGATTTCCAGACAGCGTTGAATGAAGCGAAAAGAGTTAGTTTAGCCGATGAAACCTCGCAAAATGAGATCGACACAGCGCTGGAAACTCTTGTAGCGGCAATAAACGCCTTGAAAACACCGGAAATTTTCACAACCGTAAGCTCAAACGGCGATGGTCAAGCTCATATAGACTTTGCAATAAGGTCGGCGAATGGTAAAGACTATACGGTGTGGATATGCGAGGATTACGATGGCACATATTACCTTGCCGACGCTAACTTCAACAGTCAAGGTGCGCATGTAAAAAGCCTGACGAACGGTAAAACATATTACGCTTATATTTTGTATTCAGACGGTGCCGTTTTTGAAGAGAGTAACGTCGTGATACTCAATCCCAGCATTTGATTTCCTCCCTATGGCTAAAGCCAGGGCTTACTTACTTTGATTGGTATTTACGTGATGCTTACGGAATTCGAATAATTCCATCCCATCAGTTCACACTCAATTTAATAGAGCGAGACTTATTAAGGATGGAAGGCTAAGCAACAAAAAGGGTTGTTGACAACGCATTTTCAGAATTTATACGTTGAAAGCCCTCAGACTCTGTCTGGGGGCATTACAAAAAAACCCTTTGAAACGAGTAGTTTCAGGTGTTTTGCTTTATTAATAACAATTAACAAACTTAGAGGAATTATTTAACAGCAAATTAATTCTTGTTTAAAGCTTAGCTACTATCATAATGGATAATTTAGGGGGAGTCTGGTTCCGGTAATATCTGTTCACCGCAAACTGTTTCGCGGCACAATTAGGAAGAAAGATGAAAGGAAATGAACGAGGCAGTAGCGGGGGCGCTTTCCGGGATGCCGGCGTGGAAAGGAGGTGTAGGAGACTTTTTTGGGTTTTGGCTGGGGATGGAAGAGGAGTTAAATGAGAGTCAGTACGCAAAAAAAAATTAAGGAGAGGACCTGATGAAAAGAACTGTATCTTTTATTTTAACGTTGATGGTACTGCTTGCAATGATTCCAACTGTTGGATTGGCAAGTGAAGCAGGCGAAGAGCTGACCTATACAAAACCGTATCTGCTTACTTTAAATCCAAGCAATGAAATGAATGTAGTCTGGATCTCAAAAGAAAGCGGAGAAGGTTTTGTGGAATTCGGTCTAACGGAAGATTTGGGAACAACAGTTGCGGCAACACAATACGAAATTGAGGGACTTAGAACATCAATAACTCCAGAAGGTTATGACCCAGATCCTGCTAAAAATCCTGAGTTAAACGTTTTTCAACAAATCGCAACTCTACAAAACCTGAAGCCTAATACGATTTACTATTATCAAGCAACCACAAAGGTTGGAGACAAAATTGAAAAATCAAAAGTTTACAACTTCAAAACTGCTCCTGTAAATGGTGAAGACTTTACTTTTGCATTATTATCTGACCTTCAATTAAAGGCTGAAAGCCCTGCAACAGTGAAACAAATTGGTCAACATAAACCCGACTTCATCATCTACGGCGGTGACTTGCAAAATACTCCATGGAAAGCAGGAGAATGGTTCTTTGTAGAAGATTGCTACATCGCTCCAGCTGAAATAGGCAAAACCTGGTTTGAAATCATGCAACAAGAAGAAGACGGAGCGGAACTGCTGCAATACACTCCAATCTTTATAACTCCCGGCAATCACGAAGTAGACGACCAGAGAATTATGAGCGATAAAGAGATGGCAACAAATAACCCTGACGACTGGTCACTTTCCATCTACATGCAAATGTTCAGACCTCTTTATCCTGAACAAGAATACTATCCAAACGGAAAACACTGGTACAGTGTAGATTATGGCGATATGCACATCTCTAGTATCTCAGCTTTCAGATGGCATCCTTGGAGCGGTTTCGAAGCTCCAGGCTGGATTATGTTTGACGACATATCAGAAGGAAGCCCACAAGTAAGATGGCTTAAAAATGACCTGAAAACAACAGATGCAAAATACAAATGGGTAAACATGCATTGGCATATGCTTAATAGAGGAAACGACGGCTGGTATCCCTATTCTGAACCTCTGGTGGAGAAAGATGGCACAGTAAAATATCCTCATGGCGACTACGCCTGGAATGTACTTAGACCTCTATTTGAAAAATATGATGTAAATGGCGTTAACTTCGGACATTCCCACGTTTACGAAAGATACTTGATCAACGATGTAAATTACATTGAAGCGGCGTCTATAGGTAACAACTATAGGGTTGCAGATGATCCATATCACCCATCAGGCTACAAACCAGTCATCGAAGAAAACTCCATTCGCTCTTTCATGATCATAACGAAAGATGAAAATGGCCTTACTGCACAAGGTTTTGCAGCAAGCGGTCCAAACCAAGGCCAGGTATTTGACAGCTTCATAATTGCAGAATAGATTTGAGTTTAAATTAACTAAAAATATTAACTCTAGTAATACAATATATTTAACATAAAGTTACTAGAATAAATTAAAATGGCAAGCTTTTCTAGCAAAACCACCGCGCAAGAGGTGGTTCTTTTTTCATTATTTATCAGGAGGAGGCTTTACGGGAAAATGAGTGACTCAAAAGTAGCTGTAAAAGACGCCAGAAAGGTATCTATGAAACAAGGTGCTTGTTCGAGCGCACTGATGCTTATTCTGAACCGCGAATTTGGAAGACCCATGGACAAAGAAGTGCGTGCAGCGGAACCACTTGCAGGCGGAATACTGCAGCAGGGTTATCAATGCGTAATGCTGTGGGGATCCTCGCTGGCGGTGGGTGCGGAATCATATCACAGGAGCGATAATCTAGATCAGGCCGTCGCCACAGCTATAACAGCAACACAACATCTCATGGAATCATTCGTAAACCGGACGAAACACGTCAACTGCTTTGATATAACCTGCTGTGATTGGACAAAAAAAAATTGAAATGACGAAATTCTTAATCACCGGGATATAATGGTCCCAGGAAATGCGACACGATTTTGCACGGAATAAGCGACACCAATCTCGAAGTAAACTGAGAAGTGAAAGGAGCACATCCCATGCAAAAAAAAACAGTGGTTACCTGAGCAAAAATTGCAGATCGTTTTAGAAGCCTTAAAAGAAGAACGCCACATTGGAGAAATTGCATCGGAATACGGAGTACATGTTAGTGTGATTCACCGCTGGAAGAAGGAGCTCTTAGAAGGCGCTGACAAGGTGTTCACCACATCTAAGAGTGCTAAGGCTGCTGCCCAAGAAAAGCGTAAACAAGAAGAAACCATCGAAAACTTATACGCCCAAGTCGGCCGTCTAACAACACAGTTGGATTGGCTTAAAAAAAAATCTGGCGGTATCTTACCCCGTGAATGAACGAAAAGCTATGGTGGATTGGGATATTTCGAATTCACACTTGACCATAAAAGCTCAGGCCGGGTTATTATCCTTGAATCGAACGGGTCTATACTGGACTGCCAAAAGGGTGTCTAAACACGAAGTGGAGATTAAGCACCTTATTGACAAGATCCACACGTAGCACCCATTTAAAGGCTCCAGGCGGATTGCAGAAGACATTAATAACAAGGATGGCGTAGCTTACAAGGTCAACCGCAAACGCATTCAACGATATATGCGGGAACTGGGAATACGGGTGATTTACCCCGGCCCCAACCTCAGCAAACGCAATAGGGCCAGTATGTATACCATACCTGCTTCGCAATGTCAAACCGGCCCATCCTAACCATGTCTGGGGAATCGACATCACGTATTGTACCATGCAAGGCCGTTGGATGTACCTGGTAGCTATTATTGACTGGTATTCCAGGATGATTGTTAGTTACGAGCTCTCCGATACGATGAATAAAGAATTTGTGATTAAAGCTGTAAACAAAGCCATTGAAACACACGGAGCCCCTATCATATTGAATTCTAATCAGGGCAGCCAATTTACCAGCCCCCTTTTATATAAATACCCTGAAAGAAAATGGCATCAAGATTAGCATGGACGGTAAAGGTAGGGCCCTGGATAACGCCATTACAGAGCGCTTTTGGAGAACCATCAAATGGGAAGATATTTACTTAAAGAACTACGAAACCCCTCTTGCTCTCCGCCAAGGAATTGTTACTTACATACGTTGGTACAATTTCGAACGCCCGCACACATCTATTGGCAAGAAGACTCCAGCGGATGTTTATTAAAATGCTACAACTAACTTACCGCAGCAATCTGCATAACCAAGATATTTGAAAATGATGGCCAATTAGCTACTAAGTTAATATTTAAGAACCCTCGCTGTCAAACCTTGAGCAAGCTGATGTGAACAAAGAGACCGCCGGTCTTGACTCCATGTGCTGTTTAATTGATAACCCGACGGGAAAGCGGATTTGCCAAGGTATCTTTCACAGACATTTGTATCTTGCAACGCAACATTGGTTGGCAATATGAAAAGAAAAAGATAGCGGGCTAAGGCCCGCGAAAGGAATTTCGGGTCGCATTTAAGAACCGGGAGGTAAAACGCCATAGATAGGATGTCTTTGCTTTCGTTGCTTTTGGTCTCGCTGCCCGAAGCACTGCTGGTGACCATGTTGGGGTTTCAACTGGCGGGCCTTGGCATAACGTCACACCATTTAATAAAAACCGGTATGATCCAAACGGCATCTTCGTATTTCATCAGGCTGGCTCCCATACCGTTCGGACTGCACAGCCTGGTGCAGATAGTTATTTATATATTTATTTTGCGACTCGTGGGGATGGTGATTTTCAATGGCTGCCACCTTCTTCCAAATCTAATACCTGGAAGGAGGCGCTAACTCAAAATGAGAAGCAATAAAAAGATAATTTTTTCAAAAACTACTAATATGTACAAGATGGTTTATGAAACTATTAACTTATTTACCTATACAAATGTTGTTATCGATTAGGTTCATAACAGGGTGGTAATTTTACCACCCTATCTATTAATGAAGAATGTGAGGCTCTTATGCAGTTATTATATTTAATTTTGAGGCCAGATACTTTATGGGGAATATTCATATTAACCATATTATTATTTTTAACATTATTTCTATTTTTGCCTACCGCAGTAATACACAGAAATAAGATATTAGAAATGATAGCTCAAAACAAACCGCTTGTTTTAATACTTTTTTTATTTCTTATTATGATAGTAATTGTTCAAATTGACTTTAAATTGGTTACTTCCTATAACTTTGCTAAAAAATATGGGTGGGAGATTGATGAGGTCAGGTCTGTACATGAAGTCATGTTTAAAGATGGAATATCATTAAATCAAATTAATAATCAAAGTTTATCAAACGAAGACCAGTTACAAGTTTACCTTATAAACGACCCTCGTGAAATGTCGGCCATAATCTGTTCGGAAGCTTTAGGATTTGCATATGATCAAATCATTGATAGAAAGATAAAATTATACTCACTAGCTGTAAAACATGATATAAAGTTTAGCCATGATGGAATTTTATTTACACCTGATATAGAATTAAAAATTGGCTTTCTGGATGATAAAATTGTTTTTGGAACGCTCTTTATACTAAGCCAAACTGGTTCTGGATATTATCCGGTAAACTTCAATGAGGATAGCATAAAGGAAGAAATCTTAAAAGTATATGATAATAGACCTTATTATGTTTCCATTTATGGCGATGTACGCATTAGTTTCTTGCCGGGAGGGTATCAGCTGTTTCATTATCCTTATAATACTTCTGTTATTTTCCCCCAAGTAGAAATTAGTCCGGAAACCTTAGATCCAATAATACCGGCTGAGATTGTTAAGGTGGGATTTGATAACCGGTATATTATAGCATTGCAAAATGAGTATACTACAGGTGAAAAAAATAAATTTTTAGATATACCATTAGATAAATATTATATATTAGATACTGAAAATGAAACCGTTTATAGTTATGACACATTAGAAAATTTTGAAAATCAACGAAGGCAATTAAAGATAGACAATATTGAATTCCAAGATATTAATTCGTTTTCAGTAATGAGCTATGACCGATTTGCTAATAAGGAATTGTAAAAATCAGCCCATTGGTACTGGGAAAGGCAGAGACTTTGCCAGATAGAACAAGGCGGTAATATCGACCATAGAGGAATCTAAACAGTAACCACAGTAGAAGTTATAAGTTACTTCATTAACTCCCCGTTTGGCATACCTATCCAGTTCCAAATCGAATTTATCGGGCACCTGTACACCCGCTTTTACCAGGGCTTCCCGGGCTTTCATCAAAGACTGGTCAGCATAATACAACCGAATAACATCCGGGAGGAATAAATTAAACCATGGGAAAACCGGAATTGACTAAACAATACCTGTATATTAACATGTGTATAAGGAGGTGTGTGG
This sequence comes from Desulfoscipio gibsoniae DSM 7213, assembly GCF_000233715.2. GTDB lineage: Bacteria > Bacillota > Desulfotomaculia > Desulfotomaculales > Desulfallaceae > Sporotomaculum > Sporotomaculum gibsoniae. Next base: position 116,420 of record NC_021184.1, read on the forward strand.
CATGCGCACCAATATTGTAATTGACGACGCTTTAATGCAAAAAGCAATGGAGGTTTCCGGCCTTAAAACTAAAAGAGAAGTGGTGGAAAAGGCTATGCTTGAGTTTGTAGCAAGCCGCACACGTAAGGATTTAAAGGAATTGCGGGGCAAAATAAGATTTGCCGACGACTATAATTACCGGACTCTACGGGGGGGCCGGTAGTGATACTCGTTGACACTCAGTTCTAATCAGCTTTCTCAAAGGCCAAACCGATAACAAAACATTACTTTTTGATGAAGTTTTGGCTCGCGATATACCTTTTGGTATTTCACCCTATATCTTTCAGGAGATTTTGCAGGGGGCAAGAAATGAAAAAGAATACCGGCAGTTGCGCGACTATCTTTCAACACAAACCATTTACTTTTTGCCGGAAGAAAAAGCTACTTATGAAAAAGCAGCACGCTTATATTTTGACCTGCGGCGCAAAGGCATAACGCCGCGTAGCACCATTGACATACTGATTGCGCTCACCGCCATGGAATACAGACTCTTGCTTTTGCACAATGATCGAGATTTTGATTTAATGGCTGAGCAAGTAGATGCTCTTCAAATTCTTAAAATGATATAATTAAGCACGTTAAAAAATGCCCGCTATATTCCACCTAATCCAGAGGACATGATAGAAGAAACCGGCTGTTTACCTACGAAAAGTATTTAAATATTCTGCGTAAAGACACCTGGCGTGAGCACCTGAGAAAAAGGGGTGCTTATTTTATGCCCATTTAGGAAGATGTGGTTTCCCATATGAGAATCAGGAGAGGGACGCTTGTTTTTTACTTGGCTTTTTATTATTATACATATCGAATATAACGGCAGTAAGTTAACCTATATTAATACACAATTTAGGGCAAAGGAAGATTTGTATGCGTGCAGTTATTCAGAGAGTGGCAAAAGCTCAAGTTCTTGTAGACGGACAGGTTGTATCGCGGATATCCAAAGGATTGCTGGTTCTTATCGGTATTGGAATCAATGATACTATCGATACCGCAGATTACCTGGTCAAAAAAATCGTAGATTTAAGGATTTTTGAGGATTCCGCCGGCAAAATGAATTTGTCCATTAAAGATATAAACGGTGAGTTATTGCTAGTTATATAAAATAATTATGGCATATCGCGGCAAAATATTAAAGCGGAGGTTATGTATCTTGAAACTGGTGGTGGGATTAGGTAACCCGGGGTCCAAATACGCGCTGACCAGGCATAATGCCGGTTTTATGGCGGTGGACCGGCTGGCGGAGCGGCTGGATACGCCGGTGGACCGTAATTTTTTACGCTCCCTGGTGGGACAAGGAGTTTGGGCGGGGGAGAAAATTATACTGGCCAAGCCCCAGACATATATGAATCTAAGCGGGCAGGCGGTGGTTGCACTGCTAAACTGGTACAAGCTCGCCCCTGCCGATTTGATAGTTATTTACGATGACCTGGACCTGCCCCCCGGCAGGCTGCGTATTCGGGATCGCGGCAGCGCCGGCGGGCACCGGGGACTGGCTTCAATTATCAACCTGCTGGGGACCGGAGATTTTATCCGGGTGCGCATCGGCATCGGGCGTCCTCCGGTGCCCGGCCCCGAGGTGGCGGATTGGGTGCTGGCCCGTCCTGCTTCGGAGGATATGGAGGCCATTCACCGGGTATTGGAAACCGTGCCCGGGGTGGTGGAGGAGATCGTCCGGGCCGGGGTGGTGTCCGCCATGAATAAGTTTAACGGTAACAAGACAGTATAAGCCTGCCGTCAAAGGTCAATATTATAAGCAGGGGAATTTATTTGTTTGTAGTTGCGGGTTTGTTGTCTGCAGTAATAGCTCGCTATATACTGGGCCTTGTTGGCCGGGCCGATGATGCAGTCATGATTGTGCTGGCGGCACCGGTGGTGGAGGAAGTGTCTAAAACTGGGTTGGCGCTGCTTTGGGGCGCTGATGTCTTCCTGGTACATATAGTATTCGGTGGTACGGAACTTTTTTCGGATTCCCTGGGCGGGCGCGGTATATGGCCCGGCCTTGCGGCATTGGTGCTGCACAGTCTACTGGGTTTTGGGACTGCCTGGCTTTTGATGCATGCCGGGGTAACAGTGGCGTTGGCGCTGGCGATTGTTTTGCACGGGCTGTGGAATTACACGGCGGTCCGGCTGTTATAACTCGTTTAAGCTATTATATATGGCGGTGAAAATTAAAAATGAAAATTTATCACATTTGTGAATGCTGTGACCGGGTGTTTAAAGTTACCGAATCAGCCGGTCGGGCTGCATGCGTTGACAACTTGACTGGTGACAACACCGGGGATATAATGATGAGGGAACCTGAAAATGGAAGCGGTGTGGCTTCAGGCTTATGCGAAGAGTGCCGTGAGGAAATATACGGTTCCGAGGATCATTTTTTTTATTCCCCTAGACTTAATTAATAAGGAAAAAGGCCGGAGCTTTAGCCTGATGGCGCTAAAGCTTTTTTTGTGATGCCTTGTTATGGCTGGTGATCTTAAATGCAAGGTTTGTTGAAATTAATTAAAGATACCACAGAATATGCTGGTCTGGTGAAGGTTTTAGCTGCCAACCGGAGCCAGCAGCAGGTGTTTGGACTAACGGGTGCCCAGCGCAACCTGTTGATCGCGGCGCTGGTTAACGCGGGTTACCCAACTGCACTGGTTGTTACCCCGGGTGAGGTGGAAGCCGGGCAAGTGGCGGATGATTTAACCGCGTTGCTGCCGCAAATGAGAGTGGTGCAATTCCCCGTCAATGAACAGCTACCCTACCAGGTGTTGGCACATGGTATGGAGGTGACGGTTGCCCGTTTGGGGGTGCTGGAAGGTTTATGCCGGTCTGAACCAATGATTATTGTGGCGCCGGTGGAGGCGCTGATGAGCCGGTTAAGCCCGCCGGATGTGTTTGCGGGTGCTGGTTTTGAATTAGTTATTGGTAACCGGCAGGATACTGGTGAACTGGGACAGCGCCTTGTAGCCATGGGCTATGAAAGAGTCGATTTGGTAGAAAGGGCAGGACAATTTAGTATGCGCGGCGGCATTGTGGACGTTTTTCCCATGACATCTGCTGTGCCTGCGAGATTGGAATTCTTTGATGATGAAGTTGATTCCATACGCCTGTTTGATGTGGAGTCACAGCGTTCCGATAAAAAAATCGAACGGCTTGCCGTTTTCCCCGCGAGGGAGATGGTGGCCAGCCAGAAAATATGGGCCATGGGATACAGCGCTGTTCAGGCGGAGTACCGGATTGGACAGCGCAAACTGGCCAAATCCGGTGATCACGCAGCGCTTGGCTTTTTCCAAGAGCACTTTGGACATTTGTTGGATATGCTGAATAACGGTGTTTATTTTATGGGGTTAGAACAATTTATACCGTATTTCTACCCCCGCCCGGTAAGTCTACTGGATTATCTTCCCCGGGGAACACCTGTGTTGATGGATGAGCCGTTAAAGATCAGGGAAGTAGTGCATAGTATTCAGAGGGAGCGAGCCGAGACATACGCCGACCTTCTGACCAGGGGTAAGGTGCTGCCGGGCCAGGTCAAGTGTTACCTGAACTGGGAAGAGTTATATGAAGGCATCACCGCCCGGCGGGCGGTATATTTTTCTTTTATGCCCCGCCAGGCACCGTTTATCCGCCCGCAAAATATAATTAATTTCACTGCTAAATCAATGCATAGTTTCCTGGGCCACACTGATATTCTTGCTGACGAGATAAGGCAATGGCGCCGCAACGCTAATGCTGTGGTGCTTCTGGTAACGGGGCAGGACAGGGGGCGCCACTTGCTGGACGCACTCAGGGATGAAAAGGTAGACGTTTTTTATGTATCATCCCTGGACCGGGAGGTGAAGCCAGGCAATGTGGTGATTAGCCACGGCCAACTTACCGGGGGTTTTGAGCTGGTCAATGCCAGGCTGGTGGTGATCACCGAGGGGGAAATATTCGGACAGCGCAAGCGTAAAAAGCGGGAGCAATTCCGGGAGGCGGGCAACCGGCTGGAGCCCTTTACTGATTTAAAGGCTGGGGACTACGTGGTGCATGTCAACCACGGCATTGGGCGCTACCTGGGTATTGTGCCGCTGGATATCGGGGGTATTCGCAAGGAATATTTATTAATTAAATACGCAGCCGAAGATAAGTTGTATGTGCCCACAGACCAGGTGTCACTGCTGCAAAAATACCTGGGTGCCGAGGCTGACAGTCCGCGGCTTTCTAAACTGGGCGGCGCGGAATGGAACCGGGTGAAGAGCCGGGTTCGGGAAGCGGTGCGGGATATGGCACAGGAGCTATTAGCCCTTTATGCTGCCCGGGAAACAGTACGGGGATATGCCTTTGGGTCGGATACAGTGTGGCAGAAGGAATTTGAAGGTGTCTTTCCCTATGAAGAAACACCCGACCAGCTGCGGGCCGTAAATGATGCCAAGCGGGATATGGAGAGCCCGCGGCCAATGGACCGGCTGCTTTGCGGCGATGTGGGTTATGGCAAAACCGAGGTGGCGCTGCGGGCAGCATTTAAAGCGGTAATGGAAAGCAAGCAGGTGGCTGTGCTGGTGCCAACCACCATACTGGCCCAGCAGCATTATAATACCTTCCGGGAACGTTTTGCAGGTTACCCTGTGACGGTAGAGATGCTCAGCCGTTTCCGAACGCCACGGGAACAGCGCCAGATTGTTCAGGCTCTTAAAGAAGGGCGCATAGACATAGTCATTGGTACTCACCGGCTGGTGCAGGAAGATATTATATTCAAAGACCTGGGTTTATTGGTGGTGGACGAAGAACAGCGCTTTGGAGTGTCACACAAGGAAAAGCTGAAAAAATTGCGCACCAGCGTGGATGTTTTGACCCTGACTGCCACGCCCATTCCCCGCACATTGCATATGTCGCTGGTAGGGGTGCGCGACACCAGTTTGCTGGAGACGCCGCCGGAAAACAGGTTTCCGGTGCAGACCTATGTGTTGGAGGAAGACCCGCTGCTGATCCGGGAGGCCATCCGGCGGGAGCTGGGCCGGGACGGCCAGGTGTTTTATGTGCATAACCGGGTGGCTGACCTGGATAACGTAGCTATGTGGATCAAGGGATTGGTGCCCGAAGCACGCATTATCACCGCCCACGGGCAGATGCGGGAGGAAGAGTTGGAACAAATTATGCTTGACTTTATTGATGGGGACTATGATGTGCTGTTATGTACCACCATCATAGAAAGTGGTTTGGACATTCCTAATGTTAATACGTTAATTATTAGAGAAGCTAATAACTTTGGACTGGCTCAGCTTTATCAGTTGCGCGGCCGGGTAGGCCGTGCCAACCGCCTGGCCTATGCTTACCTTACCTTTCGTAAGGACAGGGTTTTGAACGAGGTGGCCGAAAAAAGATTGGCGGCCATCAGGGAATTCACTGAATTTGGTTCAGGTTACAAAATTGCTATGCGTGACCTGGAAATCAGAGGCGCCGGTAACTTGCTGGGGGCGGAACAGCACGGCCATATTGCTGCAGTGGGCTTTGATTTATACTGCCGGCTGTTGGAGGAGGCGGTGCGGGAGGCCCGGGGACAGCAGGAGGAACAACCGGTGGAAACCGTGGTGGAACTTCCTGTGGAGGCCTATATACCAAACCAATATATTGCAGACGCCAATCAAAAGGTAGAAATGTATCGGCGTATTGCCTCTTTACAACGGGTAAGCACCATTGCCGACCTGGAAGAAGAATTGGTGGACCGTTTTGGCGATTTACCCCGGGAGGTGCAGAACCTGCTAAAGGTATCACGGATCAGGGTTATGGCCGGACATTTAAAGATAAAATCTGTTAACAAACAGCAGGGTTTCTACCGCCTGACTTTTGCTCCAGGACATGCCCTCAACGGAGAAAAGCTGGTAGCGGTGGGAGAGCGTTATCGCAATAAAGTAAAATTTAGTAACGCAGATGGTGACTTTGAGATTCGTTATAAAATACGTGAGGCCGGGCGCTCGCCCGCTGAGCAGCTGGATGAGTTGGAAAGATTTTTGAAAAAGCTGGCTGATTAAGCATTATAAGGATGCCGGCAATAGCCTGCCCAAATAACCGGCTTTGTAGCAGATGGCCCAAATTGTGTTTATAAGGACGCCGGGCCATGCTATTGTCGGGCACGTTCCTTTGCTATATAATTAAGTGTATTGTTGCCGCTCATGTATGCGGCTATTATTAAGGGAGGAGATAAATTTTGCGTAAAAATAGTATTCTTTATATGAGTTTGACGCTTTTACTGGTAGCGCTTGTTCTTGGGGGATGCGGTGGCAGTCAGGTGGTAGCTACGGTGAACGGTGAAGATATAACATCCCAGGAACTGGATGAAGAAGTAACCAAATGGAAGAATAGTCTGGCCCAACAAGGTTTTAACCTGGAAGGTGAGCAGGCAAAAGAAATTGAAGAGGTTGTATTGAATCAGCTGATTGACAGCCGTTTGGCAATGGCCGAAATTAAACGTTTGGACCTGATGCCTACGGATAAAGAAGTGGAAGAAGCGGTTCAAGGAACGAAAGAACAGTTGGGCGGTGAAGCTGAATTTAAGAAATATTTGGCAGCCTACGGAATAAACGAACCCCAACTGAGGGACGATCTTAAACAACAGCTGGCCGTTAATAAACTTGTAGAGCAAATAAGTGCAGAAGTGCCCCAGCCAACCGAGGCCGAGATAAAAGAATACTTTGACCAAAACGGTGCTCAGTATAATGACCCGGAACAGCGGCAGGTTAGTCATATTTTAATAGGCGTAGGCGATTATTCCAACGGTAAGGATCGTTCAGAAATGGATGCCAAGGTGCTGGCGCTGCAGGTAGTGGACAAGGTGGCCTCGGGTGCCGACTTTGGCGAATTAGCCAAACAGTACAGTGATGACATGGGCAGCAAAGATAACGGTGGTCAGTACCCGCCCTTTAGCAAGGGCAGCGGTTTTGCTGAAGAATTTGAAAGCGCTGCTTTTAATCTGAAGGAGAACGGCCAGTATACTAAAGAGCCTGTCAAAACGACGTTTGGTTATCATATTATTCGGCTGGACAAAATTATTCCCGCTAAAACACATACACTGGACGAAGTTAAGGACCAAATAGCTGCTAGTTTACACGATGAGAAAATTAACAAGAAAGCAAGCGAATATATGCAAGAGCTGCGTGATAAAGCAAAAATAGTAAACAATTTAGCCAAGGAGTCAGCTGCTCCGGCAAAGGAAAATCAATCGACAAAAGAATAGACATTTCTTGGTAAGGTGAAAATAAATTTGCTTTGTATTGGAAAAAAATGAATAAATGCCCCCCTTCGGTTATATACTATCATAGAAAGTTTTATCGTGATTATCCACTGGTAAAGGAGGGAAGGGCGACCCATGAAGGCAACGGGTATAGTGCGTCGCATAGATGATCTCGGTAGGGTGGTTATCCCAAAAGAAATAAGACGGACACTTAGAATCCGCGAAGGCGATCCGTTGGAGATTTTTGTTGATCGGGAAGGCGAGGTAATACTAAAAAAATATTCGCCAATCGGTGAGCTGGGTGATTTTGCTAAAGAATATGCGGATTCGCTGCATGAAGCGCTGGGACACATATCCTTAATTGCTGACCGGGATGCCATTATAGCTGTTTCCGGAGCACCTAAAAAGGAATTTTTAAATAAACCGATAAGCAATGCCATAGAAAAGGTTATGGAAGAACGTAAGGCTGTGGTTATTAATAACCCGGGAATTGATCCGCATTATGTGGATTGTATGATTATTGAGGACGGTGAATGCAAGTATACGGCGGAGGTTGTTGCGCCGATTATTTCTGAGGGAGATCCCATTGGTGCTGTAATTCTTGCCTCTCGTGAACCAAACGTGAACATGGGAGAACTGGAATTAAAACTGGCCGAAACAGCGGCGGGTTTTCTAGCCAAGCAAATGGAACAATAACGACCCTAAAGGGTCGTTTTTTTTTGTCCCGGGCGTGATTAACCGGGGAATATCCTCCGGGGTGATTTTTTATTTTGCTAAAAGGATTTTCAGTTAAGTGTCGCGTAATTGGTAAGAATAACAGTAAGGTTATCACTATTCAGGGGGTTTTTAATATTGACAACTAAGGTAATTGTGGTGGGACTTGGACCCGGCAGCCAGGACGCTCTGCCTGCGGTAAACCTGGAGGTATTAAAGTGTGCCCGGCGTCTTTTTTTGCGCACCGGGGTGCACCCCGTAGTCGATTGGCTTAAAGAACAAGGTATCGCCTTTGATACCTTTGATAAGTACTACGAGCAGGCGGATAGCTTTGACGATGTCTACCGGCGTATTGCAGAAGATGTGCTGGCTGCCGCCGGGCAGGGGACTGTGGTATACGCCGTGCCCGGCCACCCGCTGGTGGCCGAAACAGCTGTGGATATGATTATGCGTAAGGCCGAGCAGAGGGGGATATCTACAGAAGTATTACCGGCCATGAGTTTTTTGGATGAGCTATATGCAGTATTAAAAGTAGATCCGGTGCAAGGGATACAGATTATTGATGGGCTTAAATTGGACGGCTGTTTGCTGAACCCGGCGTTGGGGGTGGTGATGGTTCAGGTTTATAGCCGACTGGTAGCTTCTGATGTTAAACTATCCTTGCTGGAAATGTACCCTGCGGAGCACTTGGTGGCTATTGTCCGTGCGGCTGGTGTGCCGGGTGAACAAAGGGTTGAATATGTGCCGCTGTTTGAAATGGACCGGCTTGATTGGCTGGATCATCTCACTAGTATATATATACCGCCGATTAGCCGGGCAGCTGACAGTATGAAAGCTGACTTTCCGCTGGACCCGCTGGTGGACATTATGGGCCGGTTGCGGGGTGAGGGGGGGTGTCCGTGGGACCGGGAACAGGATCACCATACTCTGACACCCTATTTGCTTGAGGAAACTTACGAAGTGCTGGAGGCCATCCAGCAGGAAAATATGTATAATATTTGTGAAGAATTGGGAGACTTATTACTACAGATAGTGTTCCATGCTCAAATAGCTCGGGAAAACGGTTTATTTGACATTAATGATGTGGTGCGCGGCATTTGCCAAAAGATGATCCACCGTCACCCACATGTTTTTGGTAATATACAGGTTAACAATAGCGACGAAGTGCTGGCTAATTGGGAAATCATTAAGCAAGGTGAAAAGGATGGTGGTGCGAAAAAGAAGGAGTCGGTATTGGATGGGGTACCCCGTGGCTTACCAGCCATGCCACGCTCTTATAAAATACAGGCCAAGGCGGCCCGGGTGGGTTTTGACTGGCCCGATTATCGGGGGGCGCTGGATAAAGTTGATGAGGAACTGGTCGAGTGGAAGGAAGCACTGGCAAGTGGACAACGGGATAGGATTGAACTGGAGACCGGTGATATGCTATTTGCCGTAGTCAATACAGCCAGATTAACGGGCATTGACCCCGAGGTGGCTCTAACGGCCACAATTAATAAATTTATATGTAGATTTAAGTGGATGGAAAAAGAAGCCGCCGTTCAGGGATTGAATCTTGCCGACATGACTCTGGCCGAGATGGATGAGTTGTGGGAAAAAGCCAAGAATAAAGAAATATGAAGGAAAAAAATGTAGTAAAAATTAACTCCAAAGAAGGAACCTAAGGATAAATAGCGAATACGAATAGCTTAGTGACTAATTTCGTTTTTATCAGTTTAATTTCTTGAGGGGGGTATATATGAATAAGGCAGAGCTGATTGCCAGTGTAGCCGAGAAGTCCGAATTAACCAAAAAAGATGCTGAAAAGGCTGTGGGTGCGGTGCTGGCAAGTATTGAGGAAGCATTGGCCAGTGGCGATAAAGTTCAACTGGTTGGCTTCGGTACTTTTGAAATCAGGGAAAGGGCCGCCCGCAAGGGACGCAACCCGCAAACAGGCGAGGAAATTAATATCGCTGCTGCCCGTGTTCCGGTATTCAAAGCCGGGAAAGCTTTGCGCGAAACTGTTTCATAAACACTAAAATATGATTTAGAACTGAGTTGTTTTATATTGAGATTGGATAAGTTTTTAAAGGTTTCCCGGATAATTAAGAGGCGCACGTTAGCCAAAGAGGCCTGTGACCGGCAGCAGGTAAAAGTCAATGGCCGGGTGGCTAAAGCGGGAGCGGATGTGCAGCCGGAAGATGTAGTTGAAATTTCATTCGGGCAGCGACGTTTAAAAATTAAGATCATTACTGTGCGGGAAACTGTACCCGCTAAGCAGGCTGCTGATTTATATGTGATCTTAGAAGATTTGCATATGGGTAATGACTAATTACCAATCAAAATAAAGGTCCTAAGGGGCCTTTTTTTTATTTTTGTTAGATTTGGCAAACTGGAACTGGATCTGGGGTAAACTGGCTTTTCGGGCTTTGGTGCCAGGTGTTGAAAGGTTGAAAATCTTTGATTTTCAACCTTTCAACACCTGGCACCAATCAAATGGCACCAATCAAATGCCTGTTTTTTATTCTAAGGTAGTGAAAAATGTATTATCAATGAGCATTGAGGTGTTATTTATATTATAAACCCCGTTACCAGCCAAAATGGTGTTTGCATAGCTATGGTAGTATTTACAATAAATGTAAATCAAATTGAGGGGTGTTCAAATGTTTTGGATGGATCTGATACAGGTTAAGTTGAAAAGTTTTAGGGGAGTAATGCCCCGTCGCGGGGTTATCTGGTATAAACTAAGGCAGTCGGGTTGGCTGCTTTGCCGGGATGGTAATTTGCGGGCTATTTGGGGTGGGCTATGGGAACCGGTATTGTCGATAGCAGGTCATGCAGGATTGCGAGAGCTGTCTTTTGCCGGTGGGGTAAGGCCGAATGGCGCGGCCAGGTTGACAGGGGTGCTGCATTACTTTACCAGGGGGCCCAATAAGCAATCATAAAAGGCGCATATTTTAATATCATCCCGCAAAAGATAAGAAAAAATTTCGGGAGGGATGGTATTTGCGCGCAATTAAAATAGCACTGGTTGCTCTTGTTTCAGCCGGGTTGATATGGGGTTGCACTAATCAACCACAGCGAAAGCCGGTGGAACCAGTTCCGGGAGCTCCCAATCAGGAACCCACCATTAGCCTTTACATCAATGAGCAAGGCATAAAAAAGAATATTAAATTGGAAGAATATCTGGCCGGGGTGGTGGCAGCCGAGATGGAGCCTACTTGGCCGGAAAAAGCCCTGGCTGCCCAGGCGATACTGGCCCGCACCTTCACCATGGAAAATATTAAGGCGGGGCGAGTTAAGGAACTGCATGGAACGGACGCGTCTACCGACATCGAGGAGTTTCAGGCTTATGATCCCTCACGAATAAATGATAAAGTGCGCCAGGCTGTAGCTTCTACAAGGGGACAGGTAATTACCTATCGCGGCGATTATGTAAAGGGTTGGTTCTCGGCATGTGATGGAGGCATTTCCGCCACGGCACAAGAGGGGCTGGCCTATACTAAGGAGCCCACACCATATATCAAGTCCGGAGCGCGGGATGGCTGCCTGGAAATTACAGTGCCCGAGAATCAATACTGGCGTGTGGAATTACCTTTGCAACAAGTGCGGGCAGCGGTGCAGAAAATTAACGGAACAGATCCGGGAAACATAACTACCGTGGACATTGTGGAAAGGGGGCCTTCGGGAAGAGCGACCAGGATACAAGTTGGATCTGCTACGGTGGGAGCCCCGGATTTGAGACTGGCCTTAGGCAGCGATAAAGTTCGATCAACGTTGATTTCCAGTGCCCGGGTGCAGGGCAATAATTTAGTGCTGGAAGGCAAGGGGTACGGGCACGGTGTGGGACTGTGCCAGTGGGGAGCGAATAAATTGGCCTCGGAAGGTAAAACTCCCCAGGAAATCATTAAATTTTATTACCGTGATGTTGACATCCAAAAGCTTTGGGATTAAAGGAGTGATCCAATGGATCGCTTCTTTTTTTGCATAATTATGGATTAACGGCATAGATATAAAACAAGGGTTTACCGTGCCTACGGAGGTGAAAAACAATATGGATATTAAATCGGATTTTATAAACCGGATTGTCCTAACCGATCGTAAAAATTTAGTATTGGATGGTGTGGAGCAGGTAGGGAATTTCAATGAAAAAGAAATCAGCCTGGTCACCAATATGGGTTTTCTCACCTTGCGTGGTGAAGGGCTGCATATTACCCAGTTAAATTTAGAAAATGGAAATTTGGTGGTGCAAGGGCGCATTTGCGCCTTAGAATATATAGAAAATAAAACCGCCGGGGGGTTCCGGGGCAAGGGCATGCTAAACAGGATATTCAAGTAAAAGGACCCGTGTTGACAGTCCGGGCATGGAGGTAATTATCTTGGCGGAGCCGGTAACCAGTCAGTTCATGGTTTTTTTATACACCATTTTGACCGGGGCACTGGCGGGATTTTTATATGATGTTTATGCCGGTATCGGTCATGTTATAAGATTGAATAAATTGGGCACATTGCTGGGTGATTTTTTATACTGGTTTGGCGCAACTATATTGGTTTATGCTTTATTATTGCGGTATAATCAAGGCGAAGTGCGTCTTTTTGTGCTTATGGGTTTGGGTATAGGTGCGGTGTTCTATTTCCGCTTAAGCAGGCACCGGATGAGGAAGTTGGTAATAAAAACCATAGAATGGTTGATTAAATTAATTAATTGGTTGGTAATAATTCTACTGTTTCCCATTCGCATATTATATATTATTTTAACTTTTCCCTTTAAAGTTTTCAGTTTAGCGTTTGGTAAAATACGTTGCATAGCCATTAATATCCTGAAGCGCCTGGTACCTGCGCCCATCAAGTCTTTATATCACCGGTGGGGAAAATGGTATTCCAGGGTTATTAATAAACTAAAGCGGCATAAGTAAGGCAGCGGAAAGAATTTCACCGGTTAATATGTCATGACTTATATCATATCATTTTGACGACTTCATTTATCTGTTATATGTATTAATTGAAAAAAGTTTAATAAAGTTAAAGCCTGACCCTCAATTGAGGGTCTTTTTAAATAGCTCGATTACCCGAAAGCGATATTTAATGTTGGGTTCTCTACTTTTTGAGGTTTTATTTTCAGGCATCTTTTCGATATTTTCTTCTTGTGCAGCGGACGCAGTTGGTAATATTACGGGCGGGGCCGCCTGCTGTAGATTTACAAAGCACAGTGGAGGGTAAAGCACACACCACCAGTTGGCACCCTCCCCAGAGCCTATAATTACCCTCACCGCTTCGTATCGTCCCGGGGGTAAAGTTAAAGACGCTATTTGTTTATTTTCCTGGACAGTGTATTTTTTTGCCGGGAAATAATAATCTCCCCTTACCACCCGCACCGGGTAATCAAACCCCCGGCGCTGTATTTCCTCCTCGGCTATACTCCGAATGGTTTCTATATTGGCGTCGGCAATTTGCCTGGCTTCATTGATGTCGGTGGCCTGGCTGAAAGCAGGTGTCATTTCACAGACGATACGGTCTTTTACCTGGTATTTAAGTGTTTGATCGTAAAAGGTATTGCTGTTGGCTATAATGTGCAGCCTGATCAAGTTTGCCGGTTTGGCGCGGTTTTGCTCATAAATATAATAGCCCCCGGCGCTTGCTAATAGTAAAAAGATGATTATAGGAATGCTGATTTTTTTATGCACGCGATCACCTGCTTTGTTAATTGATTAATAATATTGTTTCCAAATTTTTATAGTATAAACGCTTATTAATTAAGAAAAAAATGTTAACAATATATATAGATAAAGGAGGAGGAATAAATAAATGATTGGTACCACAACATTAGCGGATTACTTGGTTAAAGCAGGTGACCGGTTGCCCGAAGAGGCGGACCGGGTGCTTGAGGCTCTGGTTAACGAAGGTAACATGAATAAAGAAGATTTATCATTGCTTTCCCGCGTTAAAAGAGCTGTACTTGATCATGTAATTATGCAGTTATATGCCCTGGGGTTGGTGGATGTATCTACGGAAGGTAAAAGTAAAATTTGCAGTCTTACCAAATTAGGTGAGGAATATGTCAGCTTGCTGGCGGAAAGAAAAGTCGGTTAAACATACCGGCTTTTTTTATGCACTCCGCTGGTGCCGGGTGTTGAAAGGTTGAAAATCTTTGATTTTCAACCTTTCAACACCCGGCACCTATCAAGGCGACAAAAGCTTTGAGGGGCGGAGCCTATACGGAAATAAGTGAGCAGCACAGAAGCCTAGCTAACGTAGAAATCGAAGTGGATTCGTGCGGACTTTTCGAACAGACTCTTAAAAAAAATTCCGGTAGGCAGGAAATTACAGCCGGGTATAGAATGTTTTGTTTGTTGACGAGGAGGGCGAAAATCATGTCCATAAGTGATGCTTCCCGGAGGGAGCCGAACCAGGATACTAAACGCCGCAGAAATTTCAACTTCTCCCGCAGTAAATTGCCGGTGATTATTATTGTTTTGTTGATGCTATACATATCCTTTTCCCTGGGGTCACGCTTTGACCAACTATATGCCATGCAACGCAATCTTGAAGATATGCAGACAGAAATTAAAGATTTACGGGATAAAAATGCTGGATTATATGAACAACTGGAAAGGCTGCAGTCTGATGATTATATTGAACAGGTGGCCAGGGAAAAGTTGGGTTTGGTAAAGCCTGGAGAGGCCAGAATAGTAACTGTCCCGCCCGGATCGGAAGAAGCTCAGCAAACGCCGCCGGATTCTGAAATAAAGGATTAATTGATGCTTGACATGCCTTGTGGCTTTGATATAATTAATCAAGCCATTCGGTAATGGGAGGATATATTTGCGGTTATGCCAGTGCAAGCAGGAAAAATTGTTGAAGGGAAAGTAACCGGTATTACAAATTTTGGCGCCTTTGTTGAGTTGCCGGATGGGGAAGTCGGTTTGGTACATATTTCGGAAATAGCCGAAGAATATGTCAAGGACATCAACGATTTCCTGAAAATAAATGACCTGGTTAAAGTTAAGGTTATTTCCGTAGACCCCAAGGGCAAAATAGGGTTATCCATAAAGCAAACGGTGGAGACAGCCAGACGCCGACCGGCACCTCGTAAAAAGTTTGAGGTTTCATTTGAAGAAAAGTTAAACCGTTTTCTAAAGGACAGCGAGGAAAGACAGCAGGGCCTGCGTCGCAATGCAGATGCCAAGCGTGGTGGTCGCGGTAATCGGAGATCATAGTCGGGTAATATAGGTAATATCATCATATTTTTAAAAAAGCATTTCCTGATGGAGGTGCTTTTTTTATCGCACCCTCAATATAATGCAGATAGTGTAAATTGCATCGGTAGGTGGTTATTGATGAAGATTGCGGCAATCGATGTGGGCACAAACTCCACCCGGTTAATGGTGGCAGAAGTATCATCGGAGGGTGAAGTGCGTCCTGTGATAACGGATTTAAAAACCACCCGTCTCGGGCAGGGTATCCAGGGCGGGCGGCTGGTGCAGGCTGCGATGGATAGGACTCTGGTCGTAATTACAAAGTTCATGCGGCAGGCCGAGCGGGCCAGGGTTGAAAAAATCGTACTGGCGGCCACCAGTGCAGTACGGGATGCCGTTAATCGGGAGGACTTTTCTTCTGCGGTGCGTTCCGCCACCGGGCGGGAGTTGTGGGTGTTATCCGGTCCCATGGAGGCCCGGCTGAGCTACCTTGGAGTGACGAATGCTTTGGGTGATGTGCGGGATGCCCTGGTAATTGACATTGGGGGCGGCAGCACGGAATTTATCTGGCGCTGTGCCGGTGAAACCAGGTTTATCAGTGTAAACGCCGGTGCCGTACGGATGACCGAGGGCGGTTATGGTAGCGGGCAAATCCAAAACGCTATTGGTGACACGCTGCACTTTATCGGGTTGGACAGCCCGGGCGAGGTGATCGGGGTGGGTGGAACGGTAACTACCCTGGCAGCTATGGCCCAGGGTATGCTCCGGTACGACCCTGAAAAAATACATGGCTATCGCTTGACTGCTGCTGCTGTTGATAATTTGTACCGGTTACTATGTAGCCTTCCCATTAATAAGAGAAAGCAATTGCCGGGTTTGCAGCCTCAGCGGGCCGACATTATTCCTGCCGGCGCTCGTATATTGAGTACTATTTTGCATGGCTTGGCCCTGGAGAGTGTGTTGGTGAGTGAGGCCGATATACTCAACGGATTAATACTAGAGGCTTATATTGAAACGCAAAAAATGTCACAATAAAAATGGAATAAAATAACAAAATGTTACTTTTGTATCCACTTATTTGTAATATAATGGATTTAACATTATGGCGCAAAGGGGTGGATTTGTTGTTTGAAAAGGCCGAAATATACTCGCGTCAGCGAAGTAAAGAGGGGCAATACAAATATGATGATTATACCGCCGGGTGCTGCAAGAGCCGCCGGCTGCATTTTTTTACCGGGTTACGGTTAAGGGATGGGGTGGGGCTGGTTGCCTTGCTCGCGGCTGGTTTTTTACTGGGCCGGGCTTTTTTATTGGGTGAACTGTTGCCCTTTGGTGTAGCGTTGGTGGCGGCCGGTTTTGTTTATCATCGTGAATCTGCTCTGGCGGCGCTTATCGGAGCAGCGCTGGGGTTATGCACTGTGGTTTCGGGTTGGGAACTGGCTGCTCGTATGGTTGCGCTGGTGGCGGTGGGTGTCGCTGCCTTAGCCGTGCCGTTGCACTCCGCGCTGCTTCGCATCTGGCTGGGCGGGGCGGTTTTGGCTGTGCTGGTGGTCACAGGTACGGGATATGTGGCGGTTACAGGGCCTAATACATACGATTATGTCAGGGTGCTTTTTGAAGCTATATTTGGTGCCTTGCTGGCAGTTGCTTATGGAGCGGCCTTTGGGGGATTGCGGCGGTACGCCACGGGTCAACAGGTTAACGGGGAGCAGGTCTTTTGTTTTATTGTTTTATTGCTCAGTATAGTGGCAGCCGCCGGGCAGGTGCGGTGGGGCATGCTTACCCCGGGTGGTATATTGGCTGCTTTTATTGTACTTGTAGCAGGATATATCGGTGGTGCCGGCCTGGGGGCCGCTGCCGGTGCCGTTATAGGGGTGGTGCCAGGTCTTGTATTTACTGTTTCGCCGGCGGCACTGGGGGCATTTGCATTTGCGGGTTTTTTAGGTGGTTTGTGCCGGGGTATGAAGCGGATAGGGGTTGTATCCGGTTTTTTATTGGGAGGCACACTACTTACCGTTTATTTGGGTAGTGGTCGAGATATAGCCGGTTTAATGGTGGAAACAGCGCTGGCCGGGCTGGTCTTTTTAATATTGCCTAAAACAGTGTTTACAGCTATACAAAAAAATATGCCGGTGGCTGGCCCCTGGCTGGCCACAGCCCAGTTGGCAGAAGGTGAACAGAACAGCATTAAAGGACGGTTAAAGCGATGGCAGACGGTATTTGAAGAAGTTTCCCGCACCTATGATCAGGTGAGCGGTGCACTGGATCCCCAGGGGAAAGACACTGGATGGCAGTCCTCGATTAAGGAAATTAAAAACATGGTCTGTAATGATTGTGTATTGATTAAAGTATGCTGGGAAAGGGAATTTCAGCGTACCCTTAAGCATGTTGAAAGTTGTTTTGCTGTTGCCCAAGGCAATGGGCGGGTAACAGTGGAGGATTTGGATAAGTCACTGAGTCAGCGTTGTGCAAGACCCCGGGAATTGATCATGGGTATTAACTGCTGCTATCAATTGTGGCGCATGCAGCAATTCTTGGGGCAGAGACTGTGGGAGAGCCGGGAACTGGTATCTGTGCAACTGCGCGGTATGCGCGGGGTAATTGAAAATTTAGCCCGGGAGTTGGAGGCGGGAAGCGACACGTGGTGGCGACGTGCGGAATATTTTAAACAAAGTTTAAAACAGTCTGGTATACCAGTTGCATCCCTGGTGTTGTATCCTTCTGTGCGGGGGTACGAGGTGGAGGTGGCTATGCCGGCTTGCACCGGTAAAAGAAAATGTATTTATGATGTGGCCCCTTTGTTAAGTCAATTGACAGGGGAAAATCTGGTTACCTCCCATACGGATTGTGTTATTTGGGAAGACAAGGACTTCTGCACTTTCAGGTTGTATCCGGATTTAAACTATCAATTGGGGCTTGGCCTTGCTCGGTGTCCCGGTAAAGGGAATGATATATCAGGCGATAGCTGTACAGTAATGCATCTTAGCGATGGGAGGCTGTCTATTTTAATTAGCGATGGCATGGGCTCCGGAGTGACGGCGAGATCGGAAAGTGAAACAACGTTATCGTTATTGCAAAAGTTGTTAAAAGTGGGTTATAGCAGGGACCTGGCTATTCGTATGGTCAACTCGGTTATGATGCGTCACTGTCCCGATGAGGATAACTTCGCTACAGTGGATATGTGTGTAGCAGACCTGTATGGCGGAAAGTTGGAAATGGTAAAAATCGGTGCGCCACCCAGCTTTTTAGTGCGCCAGAACCATGTCCAGGTTATCCAGGCCAGCTCATTGCCGGTGGGTATTGTAGATGATATAAATATTTTTTCTCAACACAGTGAAATGGATAATGGTAATATGCTGGTTATGGTGACAGACGGAGTTACAGACGCTTATCCAGGGAACGCGGAAAATGAAGAGTGGATAACCTCCGTACTCAGGGAAATCGTTGATTTGCCGCCCCAAGAAGTGGCCGAGCTGATTCTGCGCCTGGCTATAAGCGGTGCCGGCGAGGGACGGCAGGTGGCGGATGATATGACCGTGTTGGTGGCTCGGTTAAAAAATTCGTGTATTGATAATTAAAAACAGCAGGGTGTGTGAGCTAATTTAGATCGCACGGATCACTGTGACTTACTACCTCTGTCAGCGTGCAATGGAGGGTACGACCCGGCACGCTTTTACTATTGCATATGCAATAGTAAAAGAACCTTATCATACTTGTTAAAGTAGATATTGTTTGAGAAAAAAATAATATAAGAAGGAAATTATTTTATCTGTGTGGAAGTTTAAAAAAATAGGAATAATGTGGGTGAAATAATGCCTTTAATTAAGCCGATTGCTGAACATATCCGTAAATATAAAATGGTTTCCGCGGGTGAAACTGTGGTGGTAGGCGTATCAGGGGGACCGGATTCCATGGCCCTGCTGCATATCCTGTACAGGTTGCAGGAAACCTTGGAAATTAAGCTGGTGGTGGCTCATTTAAATCACCAGTTTCGTGGTAGCGAGGCAGAGGCCGATGCCCATTTTGTTTTAAATGCGGCCCGCCGCCTACAATTGACAGCTTTTGTGGAAGCCCGGGATGTACCGGCATACAGCCGGGGGCGTGGTATTTCTCCCCAGGTGGCGGCCCGGGAAGTTCGTTATAACTTTTTAGACGAAGTGGCCGTGAAAACGGGAGCGTCCAAGGTGGCACTGGGGCATCATGCGGACGACCAAGCTGAAACCATATTGCTGCATATTTTAAGGGGTACCGGTGCGGGCGGTCTTAAAGGCATGCTGCCCGTGCGGGATGATTTTTATATTCGCCCATTACTGGCTGTCAGGCGCCGTGATATTGAAGATTACTGTCAACGGCACGACCTGGCTACCAGGCAGGATTCCAGCAACACAAAGCCCAAGTATTTGCGTAACCGGGTTAGGTTGGAGCTGCTGCCGATTTTAGAAAAAAGATATAACCCTAATCTGGTAGAGTCTTTAAACCGGCTGGCAGAAATATGCCGGGATGAAGACGATTACCTGGAGCATCAGGCCGGGGAGGTTTTTTTTCGTGCCAGGCTCTCAACCGGCGGCAATACCATATGCCTTGATGCGGGGAAATTGTCGGCCGTTCCACAGGCATTGCTGCGCAGGGTAGTGCGCCTGGCCTGGAGCGAAATTTGCGGTGATCAGGATGATTTAAACTACCGGCATATTGAACAAGTTTTGGCAATAATAAATGGTGGAGGTGGTTATAGGCAAATTAATTTGCCAAGGGGAATTACGTTTAAAAAGTATTATGAGGTGCTGGAGTTCACCCTGGACCGGGAAATTAAAGAGGTTCCCTTTTACCAGTATTTTTTAAAGGTGCCGGGTATTACTTTTATTCCCGAGGTGGGTTTGTCTATAGGCGCTGAGATATTACCTGTTGGCGAGGCCATGGAGCCTTTCGTTTTTGGCTCCGGGCAAGTTATTTTGGATTACGACCGTTTAGCTGCTCCCTTAATAGTGCGCCGCCGGTTATCCGGTGATCGTTTCGGCCCATTGGGTTTGGATGGCACCGTGAAACTGAAAAAATTTTTTATTGATCACAAGATTCCCCGTCACCAGAGGGATTGCATTCCCCTGGTGGTATCCGGAAATGATATAGTATGGGTGGTTGGCATGCGCCCGGGTGAAAAATGGAAGGTAACCAATAATACGGTAAATTGTTTGCGATTATATATTATCGATTACGAATAATGGTTTTGTGACAAGCTAATGAGTAATAGTGATTAGTTATAATTATATTGATAAAAAATTTATTGTTTGCTAAAATTAACTTTATTGGCTGAATACCACTGTCACTGAGAGGAGTGGCTTGTTTGAACAAGGTGATCAAAAACCTTAGCATATACCTTCTGATTGTATTGGTTACCATAGCTTTGATTAGATGGAATACCCAGGATAATGCAGCCATTGAGGAAATGCGGTTTGATGAATTTTATGCCGCCCTGGGTGAAGGTAAGATAACACAGGTGACTATCCAGCCGGATGATTTTACCGCGCTGATCACCGGTAAAGAGGTGGGCGGTAAGCAGTTTCAAGTAAGAGGTACTGTGCCGGGTGCCGAAAAGGTGGAAGCCATCCTGCAGGATAAGGGGGTTCAATACAATGTAATAGAACCGCCCAGACCCAGCTGGTGGACCGGCTTGTTAACCACACTGTTACCTATTTTAATCTTTGTTTTATTGTTTTTCTTCCTTATGCAGCAGACCCAGGGCGGAGGCAACCGGGTCATGTCCTTCGGTAAAAGCCGGGCTAAGTTGCATACCGATGATAAAAAAAAGGTAACCTTTGCAGATGTGGCGGGTGCTGATGAGGTTAAGGAAGAGTTGGAAGAGGTTGTGGAATTCCTAAAAAATCCCAAAAAGTTTAATGAACTGGGAGCTCGCATTCCCAAGGGAGTATTGTTGTTCGGACCGCCCGGTACCGGTAAAACTTTGCTGGCACGTGCTGTGGCCGGTGAGGCGGGAACACCCTTTTTTAGTATCAGCGGTTCAGACTTTGTAGAAATGTTTGTGGGTGTGGGTGCTTCCAGAGTTAGGGATTTATTTGAGCAGGCCAAGAAAAATGCACCCTGTATAGTATTTATAGATGAAATTGATGCTGTGGGCCGCCAGCGTGGCGCAGGCCTGGGCGGTGGACATGATGAACGTGAACAGACCCTGAACCAGCTATTGGTGGAAATGGACGGCTTTGATGCCAATGAGGGTATTATAATCATTGCTGCTACCAACAGGCCTGATATATTAGACCCGGCACTGCTCAGGCCGGGGCGCTTTGACCGCGAGGTGGTGGTGGGCGTACCGGATATCAACGGCAGGAAAGAAATACTGCTGGTGCACGCCAGGGGTAAGCCCCTGGCCCCCGGTGTAGATATTGAAATCATAGCCCGTCGTACCCCCGGCTTTACAGGTGCTGACCTGGCTAATTTGATAAATGAAGCTGCCCTGTTGGCAGCCCGCCGCAATAAAAAGGATATCGGTCAAAGTGAGCTGGAAGATTCAATTGAGCGAGTCATTGCCGGCCCGGAGAAAAAATCACGGGTTATCAGTGAAAATGAGAAAAAATTGGTCTCCTATCACGAAGCTGGTCACGCGGTGGTTGGCTACCTGTTGCCCCATACCGATCCGGTGCACAAGGTTTCCATCATACCCCGGGGGAGGGCCGGCGGGTATACGCTGCTTTTGCCCAAGGAAGACCGGTATTACATGACCAGGTCACAGCTGTTGGATCAAGTGACCATGTTGCTGGGTGGCCGGGTGGCCGAGGATTTGGTATTACGGGAAATCAGTACCGGCGCTCAGAACGATTTGGAGCGTTCCACCGAGCTGGTGCGCAAAATGGTTATGGAATATGGCATGAGCGATGCATTGGGTCCCATGACCTTTGGTAATAAACAGGAAGCTGTGTTCTTAGGCCGGGATATTGCCCGGGATCGCAACTATGGCGAAGAGGTGGCCGCGTCCATTGACCGGGAAGTGCGGGGTACAATTGAGAGAAACTATATACGAGCCAAGGATATGCTTAGTAAGCATATTGAAATACTGCATAAGATTGCCAGGGAACTGATGGAAAAAGAAACTTTGGAAGCCGAAGAATTTGCAAGTATTATGAAGGAATCCGGTATTGAGGCCAATAAAGCTTAGGGAGGTTTATAGTTTTGGAGCGGACTTATGTTATGGTTAAACCAGATGGTGTGCAGAGAAATTTAATAGGGGAAATTATATTCCGCTTTGAAAAAAAAGGGCTCAAGATTGTAGGCCTGAAAATGATGCAGATATCCCGTGAACTGGCTGAGCGCCATTACGGGGAACACCGGGGCAAGCCGTTTTTTGAGCCCCTGGTGGAATATATCACTTCTGGTCCTGTAGTGGCCATGGCCCTCGAAGGTAAAGATGCCGTGAGCACGGCGCGGGAAATGATGGGGGCTACCAACCCGCTAAAGGCTGCCCAAGGAACTATACGCGGTACTTTTGGCATGGATATTGGACGCAATGTGGTGCATGGTTCAGATTCAACCGAAAGTGCGGCCAGGGAATTAGGGCTGTTCTTTGCACCAGGTGAACTTGTTGAATATAAAAGAGAATTGGATAGCTGGATTTATGAATAACAAGAAGCGGTCTTCCAGGCCGCTTCTTGTTCTTTTAAAACATTAAAATTTAATGAAAAAAAATATGCAAAATTCTTTTTTGCAGGAAATATACTCAACAATGTAGAATAAATTCCTTTTAAAAGTTGGGGTGATACTTATGTCCTTAACTAAACAAATTACTCTTGGATTAACCGGATCGGCGCAGGTGGAGGTTAATGACCAAAATACCGCCATTGCATACGGCAGCGGTGATATCAGTGTATTTGCCACTCCCGCCATGATCGGGTTGATGGAAAAGGCGGCACTAAGCTCTGTAGATCCTTTGCTGCCTGAAGGTTATACCACGGTGGGTATCAAGGTGGATGTGGAACACGTAGCCGCCACTCCCGTGGGGGGGGTTGTGCGGGCGCAGTCCAGACTTTTGAAGATAGATGGGCGGCGACTGGTTTTTGAAGTCCAGGCCAGCGATGACACACGGGTGGTTGGACGTGGCACCCATCAGAGATTTATTGTAAAAGTAGATGAGTTTCTACAGCGAGTAGGCAGTAAAAAATAGAATAATTTTATTAAATTTTCAACAATCTAAAAAGCAGTACCATTTTGTTTTATATTCAATTACTGCTAAAGTATTGTGGTTACGCCATAATACTTGTATTGAAAAAATAATCTTAGTAAAGGGGGTTTAAAACAGGCGGGACAAGCAGCTATAAGACATTAAAGTTTTATTAAAGGATTAATCGAGAGGAGAGGTAAAAATTGGCATACGATGCAACTAAATTAAAGGACTTTGAAATCGCCGAACAGGCGGAGAAAAATATGCCCCTGCCTTACGAATGGCAGGAGAAGTTAGGCTTACAAAAGGATGAAGTTATTCCTTATGGCAGAATTTGCAAGCTGGACTTCATGAAAATCATCGATCGTCTGAAAGATAAGCCGGACGGCAAATTCATCGAAGTTACCGCTATTACCCCCACTCCGCTGGGCGAAGGTAAAACCACCACTTCCATGGGCCTGGTGGAAGGCCTGGGTAAACGGGGCATGAACGTAGGTGCGGCTATTCGCCAGCCTTCCGGCGGCCCCACTATGAATATCAAGGGTACCGCAGCCGGCGGCGGCAACGCGCTGGCCATTCCCATGACCGAATTCTCCCTCGGTCTTACCGGTGACCTGAATGATATTATGAACGCTCACAACCTGGCCATGGTAGCCCTCACCGCCAGGATGCAGCACGAGAGAAACTATGATGATGCCGAACTGGCCAAGCGGAACCTGCGCCGCCTGGATGTCGACCCCACCCGGGTGGAAATGGGCTGGATCATTGACTTCTGTGCCCAGGCCATGCGGAACATCATTATCGGTATTGGCGGCCGGATGGACGGCTTCATGATGAAATCCAAGTTTGGTATTGCTGTGAGCTCCGAGATTATGGCTATTCTTGCTGTGGCCCATGATCTAAAAGACATGCGGGAGCGCATTGGTAAAATTATCGTTGGTTACGATAAGAAGGGTAAACCTGTAACCACCTCCGATTTAGAAGTGGCTGGTGCCATGACCGCTTTCATGCGCAATGCCATTAACCCGACTTTGATGAGCACTGCTGAATACCAGCCTGTGCTGGTACATGCCGGCCCGTTTGCCAACATCGCCATCGGCCAGTCCTCCATCATTGCCGACCGGATTGGTCTGAAGATGTTTGACTACCATGTCACCGAGAGCGGATTCGCCGCTGATATCGGATTTGAAAAGTTCTGGAACGTTAAGTGCCGCTTCAGCGGGCACGTTCCCAACGTTTCCGTGCTTACCGCCACTATCCGGGCGCTTAAGATGCACGGTGGCGGCCCCAAAGTTGTCGCCGGCCGCCCGCTGCCCGAAGAGTACGTCAAGGAAAACGTTGGGCTGGTTGAAAAGGGCTGCGAGAACCTGGTGCACCATATCAATACCATTCGCAAAGCCGGTATCAACCCGGTGGTTTGCATTAACTCATTCCATACTGATACCAAGGACGAAATCGCGGCGGTACGTCGCGCTGCCGAGGCAGCCGGAGCTCGCTGCGCCATGTCCGAGCACTGGCTTAAAGGTGGCGACGGTGCCCTGGAACTGGCTGATGCCGTTATCGACGCTTGCAAAGATGAAGTCAACTTCAAGTTCCTTTATCCGCTGGAAATGCCCCTGCGCCAGAGGGTGGATGCCATTGCCCGGGAAGTATACGGTGCTGACGGCGTAAGTTGGACAGCGGAAGCTGAAGCCAAAGCCAAGGCATTTGAAGAAAATCCGGAGTACAAAGATTTCGCTACCATGATGGTGAAAACTCACCTCAGCTTGTCCCATGACCCTGCACTGAAGGGTGTGCCCAAGGGCTGGACACTGCCGGTGCGCGACGTACTTATCTTTGCCGGTGCCAAGTTCCTGTGCCCGATGACCGGTTCTATCAGCCTGATGCCCGGTACCAGCTCCGACCCGGCTTACCGGAGAATTGATGTGGATACGGAAACCGGCAAAGTGCTGGGTCTGTTCTAATAGAAATTCCAGAAATAAAAAAGTCCCCCACCGGGGGCTTTTTTATTTCTGGGCTTCTTGATTGGATGGGGCTTGATACATATGAATTTTAAATTAACAACGTACAGTGTAGCGCAGAGTTGTCTTTTCATATTATAATAAGAAAGGATATGTATACGGTATTTTAATAATATGCGGCAGGAGAAAGACTATTTGTAATAGAACTATTAAAGAAGTATAGTTTAACTGTAATAGGTGAAAATTTTATTATTTAAATACATGAATGGAGTGCATTTTTATGTCCAGACCGCCTAAATGTCGACGGGTTGAATTTATGCCCGAGATGACTTTTTTTAAACCCGCTGGTATACCCGTTAGTGAGCTTGAAGTTATTCAGCTGACGGTAGAAGAATTGGAAGCTATCAGACTAAAGGACTTGCTTGGTTTGGAGCAGGAGGGCTGTGCTGAAAAAATGGGCGTTTCCAGACCCACTTATCACCGTATATTATCCTCTGCCCGTGGCAAGGTAGCTGTTGCTTTGGTGGAAGGTAAAGCTATTCGTGTAGAGGGCGGACATTTTGAAATGGTGGTGCGTCACTTTAAATGCTTTGACTGTGGCCACCTATGGGAATTGCCCTGTGGTGAGGGACCCCGTGGATCCGAAATTACCTGTCCCCAGTGTCAGAGTGATAATGTATCCAGGGTAAGCAAAGAAGGCCATCCCTATGGGTGTCACTCGAAGAAACGGGGGCGGGGAAACGGGCAGGAAAGTTAACAACTGCAAGCGAATATAGGGGATAACCCCTTTTTTTTTTGCATGGGTTAAAAAGGGGGCAATGGGTGATCATTGCATATAGAGAAAGGAATGGTGAATCCTTTGCGCCGGGCGAACCATATTTTAAATGACCCCTGGTACAGGGAATGTGTCCAACGCAATGCCGCTTGCGAGGAAAACAGGCGCTTTTGCCGGCATGACCTGCAGCATATGCTGGATGTGGCCCGCATCACCTATATGCTTGTACTGGAAGGGTGCGTTACAACAGGTAATGAGATAACCACCGGTGTGCCGGAGGATCTGCCCTGGTTTAAAATATTGGCTGGTGTCGGCATTAAGGATATTACGGCAACCACCGGTAAGCCAGGCATGTTGATGCAAGCCAAGGAGGTAATTTATGCCACGGGCTTATTGCATGACATGGCCCGCTGGGTGGAATGCGAAACCGGCGAGGATCACGCCGTTGCCGGTGCCCGGATGGCCGGTGAGGTTCTTAACCGGGCCGGATTTGATGGTGCTGAACAAAGGATAATCGTCAAGGCCATTAGCGAGCACCGTACCGGCGGTTCCAAAGCCAGTTTGCTGGGTCAATATATCTGCCGGGCTGATGATTTAGCTCGCCCCTGCGGCCGATGCGCGGCCAGGGATGATTGCTACAAAATCAACCGCATGGAAACCGCCGCTATGCTCCTTTATTAGTGATCAGTCGAAATGTCGACAGTTATTCAAGGACTAATGTGTGGTTCGCCGTAGGCAAGTTGATGCTGAGGTAATTACGTTAAATTTACGGGAGGGATTCTGATGTCCTTTAATATGCATAACCTGGTGGCTGTGCACCGGGATGAAATAATGAAAGAATTCAATAAAATCGGTACCGACGCGGGCGGTAGTGCTATTATGGCACCAAAGGCGTTGCACCGGCTGATTAAAATATATGACCTGACACCCAGACAGGCCAACATAATCAAGCAGGAAATGCTGGGCAAGGGTGGCGATGCCGCTGTCACCAGGGGGATGGTGGACTCTTCGGTGGATAAAACCGATGTGCTGTTGATGGGTACTGAAAAACAGTACCGGGCGGTTATCAAAAAATTACGCTTACAACCTTTTAAGCTGGCCAGCCTGGCCGACCAGCTGGCGGAAATGCTAAACAACCTGGGCGGTCGTCCGCCCCGGGAACTCATCTACAGGGACAAGAAACTGCCCCTGGGGGAAAGGACGCTGGTGATGGGCATCCTTAATGTTACGCCCGATTCTTTTTCCGATGGGGGTAAGCATAATAATATTGATGCTGCTATAGCGTGGGCTCATCGTATGGTAGATGAAGGTGCGGATATTATAGACTTGGGCGGAGAATCCACCCGCCCCGGTTATACACCGGTTAGCTTGGAAGAGGAACTGGACCGGGTGATACCGGTACTGGAGGTGCTGGTGCGCGAAATCAGTGTGCCCATCAGTATAGATACCACTAAAGCGGCGGTGGCCCGGCGTGCCCTGGAGGTGGGGGCCCATATAATTAACGACCAGTGGGCACTGCGGGCGGATCGAGACATGGCCTCGGTGGTGGCGGAATATCAGGTGCCCCTGGTGATGATGCACAACCAGAACGATACTGTCTACCGCGACTTAATGGGCGATATGGTGCAATTTCTCCGGGAAAGTATAGCTATGGCGGAGCAGGCCGGGATAGTCAGGGAAAATATAATCGTTGACCCCGGTATTGGTTTAGGTAAGACAGCGGAGCAAAACCTCGAGATACTACGCTGTCTGCGGGAGTTGGATTGTTTAGGGCTGCCCGTACTGCTGGGCACTTCCCGAAAGTCAATGATCGGTAAAGTCCTGGATCTACCCTTTGACCAGCGGGTAGAGGGCACCGGTGCCACTGTGGCTCTGGGTATAGCCAATGGAGCGGATATCGTCCGGGTGCATGACGTCAAGGAAATGGTTAGGGTGGTCCGGATGACCGATGCAGTGGTGCGGTACTAGGATGGACTGGCATTTGGCTGTTGCTGGAAGGCTGCCAGGTCGAATTAAATAGCGGAAAAAAACATTATGCTTTGAATTGCTTTCTCGTCACGAGTTGCTGTGCATTGGAAGGCGGTGTTTAACCTGGATAAAATAATAATGAGCAGTATGAGCTTTTTCGGTTACCATGGTGTATTGCCCCAGGAAAGAGAGCTGGGGCAGCAGTTCGTAGTGGATGTGGAACTGCAATTGGATTTGCGCGCAGCGGGGGAAAAGGACGACCCCGACAAAACAGTGAGTTATGCCGATGTGTACGAAGTAGTTCGCCGGGTAGTAACGGGTGAGCCCAGCAAACTAATTGAGGCGGTGGCCGAGCAAATTGCCGGCGAAGTATTGCAGCAATTTGCTGTACAGCAGGTGCTGGTGCGGGTTAAAAAACCTGCCGCCCCTGTGCCGGGGCAATTTAGTTATATGGCCGTGGAAATAGTTCGTTCCCGAGCAAAGGCGGTGATTGGACAGTGAGTCTGTCGCACGGTACAGAAACATTGGGGACAGGTCGGACGATGCGTTGCTATATTGGTTTGGGCTCCAATATAGGTGACAGCCGAGCTATTATTGCCGAGGCGTTAAAGCGGCTGGATGAACTGCCGGGCGTGGCGGTGGGTGCTGTGGCCCCCCTATATCGCACTGCCCCGGTGGGCTATGTAGAGCAAGATTACTTTATTAATACCGTGGCCGAAGTCAGCACCACCTTAACTCCCCGGCAATTGCTGGACGGTTTACAGCAAATCGAGAATGAACTTGGCCGGGTGCGGGTGATCCGCTGGGGGCCACGCACCGTGGATCTGGATATTTTGCTGTATGGAGAGCAAACCATCGACGAGCCCGATCTGCAAGTGCCGCATCCCCGCATGGGCCAGCGTGCCTTTGTCATGGTGCCTCTGGCTGATTTAAACCCGGAGCTGGTTGTGGGCGGTGAAAAGGCGCACATCTTGGCCAGGCGACTGGCGGAAGAACAGGAAATTCATATTGATAAATAAATTTAAAATAATTATCAGTTATATATGATGATTGCTTTCCAAGCTACCTAAGCAGTACTTTTTTTTGCAATAGCCCGGTAGTATAATTAGGTAGCAGTAAAGTTCAGCCAAAATAAAATACAGGAAGTCATTTGGGGTGCCGAAAAAGGCTGAGAGGCGAGTGCCAACCCATTGAACCTGCTCTGGGTAATACCAGCGAAGGGAAATGCACTGAGTTATTTGTGGCACTCCGAGCGGGGGTGTTTATTTTTTTAGCGGATGCTGATCAATAAGGTCGCTCAGGACTTATGGGGGAGGGAAAAATTTGATTAAAGTGTTAACCATAGCGGGTTCCGATTCCAGTGGAGGAGCGGGAATACAGGCTGATTTAAAAACTTTTAGTGCCCTGGGCACCTATGGTATGAGTGTTATAACAGCTGTCACAGCCCAGAATACCCGGGGCGTATCCAGTGTCCGGGAACTGGACCCGGAAATCATTAGGGAACAAATAAGTGCTATCTTTGAGGATATCCAGGTAGATGCCGTCAAAATCGGTATGGTTTTTAATACAACTATTATTGATTCCATTGCTGAGATTCTGCTCAAACACCGGATCAAAAACATCGTTGTGGATCCGGTAATGGTTTCCACAAGCGGCTATACCCTTTTGCAGCCTCAAGCACGTGAGGCGTTAATAAGGGAGCTTTTTCCTTTAGCAGAGGTAGTCACCCCCAATCTTTGGGAGGCCGAGGTTATCACCGGGGAAAAAATATCAACCCTGCCCGCAATGGAAAAGGCAGCTATGACAATTAGCCTGTTGGGCTCAAAAAATGTGGTTGTTAAAGGAGGGCATCTGGAGGGTGATGCTGTTGATGTCCTGTATAACGGCAAGTCTTTCCGTCATTTTTTCAGTGATCGAGTGTCCACTCCTCACACCCATGGCACAGGTTGTACCTTTTCCTCAGCTATCGCTGCTTTCTTGGCCAAAGGCTGCCCGGTTGAGGAGGCTGTAGCAGGGGCCAAGGAATATATCAACGGTGCCATTGCCCATGCATTCCCCCTGGGGCAAGGTGTGGGGCCAATTCACCACTTTTATCAATTTTATAAAGCATAATGAAGAAGACATCATCAGTATGGGGACGCCTGGAGAGAAAAAGTTAGGAAAGGGTGCCGCCGATGAAAAAAGTGTTCTATATTGATTTTGACGGAACCATTACCCAAAAGGATACCTGTCAGGCTATGGTAGAGGCTTTTGCCGGCGAGGGCTGGCAGCAAATTAATGAATTATGGGAGAAAAGGAAAATTTCAACCGAGGAATGTGCCAACAGAACCTTTCAGCTCTTTCGCGCCACTTTGGATGACCTGCGCAGTTTACTTGATACTATTGAGATTGACGAGGGCTTTGGGACTTTCGTTAAATTTTGCAAAAAAGAATGCTACCCGGTTTATATATTAAGCGATGGCTATGACTTTTGCATTGAATATATACTGAAAAAGCATGGTTATAAAATACCTTATTTTGCAAATCAATTGGTGTTTGAACAAGGGTTTCGTATTCGTTGTAGCTACTATAACCAGGACTGTGGTTTATGTGGGACTTGTAAACTTTCTCTTATGAAGCGTTTGACGCAACCGGGCAGCCAGGTGGTTTATGTGGGGGATGGGATATCAGATATTTGCCCTGCCGGTCACAGTAACCTGGTATTTGCCAAGGGAAAGCTGTTTGAATATTGCCGGGCCGAGGGGATTTCCGCCATTCCCATAGCCGGCTTCATCGAAGTATTGGAAAAATTGAGTTAGCCAAACAGGTACATTAAACATGCATTTCAGCTTAACCCTTAATATGAGCGGGTTAATTAATAACAAAAAAACTCTATCTATACTTTTCATTCCATGCTGTCTGTAATTTAACACGTTTACATCTTTTAAAATTATTTAAACTAAAAAGGTGGGTTCACTCGTTGCAGGCTGTGCAATACGTCGAATCAGTTTTGGTAGGTTAAAAATATTAAATTTAGCTGAGGTGACACAAAAATGGATTACGCTAAAACTAAAAAACAAAAACAATTTAATGCCGCCAGCTATTACCTTTCACCGCGTGAACTGGAGGAACTGCAAAGGAAATACGGACGGCCGGGTGAAATAGCGCCGGGCCAACCGGCTCCCAAGAAACGCAAGCGGTTGGATGTTCGTTTGTCGGAAATGGATCGTAAGGAGAAAAACCTTATTGATATTAGTGAAATTGATTATGAAGCTCCAGTTGTCCATTAATATTTTGTTAGATTTAAATATATATATCGCTGTTACTTTATGGGGTAGGTAATTTTAGTAATAAGGCGTAAAATATGCGATATAAAAGACTTATAGTAAAAACAGTCCGGTAGCTAAAAGGCTCTTGGACTGTTTTTATTGCCTGCCTGAATCTTATTGATCATTTCCCACTGCACTTCCATCATGCTTCTTAGACAACATTTTTTATGGATGCAGTGACAGTCTATATAGTGAGAGTGAAGATTGAATTTACTCATTTTCCTAGTTATAATAAAATCAAAGAAATATGTATAGTGACACAGATTTGAACATATACTGTAAGGAGATATGAAAAAAATGACGATTAACGCAGTTAGGAGAATTTCAGTGGAGCGTAAGATTATTAGTATTTCCGGTAAAAGACAGGTGACAATACCGCTAAAATATTTTGAAGCGTTAGGCTTTAGTAATGAAGCTGAATGCATTTTGCAAAACAATGCTATTGTTATACGTCCTATTAGAGAAAACACAGGAAGTGAGTTTTCAGAGCAAATTCTTGCTGATTTGATTGCACAAGGGCTGACGGGCCAGGAACTTCTTACCAAGTTTAAGGAAATGAATAAAAAAATTGCTCCCGCCATGGATAAACTAATCAGTGAGGCAGATAGCATTGCAAAGGGTGAAAAAAAAGGTATAAAAATGGCTGATATTTTTGAAGCGGAGGACAAATAAGTGTATGAAATCCGTTTCACGGGAGCCGCCGGGAAATACTTGAAGAAGGTTAAAGAAAAAGGCCTGAGGAAAGCATTTCAAAGCGCTCTTGAAGAAATAAGCAGTGACCCGTACATTGGGGAATTGAAAACAGGTGATCTGGCTGGAGTATATTGTTATAATGTTTATTATAGCCAAACCAATTATGAGCTTGCATATAAAATTTATGAAGAAGATGGGCAAATGGCAGTTGTGATTCTGGCTGGGACAAGAGAAAATTTTTATAATGAACTGAAGCGATATATGAAGTAGCTGCTACTTAAATACTCATTGATTTTTAAGTAAATTCGTGCTAAAATACGCAAAGATTTATTTCCTAATGTTCAATTTTAGGGATGGTAGGCAAGATTTAAAGTGCAAGAGGTTGGATAATCATCCAACCTCTTTATATTATTTCAATGGGTTGATAAATATTGTCTAAATTAAGGTTCGTGTTAATTTCCAACCAAGCCTCTGGGTTTCCTGGGGGTTTTGCTTTTGAAAGGAGGTTGCCTAATTGCATGGCTGTATTTTTTGTAGAAAACCGGAAACCGAAATAATTGCAGAAAATAAGCTGGCGCTGGCCTTCTTTGACAAATACCCGGTTAATAAGGGACACGTACTTGTTGTGCCCAAACGTCACGTAGAGACATTCTTTGATGCTAACTGGCAGGAAATTATGGATATAAATAAGCTAATTTTTGAAGTTAAGGATATATTGCAAATTAAATTTAACCCTGATGGCTTTAATATAGGAGCCAATGTCGGTCGGGCTGCCGGCCAGACAATTTTTCACCTGCATTACCATATTATACCGCGCTATGACGGTGACGTTGAGGACCCGAGGGGCGGCATTAGAAGAATTAAAAAAAGCATTGTGCCGTATCTTGAGGAAGGGGAATTGCCATGATTAAAGTTTGCTACGAACCTAAAGATGCTTATGTAAACTGGCACTTCAGGGAAGTCTTCAGGGGACCGGGCAGGTATCAAGCCGGTTAGTATGCTTATGCAGCGGGTTTGGCAAATGAAAGTAATGGCACCTGGGGAATTATAAATTAAAACGCTAAGAAAAACTTAAAATGATCGTGGGGTAAGCCATGAAAAAAGTAACCGCAGCTATCATTGAAAAAAACGGCAGGGTTCTTATCGCCCAAAGGCCCCAGGGGGATAAACTGGACTTAAGGTGGGAGTTCCCGGGCGGGAAAATTGAGCAAGGGGAAACTCCGGAGCAGTGCTTTTTGCGGGAGATTAAAGAGGAGTTAAACCTTGATATTAAAATAACGAAGCATTTTATGAACAGCTGCTATAAGTACGAAACCGGCGAGATTGAATTAATATGCTATCTTGTAGAAACTATCGAGGCGAATTAAAATTGAATTTCCATGCGGCGGTAGAGTGGGCAAAAAGGGACAAATTAAAGGAATTTAATTTTGCTCTGGCTGATATTCCTGTCCGGGAATATTATGAGCATGGTATGAGGTAGCAGAAAGTATATTATAAGAATCAAACAAGGAATAATAAAATGCTAAAGCCGGTTCCAGATGTCCTGAAAAAAAACCTTAAAATAATCTTTGTGGGCTATAACCCCAGCATCCGCTCCTCGGAAACCGGGCACCACTTTGCTAATCCGAGCAACCGGTTCTGGAATATTTTGTACAGGGCCGGGCTAACACCCCGCAAATACAGGCCGGAGGAGGACATTGGTTTTCTGAAGTTGGGGTACGGTATGACTAATATAGTGTCCCGCCCCACCCGGGCGGCCGCGGATATTACGAATCATGAATATAAGAATGGCGGGGTGGAATTATACCGGAAGATATCGTATTACAGGCCGCGTGTAGTATGCTTTGTTGGAAAGGGAGTCTATGAAAAATACAGTGGTCGGCGGAATGTTTCCTGGGGTAAACAGGAAAAACCTATAGTATCCGGGGTAACCGACTTTGTGGCCCCCTCGTCAAGCGGTTTAGTACGCATGAAACTGGACGAGGTTGTAGTAATTTACAGTGGTTTAAAAGAATTCACATAAAATGATCTAATATACAGAGAGCACGTTGATAATTACTTCAACGTGTTTTTAATGCCGTGCCTTTCATGGACAATGTTCTATAAGGTGTCTGTAAATGTCTACATGATATTTTTACCATTCTTTATCTTTAATATAAGACAAACGAAACGTCCCCCCTGTCTTAATACTTTTTTTCCTACTTGCGCATAATATAATTTTAAACTCAAAATGATAATGTTTAGATTAAAGCTAATTAGGCGGGGGAGTATTGTGAAAAAAGAACTGCACAGCTCAGTATACTATGACGATAAGTTTGCTTTAAGCAAAGCTATCGTTTCTTTGGAAGCGATTCTTCCGCCTCCCGGAAGAAACGTATCGTATTTTTGTATTGGTTCAGACTCGAGCACCGGTGATTGTTTTGGTCCGCTAACCGGTACACTATTAAAAAGGATAGGCATTCCTAATGTAATAGGGTCTTTAGACGATACGGTACATGCCAAGAACATGGAAGAAAAAATAAAGCAATTGAACAATGGTAATTATGTAGTGGCCATTGATGCAACTATGGGACATTTCAAAGATGTAGGCAACTTGTTTTTTGGCAAGAAACCTGTTCGTCCCGGTGCGGCTTTCCAAAGGGAACTAGCTCCAGTAGGGGACGCTTCAGTGGTGTTTAACGTAGCAGCTAATGGCTTTGCTAACTTTTTGGTGCTGGGTTGCACCAGTATGAACAAGGTATGGTTAGCCTCAAATCTATTGGTGAGGGCTATAAGCGTTATAGCCTATAGAAGAAGAATAGGAAAATACGCGTCAAACTAATAAAATATAACGGTTTGTTTTAAATACTATATTTTTAAATTTATATTTCAGGTGATGTTAGGCCCTCTCGGATGGCGTATTTGGTAAGCTCAGCAATGCTTGTTAAATTTAGCTTTTTCATAATTTGCCTGCGGTGTGTTTCCACGGTTTTTTTGCTAACAAAGAGGAGCGAGGCGATCTGGTTGGTGGTTTTACCTTCCGCTATCAACTGAAGTACTTCGCGTTCCCGGGGTGTTAACAAGGAAAAGACATTTGCTTCGCAGTTCTTGTATAGATAGTCTTGAATTAAAACCCCTGTAACGCTGGGGCTGAGGTAATACTGGTTGGCGGTAACATATTCTATCGCCCTTACCAGTTCTTCAAAAGCACAATCCTTTAACAGGTACCCCCATGCCCCCGCCTTAAACATTTCCGCTATATAACGCCTGTCGGAATACATAGACAAACCAATTATCTTTATTTTAGGATTAACGGATAAAATATGACGTGTAGCTTCGATACCGTTTAGTACAGGCATAACCACATCCATAATAATAACTTCCGGAGATGTTTCTCTGGCTACTTGTATGCATTCTTTACCGTTAACCGCCTCTGCTATTACATCCATACACGGGTGTCCATTAAACAATGCCCGAAGACCTTCGCGAATCATCTTGTGGTCATCAGCAATCATAATTCTCATTTATGTCAACACTCCCAAAGATGCCTGTTTAGAAACCATGTTGTTCAATGAATTTGGCGTTTTGCTCATCATTCCTTTTTCTTTATCTTCTTATACCTTACCCCAAAAACCATTATACACTTTATTGAAACCCAAATAAAAAATAAAAAACCAAGGGGCGTCCGCTGTTTGTAAACGAAACCCCTTGGATACGTTTATGCTATTGGGGGGGGAATTATGCCGGGCTACTGTTGATTTGGCTTTATCCAATACAAATGAGTATATTGACTTGCCAATAAAGGTTTTATATTTTAAATCTCATTACCACGTTATTAAGTTCCGCGGACAGTTTATTTAGTTCTTCCGTTGAGGCTGAGACTTCCTCCATGGCGGCAGTCTGTTCCTCGGTGGTCCCGGCTACGTTTTGTACCCCGGCGGAAACCTGCTGAGCGGCAGCAGCAACGTTTTGCACCTGGTCTGTCAGCTCTTTAACGGCATTAATGATTTCAGAGAAGCTTTCACCTACTTCACTAACAACTTTGTTACCCTGGTTAACTCTTTCTACCCCAATAGACATAGCTTGCTCTGCCTGATCTGCTTGGTCTTGTATTTCCTTGATCAGCTGTTTGATTTCCTTAGTGGATTGGGCGGACTGTTCAGCCAATTTACGCACTTCCTCTGCCACAACAGCAAATCCCCTGCCGGCTTCTCCGGCCCTGGCAGCCTCTATGGCGGCGTTTAGGGCTAAAAGGTTAGTCTGATCGGCAATGTTGGTAATTACTTCAACAAACTGGCCAATCTTGCCTATCGCAGTGCCAAGAGCTGTCACTGAATTGTTAACTTGTATGTTGGATGCTGAAATTTCCTGCATTTGTCCGGTGATCATTTCAATACCATGGAAGCCTTTATCTGCGTGTTGTGACGCAATGTCTGCCTGTCGGGAAACATCCTGGGTGCTTTCAGACACGTTTTCCATCGTGCTTGCCACCTCACCCATGGTGGATGCTGTCTCGGCCGCCGCAGCGGAAGTTTGTTGGGCTTGAGATGTCAGCTGTTGAGCCGAATCCGACAATTGACTGGAAGAATCTTTGATTTTTTGGATTATGCTAATGAATCCCGCTTGCATTTGATTAAGTGCAGCGGCCAGATCCCCCAGTTCATCGGCTGACCTGATTTCTATCTTTTCCCTCAAGTCACCGTCAGCATACTTATTGGCACCAGAGACCATTTGTAAAATTGGGTTTTTCAACATCCTGGTCATAGTAGCGCTTAATATAATGCCGATAATAACCGAAATGAAAAGCATAACTGTGGATGCCGTAATGACCTTGGCAGCGTCCGAATTGGATTCATTTAAACTTTGGACAACTATTTGATTATTATTTTCCACGAGCTTTTGAATGCTTTCTGAAAGCTGATTGGTATAAGGAATAAGCTCGTTGGTGATAACATTCATTTCCGCAAATTTAGCATCGGCCTGCTCTTCATTCCCGGCATTCAGTTCATTATGGTATGCTCTTACCGCCGGGGCAAGCCTGTTGATCAATCCGTCCCTGTACTGGCTTGATGCGTCGATTAACTTTTGCACTTCTGGTTTATCTTCTTCCGTGGCTATCTGCAGCAGCTTGTTTTCGTTATCCAGTACCTGGTTTATACTTTGTTCCGTTTGTTGATAATATGTTTCATCGCCATAAGCAATGAAGCCTCTCATGGACGCTACGGCATCTTTAAAAGTGTTTTCAGTTTGAAACTGTAGGATTAAGCATTCACTTGCCTTGCTTATGTTATTAATATCTTTTTTAATAGATGTAAGATTGAAATAAGCATTACTGCCCAGTATTACAACTATTATTAGCATCATGACATAACCCAGACTTATTTTAGCACCCAGTTTGAGCTTCATATTGTCAACCTCCCTAGTTGGTGTATGATTTTATTAACTTTCATAATGTCCCTCCGCATAGGCAATTATCGAGTTCAATATTACCACCTGCTTCTGTTCCACCTATTGCACCCCCTTTTAAATAGCCATTTGCCTAAAAGCTATTCGTACTAAGAAAAGAAAAACCCAGCCTCCCTACTTTATATATCGAAATATAATAAAAAGCAGGACATTAGGGTTTTCCTTATTTAAGAGGTTGTAAATCCTTATTTATAATATGGAATATAAACTAATCAAGGTAATTTATTGGTATGAACCATAACTGTTATGAAAAGGGGTTCCGGTATATTGGTATTTTATTACTTATAATAAAAAAATGCAGGATTTTGAAACCTGTTATCGAAAATTAAAATAAACCTTATATTTTTGACTTATCAGAACCAATTCTGCTGTTCTTCTGCGCCTTTTAGAAAAGTCGTATATCTATTCTGGATGTATAGATAGTTAGTTAGCTTAAGCTTCAGTTCAGATAAGTCCACTTATCTGAACATTTATCCCCTGAAAACAAAAGCAATAGGAACGTACCTATTATCTAATGGATAGGCACGTCCTTATTGCTTTTTAGTAACATTCTTTTTTAAAAAAGCTGTCTGAAGTACTGAGATTTCAAACTTATTTACACTAAGTTTTGCTACTTTTTATTAAGGTCAACACCTGTTTTTTGCGATTTATCTACATTGAACTTATTTACAAGATCATTTAATTCAATAGATAACCTGGATAACGAATCAGCAGATGCTGAAACTTCCTCCATTGTTGCAGTTTGTTCTTCCGTAGAGGCCGCAACATTTTGAACACCGGCTGACATTTGTTCTGTTGCAGATGCCACTTCCTGGATTTGCGAAGTTAGTTCTTGGACGGTATTTATAATACCTTTAAAATTATTACCAACTTCTCCAACTATATCCGTACCGGCGATTACCTCTTTTCCCCCTTCCGCCATTACGCCTACAGCTTTCTGAGATTCATTCTGGATAGCATTAACTAGTTTGTATATTTCTTTTGCTGCGCTGGCTGATTGTTCGGCCAGCTTTCTAACTTCTTCTGCAACCACTGCAAATCCTCTCCCATGTTCCCCAGCCCGGGCGGCTTCTATTGCTGCGTTAAGTGCTAATAAATTAGTTTGATCTGCAATGTTGGTAATCAGTTCAACAATTTGGTTTATTTCCTGGGATTTTTGGTTAAGTCCATCAATTGCTTTAGAAACATCGTTAGCGGTGTTTGATATACTCTGCATTTGCTTCGTAACTTTTTCTATGCCTTTGTTTCCTTCAGTGGCATGCTCTGTTGCTGTTTCCGAAGCAGTGGCTATCTCTTGTATATTAGAGGTAATCTGTTCTACGGAAGAAGAAATCTCGGTCATAGTGGCCGATGTTTCATTAGCCGAAGCAGCAGTTTGTTGTGCGCTTGAACTTAGCTGTTGAGAAGAAGCGGCAACAGTATTTGACTTTTCTTTAATTTCAATAACCACCTCACGTAGATGCGAAATCATTGTTTTAAAGGCTGCAGAAAGGATTCCTATCTCGTCTTTAGACCCTGTATAAATATCTACTGTTAAATCACCTGAAGCTGCTGTTTGTGCAGCGTTTACCAATTCACCAACCGGTTTCGTTACGCTTCGTGCAATAGCCAAAGCAATTATTAGACCTAATAATAAACCTATAACTCCTGCTGAATACATTATTAAACTCGCCAAACGATAACTTTCTTGCGCTTGCTCATATCGCATCCGGGTACGCTCACCCGCATATTCATTAAGCTCACTTAAAGTGTTCCTCCATTCAGTAACCTTGGGAATGGATTCTTCAAATAGAAGTGTTAGTACTTCTTCTCTTTTATCGGCCATTGCCAAATTAGTAATATTATCATTGACATTTCTGGATGTTTCTTTCAGCTGTTTGGTTCTTTCAAAAATTTCTCTTCCTTCATCTGAATTCACCAGTCCTTCAAAGCGAGCTTCGGCTTCGTTATATTGTTGCCGGGCCTCTTCAATTTTTTCCTTCTCTCTTTGTTTTGATTGAGGGTCCTCTAATAAAACAATGGTTGGCATTACTCTAGTAACAATATGTACAGCATCAAGCATTTCATTTGCTGCATTTTGTTGCTCTATATTAACTTTAACAATACGATTGAGTTTGTCGTCGATCTGCTTCATCTCAGCAATACTGGTAATTATTATTGCAATCATTAATAACAGAATAATACCAAAGCCAAGTGCCAACCTTAGTCCGAGTTTCATATTCCCGAATCTCATAATTAGCCTCCCCTTAATTATGATCCTTAAGTACTTCTTGTAGGTTAAACAGTAACACCATCCTATTATCATATTGTGTGTTAAAAACGTTCATTATTGCATAACTTTTCGACTATATACCGGGATCTTAGAGTCTTTTAAGCCAACGGTTTGCCGTTACCATCTCCAATGTTCATGATGATGTGGTATAGTAGTAGAAATTTCCCCAAAATAACTATACCTTTAACAATCGTCACGCTCTATTGGGGGTGTTTTTTTATTAAAGTATTCTTCCTGAATAAGCGGTCCGGCCTTGTTTAATACAACTAACGGGATATTGATTTTATCGATATCATGTAGTCCTGAAGTAATAAGATTGTCATTTGCAGGAAAAAATTTATAGGCCGGTTTGCTAACATTTTCATAATGTTGGAGTAATTTTTTTAAAACAGAAGTTTTTGTTTCCATTCTTACCTCTCACAGTAAAAAGAAATTGATGAATTTCTATCTTCCCTAATGTTCAGATAAGTGGACTTATTCGTATCTAGATTGATATAATGAATAACATAACTTAAATAAACAGACATAAAGGGAGTGTTTACTACTTGATCAAGGACGAGGGGAACGAAATATTTAGTTCTGATAAGTTGGAACTTCTAATCAATAAATTTGAAACTTACTTAAAAGCAACAGACCGTGGCAGTTCTGTTCGTTCCTACGTTGGAGATGTTAATAGATTTATAAAATGGAGTATTAGTAAATACGATGTTTCTTTGGTTAACGCCACATCACCATTGGATTTAGTGGAATATCGTACTTTTATGCAGGAAAGCGGAGGACATAAAGGTAATGGCGTAGCGCCAACAACTGTAAACAGAGCCATTATTAGTTTAAAAATTTTTTTTTCATGGCTAAAAAAGGAAGGGTATATTAAAGATAATCCATCCGAAGATATTAAAATGGTGGCTATTGCAAGTACACCTGTCCCACGTTGGCTCACAAGACCTCAACAAGCTAGGCTTATAAGGGCTGTTCGCCAATCTGGTAGTAAGCGGGACGAAGCCATCACAAGCTTGATGCTGCATGCCGGGCTGCGGGTAAGCGAACTTTGTTCTCTAAGAAGAAGTGATCTATATATATCGGCTAGATGTGGTAAGGTCGCTGTAACCGGTAAGGGGAATAAATATAGGGAGGTTCCTCTAAACAGTACAATTAGAAAGATACTATCGTGTTGGTTGGCCGAAAATCCTACTGGACCGCTATTTCCTAACAAATACGGGAAAAGCATTTCAACCAGGGGAGTTCTAAAGTTGGTGGCTAGATATGCGTATATTGCCAAACTTGAAAAGGTAACTCCGCATACTTTAAGACACACCTTTTGTAAAAACGCGATCGACATGGGTATCCCCATAGATCAGGTAGCAGCAATGGCGGGGCATAGCTCCCTGGATATTACCAAAAGATATACAGCTCCCTCTCAAGATGATCTACAAAAGGCCGTAGAGCGATTATCTTGGGAGTAGATATACGCAGGCATGTTGATAAAACTAAAGTTTGGCACCTGGAATTTAAAGACGATAAATCGGTGACTGCCAAGTTTAACCGGATGAGTCACGGTTTTATTTGGTCGAAGTTTTTAGCTATGACGCGGCGCCGGGCTTTAAGAAAAGGTGTGCCATTGGTTAAAATAAAACCGGCTTTTACATCAGTTATCGGAATCTTAAAATATCAGGTTCAATACGGTCTTTCCAACCACGAAGCGGCAGGCTATGTAATTAGCCCGGCGGGGATAGGATGTAACCATGAAAAATTACCCGGCCACTGGTAAAGCAGTTTATCAAAAAGAAAAAGAAAGACGGTTTTTCTAAGCTAACCAACTGGAAACAGTGGAGCTTCATAAAAAAAGCGGTGGTTGCCGCAATAAAAAAACATACCAAGAAGGAGGTGCAAAGCCTGGTCTCTTGGCAGCATTACAGAAAACAACTTTTAGTTTCGGGTTAACACCTTGACATAAATTTCGCGCTAAAGTATGGCACGGTACACGTAGTGAAAGGCTGTGCTGTACAGTTAACAACTAGGCGGTGGGTAACACCCTCTTTCGGGCAGCACGTTAGCCTTCAAGGTTAGCGGCGGGTTACTGTAAGATTTACTCGAAATACAGGCGAAAGCCTGTAGCTAAGCAGTTGAATCCTGTGATACTGCCGCCCGTTTACAACCCTTGTGGTTGCTGGCAACCCTTGAGGTTGTAGTCGAACGGGTGAGGAACCTATTGTAGGTTTTGATAGGTTTCAGAAACCAGGGTATAGCATTGAACAAGGCTATTTTTAAACAGAGTAATGGAATGTACGCTGTCAACATAGTATCGGCCTGTGGCGTATTTACCCCGGAGCAGTTTGCCGGCTTGGGACAAGCTGCTCTGGAATGCAGCGTATTCAGGTTGAAGTTGACCACCAGGCAAACCG
The DNA here is from genome assembly GCF_000233715.2 of Desulfoscipio gibsoniae DSM 7213. Taxonomy (GTDB): domain Bacteria; phylum Bacillota; class Desulfotomaculia; order Desulfotomaculales; family Desulfallaceae; genus Sporotomaculum; species Sporotomaculum gibsoniae. The sequence goes on from NC_021184.1 coordinate 158,528, forward strand.
TGGTAGCAGTGCTAAACGAGGAAGATCTGGCCAAGCTGGAAGCCCGTCTTTCCGCGCTTGGCTTGTCCGTTTCGCCTTATGGCGGGACCGTTCGAGCCGTGAAAGCCTGTGCCGGAAATACTGCACTATGTCAGCGAGCTTTGGGAGATGCCCTGGATCTTGGCATTGTTATGCAAGAAAAATATCTGGGGCGGGAATTAAATAAGGACGTAAAAATTGCGGTGGCCGGTTGCTCACGCGGATGTACCGATCCGTTATGCGCGGACTTTGGGGTTATTGCGCGGGGTCGGGATTCTTTCGATGTATATATTGGTGGTCGCGGCAGTACCAGGAAGCCGCTGCATGGCCAATTGCTTGCGGAGGATTTGACCGGCGACGAGGTATGCAAACTGTTTGAACATGTAATAGATAAATACTCCAAACTGGCCCAGCCCAAGGAACGACTGGCCTCCACCGTGGCCAGGGTGGGGTTGGGGGAGTTTATCCCGCCCCAAGGGATGTTTGCACCGAAGCAGGAACAGTCGGATAATGAATTTTTAGCATTTATATCCGGGAAAGAGGAGGCGTAAAAATGACCGGCACCCTAAGATCTTCTGCACTGGTTGACCTTGATGCCATGATCTTGCCGCTGCGAAAAATATGTATTGAGTGCGACCATTTTCAATCCGGTGATTGCAAACCGGCGGCATGTATGGTCGGATTTGCTCTACGGTCCCTGCAATTTGCCCGGCAAAAGGGGATTCTTGACATTCCAGGTGCTCGTAAGCATATTACCCAATCGGATATGAAGCATTATTTTGTAGAAAACATTGTTCCCGCTTTAGCTCAAACTTGCTTGCAGTGTCGGGAATGCCGGGATAACCATTCATCTGATTGCGTAATTTCCCTGGCCCGTACCTGTTTGGAAAACACTATCCTGGAAAAAAACATAGAGTACCCGGGCAATGTATTTATGTACCTGGCCATGGTCAAGGAACAGGACCCTGAAATTGCCAGAATGTTGGCCAAAGAGATGCAAAGGAAAAAAGAATAAAGTATAGCAAGATTTAAGGCGTTATTCAGCGGTTTAACTCTATACAGCTTGCAGGCGAATTTCGTGATTGAATACGGGAACAAAGCCAAACTTATTTAACCAAAATACCGGTATGCAAACAGAAGTTAAAAATCTTTCAACTCTAAAAGTAGCGGTAAAGGAACGTGATAATTTGTTAAATAACTTAAAGATTGGAACAAAGCTACTTATACTAACTGCCCTAATGATCATCCTGTTAATATGGATTGGTATACTTGGATTGACTAACCTCGGTAATTCTAACGAGAATCTGGTAACTAGCTTAAATACAGCAAAAACATTAGAACAGTCAATAAACACAGCAAGAAGTGCCCAGGTACATTTCAAAAAACAAGTTCAAGAATGGAAAAACATTTTGATACGTGGGAATGATCCTGAAAAGTTTGAAGAATATTACATAAATTTCACAAACGAAGAGGCTAAAGTACAAAGTGAATTAGAAACACTAAAAAACCTTATGCAGAAACAAGGTATCAGCGTTTCTATGGTAGACGAATCTTTAAAAGAACATGCAAACTTAGGAGTGAAATATCGTGAGGCCTTAAAAAGTTATGATTCCACAAATCCCAATAGCTATCACATTGTAGATAACATGGTCAAAGGCATTGACCGTGCACCTACTGATCTCATAGATGCAATTGTATTGCAAATTGAAAAACATGCAGATTCGACGGCTCAGGAAACAAAAAACGGCTCTATTGCTCAGTACAACAAGATGCGTCAGTTTTTTATTCTTGCTTTATTAATAAGTACCGGGTTTGCTATACTCTTAACACTTTTGTTAACTGGCCAAATTGTTAGACCTATTCATACTCTTAGAAACGAACTTAATGTTTTGGCGGAAAAAGGTGGAGATTTAACTCAGAGGATTGATATTAGTAGAAAAGACGAAATTGGTGACCTTGCTGCAGCTGTTAATAAATTTCTGTCCAACCTAAGAAATATTATGGCACAGGTAAATGATAATGCAAATAGCGTAGCGGACACCTCACAACAATTATCGGTCAACGCACAGCAAACCTCCGCTGCGGCAACTGAGACCGCAGCGACTGTAAGTGAAATTGCATCTACAACAGAGCAAGTTTCCCAAAATGCACAAGAGGTTGCAGCGCTGTCTTTAGAGGCATCTAAGGAGGCTGAACAGGGTGCCGAGGGTATTAAAAAAGTAATTGATCAAATGAAAACGATCGCTTTAACCAGTAACGAGGAATCCCAGGTTGTTGAAACGCTATCCAATACCTTAACCCAAGTTTATCAAATAGTTGACCTCATAACCCATATAGCAGACCAGACAAATTTACTAGCTCTCAATGCTGCCATTGAAGCCGCCAGGGCAGGTGAACATGGACGCGGTTTTGCTGTAGTGGCTGAGGAAGTACGAAAGCTGGCAGCACAGTCAGGTAGCGCTGCAAAGGATATCAATCAACTTGTTGAAACAGTTTTGGAGGAATCAAAAAGAGCTGTTAAAGCAATGGAAGATGGCCATAAACAGGTTCAAGCAGGGACAGACCTAGTTGAAGAAGTTGGAAATGGATTTAAGGTAATTATGGAATCAATTGAAGGAGTTACAGATCAGATTAATACCGTTGCGGTAGCGTCGGAACAAATATCAACCAGTGTTCAAAACATTGCCGGTAGTACAGAAGAACAGACTGCAACAATGGAAGAAGTTTCAGCTGCTAATGAAGGTTTAACTAAGATGGCCGTTGATTTAAAACAATTGGTTGGCAAATTTAAAGTTTAAAATGTTAAATGAATAAGGTTAATGTCAATTAGCTAAAATCATTAAAATTATTATGTAGTGGCTATTTTGGGTAGTCTTGATATCATTATGGGCGAAGTAGATTGTTGAAATGGTAAATGCCGGACGGGAGAAACAGTAGGCCTGTATTTCTAACGTTGTATAGGTGATTTTTTAATATGCCAACTATACATGTATTGCCAGTGATGTATTTATATGCTATCATTAATATGTACTATTAAAGGTGGTGTTATAAATATGTCCATGTTTAATATTACCGAAATAAGACAAAACGCAAGTAAAATCATTGCCCATGTTTTAAAAACAAAGGAACCGGTAGTTATACTGCAGCGTTCAAAACCAGTCGCATATATCGTTGAGGCTCAAACATATAAGGATATTCAGGAGAAACTCAAGAAAGCCGAACATTATGAAAAAGTAATAACTACCAGAAACTCGCTTCAACGCCTGGCCCGGTTACGGAGTGAAATGAAAAAACAGCCGGACTCCACGCCGCTTATTCGCCGGCTACGCGAAGGGGATGCGCGTAGGGATGAGTGATTATGTATGTCTCGACAGCAGTGTTTTGATTAAGTTGCTGGTTCTGGAAGAGGACAGTGAAAACGCGGCAAATTTATTTGAGCAGATTGCAGCTAACCGGCAAACCGTTGTTTTACCTGATTTTGCCTGGGCCGAAGTAGGAACGGTTCTCTGCAAGAAAGTAGCACGGAAATTATTGGACTCTGAGCAAGCGGAAGTGCTTTGGGAAGAGTTTAACCGTTTAGAACTGATTAATTACGTTGGTGATAGGGCTATTGCCCGGACAGCATGGCGTATCGCTAAAACAGAAAATCTTCCTACTTTATATGATGCCGCTTATTTAGCGGTGGCTGAAATCGTTTCAAGACAGTCCGATGAAGTTTGCATATTCTGGACGGCAGATGAGAGACTTGTAAATTCATTGAGTAACAGGGATAATGTCAAGCTGCTCAAAGAATTTACCTCATAATTATCAATCACCTAAACGTGTAACCATTATATGTTAAAGCAAATTAGGACCATTTGGCGAATTAACGCATTAGCAACCAATGCCAGCATCCTCGTGGATGCTGGCATTTTTTCTTTTAATGGGTAAAAATGAATTATACTTAACACTTTGATTAGTAGCTAATACCAGCTTACAAAATCGTAAGGAATATTACAGCCGATTGTAAGCTGCGGGTGATAATCTAACACTGAAGGGAGAGAAGAAATTATGATCATACTGGAAACTAAAGCCTTGAAAAAGATCTACCAGAAATAGGAAAATGCCTGGTTCATAAACTTGATTATCTATCTATGGCTGTAGACCAAATCATGGATGGTAAATATCCCGTTTTTGCGGAAGAAGAAGGTATATTCTCCCGTCTTGAATCACAGTTTGGGCAGATGTCTCGAAGAATGGAACTGGGGTTTGAAGAGCTAAGGAGAGAAAAAGAAAACCTGCATGCCCTGGTTACCGATATTTCCCATCAGATTAAAACCCCCTTGTCTGCTATTAAGGTATTCAATTCCCTTTTGCTTGAAGAAGGACTTTGCCCCAGAGAAGAAGAGGAGTTTTTAAGCAGAACCAAGGAACAAATCGGTGGTGCTGATATCGACGATGAGCGGGAGCGGAGTGAAAAATGCGGCTCCCTGGTCAAACATTACTCCCATACTGAGGCCTTTCGACGATATTGTTCTCAGTTCCTGGATAAAGCGTGACACTTTGATCAACATCCGCACAACAAAGGAGTTCGTAATTAATGTGCCGACTGCCGGCATGGCTGAGCCGGTTATGATTTGCTCTAAAAATTATCCCCCCGAGGTTGATGAATTTGAAAAGGCCGGGCTTCGCGTCCGTCCAGGAAGGTCAAACCTCCGGGCATAGAAGGTTGCCTGGCCCGGGCGGAATGTATTTTAACGGAGGAAATCAAAAGAGAAAAATATTCTTTGGTTATAGGTACGGTGGTTCATTTGGAGGTGGATGATGGTTTCTTCAATGAGGCCGGAGAAATGGACTACGAGCGGGCGATGCCGCTTTCCGTCATGCTGGGTGAAAAGGGGCTTTGGTTTACCAGACCGGTATATGCCGGCAGGTATGCGGATTACTCGGAAATGTTTCTCAGAAAAGAAGACCGGACAGCTGCGGAGTAAAAACGTGGTTAGGGGGGAGGCAAACATGATGATCTTATGCTGGAGGATATGTTCGCCAGAAAAAAAATTATAAGGGCAAAAATATTGTAATTGGCTCTGGTTGATCACAAGATTATTTTGGCGGAAAAATAAATAAGATGCCCGGGTTGGCTGGATGATGTGTAACGTGCGACAATGTTAAATTACAAGTTAAGTTTCGCACCCCCCCAAATCGTGGTACCGCATGTTATTCGAAATGGCTTGAGCCCTTATTACAGTTGGGTTTAGGCCATTTCCCATTTTCATTGTTTACGCAGCATTATCAAGTTGCTTGTGCTGAATGCTTAAAAAAGAGTCCTCAAATAAGCCCCACAGTATTCTCAATCTTCAACTGGTAATATATAATTACAGTAGAGCAGGTGAAACAAAATGGACACCGAAATAACCCGTAACAGCAACGATATTTTAATGAAATGTATGGCTGAAAACTTCAAAGATAAAACACTGTCCTTCTTTGGACTGAAAACAGCCAGGATAGCAGGGCTGTCACCTACGTCGCTGCCCGCCATAGAAGCAAAGGAAACCAGAACCGACACAGTTTTTCTATTGGAAGACGATACATTGCTGCATTTGGAGTTCCAGACCACAGTAAACAAGCAAGACATGAAACGGTTTATGCTGTATGATGCCAGGATAACAAGCCGGGAAGAACAGGAACGGATTGTTAACACCGCCGTAATATACTCCGGCAACATAAAAGAGGCCCCTGAAATACTGGACTGTGGTTCCATATTCTACAAGGTAACCAACATATATATGAAAGACTACGATGGTGACGCGGAGTGCCAAAGACTGCAGCAAAAGATAACAGCCGAAGAGTTGCTGAATGACGAAGAACTGATGATATTGATTTTTCTGCCCCTCATGAAAAGCGGGGAAAGAATAGAAGAAAAAGCGGTTCAATCCCTGGAATTAGCCAGGCGGCTGAAAGATGACAGGCAAAGAGTTTTTGCCATGTCCGGCCTAATAGTGATAACCGATAAACATTTATCAAATGAATACAAAAAACGCCTGATGGAGGTGTTGAAAATGACCCAGATAGAACAATGGATCAGAGAAGAAGGCAGAAAAGAAGGTAGAACAGAAGGCATAAAAGAAAGCAAGCAGGAAATAGCCAGAACAGCCTTAAAAGAAGGTGCCGAAGTGGAATTTGTAGTTAAGATTACCGGGTTGGACAAACAGACAGTTTTGAAACTGAAAGAAGGACTTAACTAATACTACAGCGTAATTGCTTGTTTCAAAATTTCTCTAAAGAAGGGTTGAAAAAGTTAATTAAAATCTTGCTTTTTTGTTTAACGTACTGAAATGAAGAAAAGAATATGATAAATCCATATTCGGATAAGTAACTAAAACCACGAAGGTTTAATTACTCTGCCTCAAGAGTCAGCCGGGACAATAAAATAATGGAGGCCATGTCAGTAGCCATTCTGATGGGCGGAGGACCGGCAGTGGCATATGCTTCAGAGGCGGTAAGGATTCTGGATGAATTAACGGCAAATATATGCAGTTCTACTTCAACTGACACAGCCTGCTTGCTGCAAAACTGTCTCAGCAAGTTATCAACTACGAAATGAGGGAGAATGCTCTTTTAAAGATTGACGACTGGGAAAAAGCTTAAAACCGGTTATAGCCGCTGCAATGAATGCATTTATTGAGAAAAGAAAGCCAGACTTTAAGAGTAAATAAAAAAGCACCTTAAATATGATATATTAGGTGTAATCTATTACATTTCATCTCTTGCATCAGGAAGTTGACAAAGAGGGTAGGAAGCGAAATGTTGCAAATAGAGGAAAGAATTAATTCAATTATTTTTAATTTGCCATTAGATATATTAAATTGTATTACGGACCCGATACATATAATCAGCAAAGATTACGAAATAGTCTGGACAAATCTATGGCAAAAGCTTGGTAGACCAAACTTTTGCGTTCTTGGCAAGAACTGTTTCAATGTTTACCAGCGGAAAAGAAGGCGCTGCACTCTTTGCCCGGTAGAAAAGGTTCATCAAGACGTTTTTGACCCTTGATTACCGCGGCGGCAAAGGCCATGCATGTAGGCACTTGACATTGCCCGCAATTTGATTTTGGGAGTAACTTATAAAGTTCCAGAGGATTATCGACTTGGGACATCCGCTATTACCCCTTTCCGAAAACTGATTTTGTTAAGCTCTAATTTTGACTATAAATGTATTAACATTAATGAAAACATAACAACTTAAGGTCAAACTACCAATGTAAAAAGATTAGAAATGGGTTGAATACAAGAAAAGGTGCCAAAAGCCTTTCTTCAATGTAAGAAAGAAGCATTTCTAGCATTGCAACCCAGTTTTCCCTTTTTATGACTATGGCTGGTTATTTTTTTAAACCTTAACCTTTGATCCCCAAAGATTATCTACCTTCGCATAGTCATTCACCAATTCACTGGCTGGCTATATTATACCATCTAAGATAGAAGGAAAAATCCCCCGGATGGGGGATTTTGGTAAAAAGAGAATCGCTGTTTATCAACGGGATTTCGAGAGCTTTCCCGTTGTTGTACGACAGGCATTCTCATTTGGGGGAGTCAAGAGGCTCCCTCTTTTCAATGTTTAAGGATTGTAAAATTCAGGCGGCTGGACGTCGCGCAGTTTAGGTGAAAAGAAAAACATACCTCAGGCATTAACTATTGCCCGGGTAGGGGACGTCGGGACAGCATATTGGGTGCTGAAAGAAGCCAGGCGAATCTTGCAAAACCTGGGGCTCAAGCTACACCCCGAGAAAACTAGAATTATTCACATCAAATGGGGATTTGAATTCCTAGGCTACAAAATCAAAATGGGTAAAGGGTTGAAACAGCCAGATAATAAAATTAAAAGCAAACCTAAATTAAATATCTATGCCGTACCCAAAGTAAAATCTGTCAAAAGATTTATGGATCAAATCAGAGCAAGAACAAAGCGCAGGATATCACTTACCCTAAAGGACATAATTGACTGGATAAACCCGGTAATTAGAGGTTGGGGAAACTATTACCGTAAAGCTCATGTCCGAAAGCTATTCAACCGCTTGAATAACTGGATAGTCCGAAGGTTATGGTCACATCAATTCAAACGGTGGCGAAATGCAGGGTGGAAAAAGTACACTCCCACAATTCTATACGACCATTTTAAGTTAGTTAATCTTATTAGCCTAATTCCAAGCCTACGTTCACAATCGTAAAGTCATCAATTGAGGAAAGCGGATTACGGGAAAACCGTACGATCTGTTTGATCGAGCGGACGGAGGCAGGCCTCAAAAGTGGCCCACCTCTTCCGACTCTACAAAATAATGTATATAATACCAACGCAATTTGTAATGCGTAATTAGGCGAAAGGGAATTTTTTTGCATTTATGATGGTTTTACAACGGGGTGACGGTAGTATCTAATTGCGAAATCCATAGTCCAAAATTAACATCCTGGAGAAAGGCAACCAGCTCCCTCGGGTATCATCCGGTTATATTTATTGTAGTGAAGGCCAAAGCTCTGGACCAGGGAGTAGCAAATAGTATTCTAAGTTTAGCCAGGGATATTTGTAAAAAGGCAAAAGCTAAAGATGAAATGGTAGTTTTAGGCTCAGACCCGCTTTTAACCTGGTTGGTTCCTTCCAGTTGTGGCATGATTAGAAAAATTGAACATTCAATTCAGGAGCTTTTGATTGACAAAAGTGTTGAGGTACCGCTTGCCCGGTATGAGAAATTACATAAATTCTCTACTCTGGCTCTCTTTTTTTTATATTCTAAAGCGAAATGGTTTTAAGAATGTTATGGTGAAGAAGGGGTAATTGTGTTAGTAGTTTCAGCAATGGGGACTGCAATGGGGGTATTTGTTTTGAGTGCATTTGATATTATTGAACGTCTGCCAACGGTTCAAGAATTCAATACGCTTAGAATGTCAGTTGGTTGGCCAAAGGTTAATGAGATAACAGTAAAGGCCGCGCTTGATTTATCGATTTATTCGGTCTGTGCGGTTGCTGATAATAGGACGGTTGGAATTGCTCGAGTCATTGGGGATGGTTCCATGTATTTTTATATTCAGGATTTCATTGTTCAAAAAGAATTTCAGGGAAAAGGTATTGGAACTGCAATAATGAAAAGGATAATGGAGTTTTTGAAACAGTACGCACCGGAAGGTTCATTTATAGGGCTAATGTCTGCAAAGGGAAAAGAAGGTTTTTATTTAAAATATGGTTTTACCGAAAGGCCGAATGATGTCTACGGAGCAGGAATGGGGTTTTATAAAGAAGACTTGGTTCAGGTGGGGTTTTGACTCATACGTTGGGGACATTCCTCCGAAAGAGGTGTGTCCCCTATCCGCTAAGCCTTAGTCGCACTTATTTCGAGCTTACAGCCTGTTAATCCCCGACCTAAGGGGGCGGGGTCTTACAGGTTGTGCGAAGATAAACTCGTTAAATAACTAGGGGTTTCGCAGGTTGAAAGCGAAGCCCCTTTATCTAATTTGCTGTACCTTCTTAAAGCTGTTGTTCCTGATGAAAAGGTGCCTTTGCTCTTAAGTGGCTTATACAAACATCCCGGGAATGATGAATATCTCCTCGGGCTTTCCATTAAAAATGTTAACGGATACTCTGGAAAAAAGTTTTCCAGGTAAGGGGAGCGCTCTGGCTAACGACATCCTGACGGGACAGGGGGCTATAACTACCGCGGAGCACGGCTACCGTTTGATGGAATTGGCTGAAATAGCACGCAAGGAGCCGGTTGCCCGGGAGTTTTTTAATTCGGTAAATTGCGAGGTCCTATCATGGAAGGAAAATTTACCGGACAGTTCTGCTTTTAAACAGGCATTCCAGGCTTACCTGGAGGAGTACGGGCACCGGGCGGTTTACGAGGGAGACCTGGCCAATCCCAGATGGCGGGAGGATCCAACCTATCTCCTGGGGATTATCCGTTCTATGTTGCATACGGCAGACCGTTCCAAAATGAGATCTGTCCAGCGGGAAAAAGGACAAAAGGCCTGGCGGGAAATCCGCAAAGGCGTCTCTTTGTTTAGGCGGATGCTTATCCGCTACTGGGCAGGTAAGGCCATACGGGGTATGGAAATGAGGGAAGAAGCCAAGTCCGGGATGGTTAGGATGGCCCTACCCATGCGCGTTATAGCCTTGGATGTAGGCCGCCGGTTGACTGATCGGGGAGTGCTGGAGAGGAAGGAAGATGTGTTTAACTGTTCCTTTCCTGACCTGACTGCCATTCTGGCCGGCCATTGGGACGGTCGTGGGCTTGCTATGTTGGTAAAGGACCGCAAGGTAAGAAATAAAAATATGGCAAGCCTGATTGCGCCTGACGTAATCGCTGACGAAACTCCCCGGCATCCTAACGCTGCTCAGGTCACCCCTGCTAAAAGGGGGAACTCATTGTCCGGTATTGGTATTGCCACCGGAAGAGTAACCGGTACAGCCCGGCTAATCAGCCACCCCGATGAAGGAAGCAGGCTGAATCCTGGCGAGGTACTTGTGGCCCCATCAACCGACCCGGGTTGGACACCATTGTTCATAAAGGCTGCTGCTCTGATAATGGAGACCGGGGGATCTCTTTCTCACGGTGCTATTGTGGCCCGTGAATTTGGTATTCCGGCGGTAATAAACGTTCCGGAGGTAATGAAGGTTATAAAGGATAGCCAAACGGTTACCGTGGACGGGGAAGAAGGGAAGGTATGGTGGCCACATCACTCATTTCTACCCGGGATATGCCGGGGTAGAGTGTCTCCAGTCAGAGGAGTACATCGTTGGCCATCTTTTCCTTTTCATTATCATAAAGGGCTCTGTCATCATGCAAATGATACCAATAGTCGAAATCTGTCTCCAGTAAAGCCTGAACTACTGTTTTGTCTTCAGGTGCCAATGAATTGTCATAGTTGAAAATTCGCAAGCACATCTGAAAAGCTTCTTTGCCGCCGGAGTTGGCTTCTCCTGCGATCCCAGCACCGGCCGGGAAGACTTGGTGCTGATAAGCGCCAATTTCGGTTTGGGCGAAAGCGTGGTAAGCGGCGCCGTCGACCCGGATGAATACCGTTTAGACCCTGCGCTTGAAATAACCCAAAAAATAATCGGCCGCAAAGAAGGGAAAACCATCGCTAGGATAATCGGCGGGACGGAATTTGTCGAATCCGCCGGGTCACCGGTGAGTCAGGTTTTAAACGATGAGAATATCCGCAAACTGGGTTTGCTGATCCAGCGGGTCTTTGATTCCCTTGGTTGCAGTGAACAGCACCAGGACATCGAATGGGTGTTTGATGGTAAGGATTTTGCCCTGGTCCAGGCTAGGCCGGTGACGGTGCTGCCCAGGTACACTTTTGATGGACTTAAAAACCAGCCGGATATATGGTCCAATGCCAACTTCAGGGATGCCGCGCCCATGGTCCAATCAACCCTAAACTGGAGCCTCCTGCAATATCTTATTGCAGGACTCGACATACCAGGTTACCAAGCACCCCCGGGCTTAAAGGGCTATAGATTATATCAGGGCCGGCTATATTTCAACATGTCCATTATCCAATGGCTCAATTTTGACGCTTTTGGCATTGCGCCTAGGCTGATAAACGAATTTTCGGGTGGGTTCCACCCGGAAATAGAAATTAGCGAAAAAAAACCTTACCGTGGAATAAAAGGATTAAAAAGACTGGGACGCTTGCTGAAAGTAATTTTTTTAGGACTGAGAATTAAAAAAAACGCGCCAAAATCTTTTGCTAAAGTTGAAGGTTTTACAGTAGCCTTATTAAAAGAGAATCTTAAGAGCCTGGCAGAAAGAGATTTAATCAATAAAATTTCTGAGACAAGAAGTGCATACAGGGAATTTTGGCCGGTGTTTATGTCTTTAGTCTCTGCTGGTGATATAAGTCCACTTGTGAAAGGGTTGGAAAAACATTTTCCCGGTAAAGGGAAAGCTATGGCCAACGCTCTCATGGCAGGGGGGGAGATATAACCAGCGCGCAGCACGGCTACCGCCTGATGGAAATGGCCGAAATTGCCCGGGGGGACGCCTCCGCCCGGAGGTTCTTTTCCGGTGAAAACTATAATCCTCTCCTGTGGGAAAAAGAACTGCCGGAGGAAGCCCCGTTCAAGCAGTCACTGCGGAACTTCCTGGCAGAGTACGGACATCGGGGAGTTTACGAAATGGATATCATCAACCCTCGCTGGCGGGAAGACCCTTCTTATCTCTTGAATGTCGTAAAGAGCACCATGGAAACCGCCGATTATGGCAAAATTAAAGCCAGACAAAAAGAAAAAGCGAATCAGGCAATACGGGAGGTAAACAAAAGGGTCCCTTTTTACAGGCGTAGATTGGTTAACTCTTTGTTAAAACAAGCCCTGAAAGGCGCGGAACTTAGAGAAACGGCTAAGTCCGTACTGGTTAAGGCACAGATATCTAATATGCGTTTAGTATTCCAGGAGATAGGGTGCCGGTTGGCAGGAAGGGGAATTCTTGCCGAGCCGGTCGATATATACCACTGCACTTGGAGTGAAACTATCTCCATTCTGCAAGGGGACTGGAGCGGCAGGGGACTGGACGTTTTGGTGGCCGAGCGGAAGGCCAGGCGAAAAGAACTGGAGGCGCTTTCACCCCCTGACTTTATTATCGATGAAGTCCCTCACTTTACGGAACCCGCCGTTCGCAGCCAGGGCAATGCGCTGGCAGGTATGGGCGTGGCTGCGGGAAGGGCTTCCGGTGCGGCAAGGGCAATTAATCATCCAAACGAAGGGTAAAAGTTGCAGACTGGAGACGTGCTGGTGGCCCCGTCGACGGACCCGGGCTGGACGCCATTATTTTTAAGGGCTTCCGCCATTGTTATGGAGGAAGGATCGTCTTTGTCCCACGGATCCATTGTCGCCCGCGAGTACGGCATTCCGGCGGTGGTGAACATTCCAGGCGTAATGAAAATGATAAAAGATAATCAGTTGATTACTGTCGATGGCGATGAGGGTAAGGTATATCTTTAACATTTCATAATCAGGGATTAAATTACAACGTCGGGTGGATTATCTTCCGATAGTATTGTAGGTTAATTTGGCTAAAACAAAACAGCTCCTTTGAAGAGGAAACTTAAAGTACTAATGAATAATATCGTTATATCGGCTTTGCTGTTATGTACAAAAAAGGGATATAATGAATTGGTTTATGTTAAGGTTCCCCCTTATGAAAATCCTGGTTAGAGATTTCCTGCTTTATCTGGTTTTCTAGTTAATAAGATACTAAGCATAACTCCAGTTACTCCATTCCCGGCTTAACATGGTATACCTCCAGGGTTTTCTTTGGAAACTTGAGGGCGTTGCTTTATTGTTTTATTATAAATAAGTTCTAGACTTAAGTCTTAAAAGAAATTGCTCTTTTCGGGGGCAACCTAATCAAATTATTGTAAGTCGCATTTTACAAAATGTGCCACTCGGTTAATGCCGAAAGAGGCGCTTTTTTTTTGCCGTTTAAACCAAATACTCCACTTTGGCCCCAGGAAAATGCTCGCTAATCTCCCGTCGGAACAGCTCGCCCATCTCTTCCAGCGTCTCCTTTGGATAAACGTACTTACCGTAGCCAAACTGTCCGAATTTAAACTTGCGTTCTTCCTCATTCATAGGCAGGGTGGTGTCGGGAAACACTTCCAGGATACGTTTCTTTGCCGATGCTGTGAACCGGTGGGAAATCAATTCAAAGGTAATGTCCTGCCCGACTGCAGGCAGTAATTCCTCTGCCAGGGAGCGGATTAATTCGGTGTAATCGCTTTGCCAGCCCGGGTAGTTGAAAATAGGGGCAATTAAAAATCCCAGGGAGTAACCCGCCTCGGCTACACGCCGGGCTGCACTTAGCCGGGCATGGATTGCCGGGGTGCCTTGCTCGTAAGACTTGATAATATAGTCGGTATTGATACTGAAGCGAAAGCGGGTATGCCCGTTGTGCCGGGCATCCAGCAGCGTATCCACATTTGTGAACTTGGTAACGAAACGGAAACGGGCCAGAGGCTGTTGGCCGAAAAATTCCACAGCCCGGGCCAGCGAGCCGGTATACGGTTCCACGGGAATGGGATCGGAAGTAGCTGCTCCCTCAAACAAGGTGATTTCCGGCGCCCTTTTTTTTATATACTTTTCCGCCTGCTGAAGTATTTCATTAATATTCACATACACCCTTACGTATGGTTTTTTACCCAATGTGGTGTTTAAATAACAATATTGACATTGGCCGCTGCAACTGGTGCTCAGTGGCAGTTGGTAGTGGGCTGATGGTTTGCACGGTGAAAACTGCAGCGTACGGCGCACCCCTACCACCAGAGTGCGCTTGGCCTCCAGATAAGCTTCCCGGGGCGTTTTGCCGGGTATGCCTGTCACCCGGTTATGACTGCCGATCATGGCCACGGGTATTCCGTCTGCTTTGAATCTTTTATACAGCTGCTGACCCAGAGGGTAATCAAGCGCTGCCTGCTCAAAGAAAACCCGTTTTGGTATAAACAAAATATTCCCTCCGGTCCCGGGTAATGTTATATATCGCTTAGGATATCCATAAAATGCATAGCTGATTTATTATGAACGAATGCAACAGTTTTAATTTCCGTGATATGGATAGCTCTTGGTGCTAACGTACACCGGCAGAAGGATGAAGATTTGTTTTTCAGTGTAATGGCTCAATTTGTTGTTTTTCTTCAAAGCATTATGTGCCATAATAAAATAATTACACATTATTTAGGAAGGTCCGGTTATGAGGTGAAGATGCAAATAATCTTAAGAAAAAAAAGTGCTATAGTTCTTAACATTCAGAAAAATAAAAGGAGGATGATGGAAATGCCAAACAACGGCTCATTCCAGCTGCCACAGGAATTTTTGATTGTCGGCGCGGCTGTACAAACGGGATTATTTGAAGAATTAAAGAATAATCCCTGTACCTTGGAAAAATTGGCTGTTAGGACGAAAATTGACCGCAGGGCTATGTGGACGGTTATTGAAGCTTTGATTGCTTTAAAGTACCTGGAATACGATGGTGAAAAAATTAAGCTCACCGAAGATTCGGACAATATCTTTTTTAATCCCGGCCACGAGCAGTATACAGGTTTTTCATTCATGCATACTTACAATATAATGAAGGCGTGGACGCAGTTGCCGGAAGTTATGCATAGTGGGCAACCGGTTCCGAAAAAGGATGTATCCAGTCACTCAAAGCATTTTATCAAGGCCATGAGTCACCATGCCCTAAAGTCGGCACAGCAAATTGTTGATTATTGCTTAAAAGAACTGCCCGCAAATCCCAGGGTTCTTGATGTCGGCGGTGGTCCGTTAACCTACGCCAATGCTTTTGCCGGCAAAGGGGCCAGGGTGACTGTACTGGACTTGCCTGAAGTTATAGATATGATGCAACCGGAACTGGATACTTCGTTACCTATCAAAATGGTCAAAGGTGATTTTACCAAAGGGTTGCCTTCGGGACCTTATGACCTGGTATACCTTGGTAATGTGTGCCATATATACGGTGAGCAGGAGAATAGAAAATTATTTCAAAATGCGGCAGATGAACTGGAACAGGGAGGACAAATTGTAATCAATGATATGATCCGGGGTACAGGCGTTATGCCTGCATTATTCGGGGTAAATATGCTGGTTAATACAACTTTCGGGGGAACATGGACTTATGAGCAATATAAAACATGGCTGGCCGCTGCCGGTTGTTCTGCAGCACCTTGGGAAGAGGTGGGCGGCAGGCAATTGATTAAGGCTACTAAGGTTCGTTAACATGAATTCGCCAGCTCTGGGATATATGGTAAATTTAATAAAATACTGACATCAATTTTAAAGAATTGAGTGTAAGTATGCATACATTTATCCTTGGTGCGATGATTTCTGTCCCCAACTTTAGCTGCCTGGGGTAGGAATAATAGTCATTGCACTGGTCGGAAGATTGGTAGTAAAATAATGTATATAATGCCAACGCAATTTGTAATGCGTAATTAGGCGAAAGGGAATTTTTTTGCATTTATGATGGTTTTATAACGGGGTGACGGTAGTATCTAATTGCGAAATCCATAGTCCAAAATTAACATCCTGGAGAAAGGCAACTAGCTCCCTCGGGTATCATTTTTATGCCGGCTTCTCCCCAGTGTTTGTGAAAGATGTATTGGATAGGATCACAATACAAAAAGGTGCCACTGTCCTTGACCCCTGGAATGGGAGTGGAACTACAACACTGGTTGCGGCAGAGCGGGGTTATAAAGCTATAGGTTTTGATATCAATCTGGTTATGTTTATTGTAGCGAAGGCCAAAGCTCTGGACCGGGGAGTGGCAAATAGTATTCCAAGTTTAGCCAGGAATATTTATAAATTGCGCCTGACGTAATCATTTGCGAAACTCCCCGGCATCCTGCCGCTACCCAGGTCACTCCCGGTGCAAGAGGGAACTCATTGTCCGGTATTGGTATCGCCACCGGAAAAGTAACCGGTACAGCCCGATTAATCCACCACCCCGATGAAGGAAGCAGGCTAAATCCTGGTGAAGTACTTGTGGCCCCATCCACTGACCCGAGCTGGACACCATTGTTCATAAAGGTTGCTGCGCTGATAATGGAAACCGGGGGATCTCTCTCGCACGGTGCTATTGTGGCTCGTGAATTCGGTATCCCAGCGGTAATAAACGTTTCGGGGGTAATGAAGGTTATAAAGGACAGTCAAACGGTTCCCGTGGACGGGGAAGAAGGGTGGTATATCTTTAAAAACTGTGTGAATAGTGGAAAATGCCAGTTGACAAGTTTAAGTTACAAATGTGGTTTTTTTGATGACAATATTATATCCGACACTTCTTGAAGGAATCCCGTATCAGTTTATCAAATATTGTTTTATTTATAACATTGTTAAGTTAATAAATGAGGCGATACCATGGCTGATAAACTTGCTGAACTTTTTGACCGGTTGTATTGCGACAACCAGGCAAAAGTGTACAAGCTAGCCTTGGGACTGACAGGCAATGCGAATGACGCCGAAGACATAACCCAAGAAGCCTTTTTCCGGGCTTTTCGTTTCTATCATACCTTTCGCGAGGAAAGCTCCTTTTTCACCTGGATCTATCGAATTACACTCAACGTTGCCAATGACTACCTGAAGCAAAGAGCTAAACTGCGCATCTATGAGCTTACCGAGGATTTAGGTTATTCCATCGAGGAAATTATCGACCCCAACCCCGCCAACGACCCTGAAACCGAATTACTTGCACGTGAAGTAAAATACAGGTGCCTGCATGGCTTTACGGAATGTTTGCCCAACAACCAGCGAAAGGTTTTTTGCCTGGCGGTAACCATCGGCTTGCCGCACAAACTGGTCGCTGAAATTTTGGACTGCTCTGTCAGTTCAGTCAAGACAACACTGCACCGGGCTAAAAAAAGAATTGCCGGCTATTTGGAAAAAAGATGTCAACTGATTAAAAAATCAAATCCTTGCAACTGTAATCAGTGGGTTCGTTACGGCCTGCAGCAGGGCTGGATAACGAAACAGGCTTTAGTCAATCCCCGCCCCGAGATTATTATAAAAGCCAGGGAAGAAATGGTCGAATTGCGCTCATTGCGCTATACCTACCAAAAACTGTACCGGGAAACAGCCGACGAATCTTTGGCGCAAAGAATCAGAGAAGGTATAAAAAACAAAGAATGGGCAATTTTTTCTTGATATTTTTTGTAACCTCTGGCCTCCGAAAATAGTCAAATCTATAGAATAAAAAAAGGAGGTTAGTTAAATGAAAGTATCAGATGATATTACTTTGGTTGCGCCATGCGGGACGTACTGCGGCGATTGTGGGGCTTACAGAGTCAAGGATGATCCCTCCCTTCAGGAAGTAGTTGCTGAAAGGTTGCAAAGGGTGCAGATAAACTGGAACGGTGTCCCCTGTCCGGGTTGCAGGCCAAGCAAGGGAAAATGCCCGCTCGTTGACGGGGTATGTGCAACTTACGCCTGTGTGACCGAACACGATGTTGACTTTTGCTTCGAGTGCCCGGAATTCCCTTGCGCTAAATTAAACCCGGCGGCAGACAGGGCCGAGATCTTAAACCATAACATCAAAGTGTTCTATTTGTGCTGCATTAAACACCAGGGTCTTGCCAAGTTTCTAAAAATGATTCCTGAAATTAGACAAAGATATTACAACGGTAAGATGGCAATCGGTAAAGGGCCTCAACTGGAATAACTAATAACTCTTAGACGAAATTCATCCCACACCTGGCTAAGATAAAGCTTTAACTTAAATAACCCTACATATTGAAAATGAATAACAAATGCAAAATGGTCTGATATAAAAAAGAAAGCAACCAACGAAAGCTGTTTAAAACAATTCGCCGGTTGCTTTTGAACTATTGCTTTTGAGTTTCCAAGATTGCGCCTCTATTTCCCGATGTAACCCAGGCGGCATACCTGGAAAGGTATCCCCCTATAATTTTGGGTTTCCTTGGCATCCACTTTTCCCTGCGCTTTTTCAGGGCGGTGTCACTTATGACGAAATTGATTTTATTCGCCATAATATCAACTTGGATGATGTCTCCATTCTCTATTAAAGCGATGTTGCCCAACACTTCTGTCAGTGCAGTTCATGCTATTGGCTGTATATATGCCTGAACAGGAACCGCGAGATGTCGGATGTCTAAAACATGTTGGGATTAGGACGGGAGAAACAGTAGGCCTGTATTTCAAACGTTGTATAGGTGATTTTTTAATATGCCAACTATACATGTATTGCCAGTGATGTATTTATATGCTATCATTAATATGTACTATTAAAGGTGGTGTTATAAATATGTCCATGTTTAATATTACCGAAATAAGACAAAACGCAAGTAAAATCATTGCCCATGTTTTAAAAACAAAGGAACCGGTAGTTATACTGCAGCGTTCAAAACCAGTCGCATATATCGTTGAGGCTCAAACATATAAGGATATTCAGGAGAAACTCAAGAAAGCCGAACATTATGAGAAAGTAATAACTACCAGAAACTCGCTTCAACGCCTGGCCCGGTTACGGAGTGAAATGAAAAAACAGCCGGACTCCACGCCGCTTATTCGCCGGCTACGCGAAGGGGATGCGCGTAGGGATGAGTGATTATGTATGTCTCGACAGCAGTGTTTTGATTAAGTTGCTGGTTCTGGAAGAGGACAGTGAAAACGCGGCAAATTTATTTGAGCAGATTGCAGCTAACCGGCAAACCGTTGTTTTACCTGATTTTGCCTGGGCCGAAGTGGGAACGGTTCTCTGCAAGAAAGTAGCACGGAAATTATTGGACTCTGAGCAAGCGGAAGTGCTTTGGGAAGAGTTTAACCGTTTAGAACTGATTAATTACGTTGGTGATAGGGCTATTGCCCGGACAGCATGGCGTATCGCTAAAACAGAAAATCTTCCTACTTTATATGATGCCGCTTATTTAGCGGTGGCTGAAATCGTTTCAAGACAGTCCGATGAAGTTTGCATATTCTGGACGGCAGATGAGAGACTTGTAAATTCATTGAGTAACAGGGATAATGTCAAGCTGCTCAAAGAATTTACCTCATAATTATCGATTACTTATGAGATATGCGGGTGAAAAGGGAACTCGGGTGCAAATCCCGGGTTTTGCTTAATATCAAGGCTCATGGCGGTAATATTAAAAAACAATAAACGTATAACCATTATATGTTAAAGGAAATTAGGACCATTTGGCGAATTAACGCATTAGCAACCAGTGCCAGCATCCTCGTGGATGCTGGCATTTTGTCTTTTAATGGAGTTCGGTTAAGTATGCGAACGTTTCTGGTTATTATTTACAAGATAAATGTATGTTCAATTGGGCTTGTTTGTTTTAAATAATTCGTAAACCCAAAATGCGCCACTTTGATCAGTAGCTAATACCAGCTTACAAAATCGTAAGGAATATTACAGCCGATTGTAAGCTGCGGGTGATAATCTAACACTGAAGGGAGAGAAGAAATTATGATCATGCTGGAAACTAAAGCCTTGAAAAAGATCTACGGGGGCGGCAGTAACATGGTAAGAGCTGTGAACGGGGTTAACTTATCAGTAGAAGAAGGTGAGTTTTTGGCCATTATCGGCAGCTCTGGTTCAGGCAAAACCACGCTATTACATATGATGGGCGGATTGGATCGACCTAGCGAAGGAAAGGTTTTCATTGATAATAAAGAAATATATACCATGAGTGACGATCACTTGGCTATATTCAGGCGGCGCAAGGTTGGTTTTGTTTTTCAATCATATAATCTCATCCCGGTGCTTAATGTCTGGGAAAATATATGTTTACCCATGGAACTGGATGCCAAAGCAGTAGATAGGGATTTTATAGCTGGCCTGATGGAGAGTCTGAATATTTATGACAAGCGAAAAGCATTGCCAAATCAGCTTTCCGGCGGACAGCAGCAACGGGTAGCTATTGCCAGAGCCTTGGCGACCCGGCCATCCATCATTTTGGCCGATGAGCCTACCGGAAATCTTGATTCCAAAACCAGTCTGGAAGTGGTAAATCTATTAAAACAGTCGGTAAAGAAATACCATCAAACCCTGGTCATGATCACCCATAATGAAACTTTAGCCCGGATGGCTGATCGCATCGTAAGGATTGAGGATGGGAAATTCACTTGTCAGGGGGGAGTAGCTTGCAAACCTATATCAGAATAGCTTGTCGCTACATAAGGCAATATCCGCAAAGAACAATAGCCATGATTTTAAGTATCACCCTCAGTGTTTTTCTCATTGTGGCTATCGGCTCGTTGAATGAAAGCGCCAAAAACTCACAGGTTGTACACTGTAAAAACTACGGAGCCCAACATGTAATATACCGGGAACTTGATCAAAAGCAAACAGAAAAAGTTAAAGCGTATCAGAATGTACAGCGAGTGGCTGTTCTAGCTTTTTATGGTGAATGGAAAAGTCCTAACGGATTAACCGTAAACTTACTGGCAACAGATAATAATAACTTATCTATGGAAAACACTTGCATAAAGGCAGGAAAATTTCCAAGCCAAACGGACGAAATTGCCATAGAAGGCTGGGTCTTAGATCAGTTAAGGCTGCCGCATAAATTGGGGCAGACCCTGGAAATAAGCCTGGGGGAAAAGGGCGAAAAACGGAACTATACATTGGTAGGAATTATCAAAGATCGAATGGACGAGAAATCAACCGGCAGACTGAATGCTTTTGTAACCTCGCATAAAGAAATCTTATCGGAAAGAGATGGGCACCTCTATGCCCTGGTTGAATTTAAGCCAGAAGTCAAAATAAAAGAAGAGATCAATAAACTCGGTAAAGTGATAGGTTTAGATGCCAATAGCAAGGAACAACATGTTCTGCCCAATAATATGTTGCTATCAGCTATGGGGCAGATCAATACGGTTGACTGGGATCTGATCAAAATTTCCCTGATGCTCATGCTGGTAGCGGGAATGGTGATCTTCAGCGTTTATAGTATTTCCGTCTTAAGGAGAATCCAGGATTACGGGATGATGAGGGCCATTGGCTCAAGTTCCAGGCAGATTCTCTATATAATACTCTGGGAAATCGTCATTATCTATGTAATTGGAGTTCTGCTGGGTATAGCAAGCGGTGCCGCCTTTGTTCAGCTATTTAAAGGGGCTGCCACCGACATATTTATCTTCGATGCCCTGGATGCGTTCGGTAACGTGTCTCTTGACATTATTGTGATATCGGGTTTGTCTATCAAACTGGCTGTTTTAACTGCTCTGGGGGCAGTGCTTGCCGCCGGGATAAGGGTTGCCTGGATGGCTGTCCGTATATCTCCGCTCGAAGCCATAAACCGCAGCACCCAGGATGAAAAAATACACGTTAATGAAAAGGAAGGTTGGATTGAAAGGCAGCTGGATATAACGAAAAAGATTACCATAAAGAATTTAAAGAGAAACAAGAAAGCAGTCATTTTTACTATAATTGCCATGTCTATAGGATGCTGCTTGTTTATGGTGAAGTCCTTCGCGTTTGAGTTTTGGGAACGCGAACAGGATTTGTACTATGCAGATATAAGACCCGGTCTGGATGATGAATTCCGATTAAATGTTAATAACAGGGTACCAATGATGGTAGGATATACCTGGGAGCAGATTGCTGAGCTGAAAGGTCAACCCGAGGTCGAGAAGTTAACAGCCACCCATATGCTGTATGGGCGGATGAAAATTGCTAATAGTCAGTTAAATGGAGAGTATGGTAAAAACTACATCAAAACTATGGAAAAAAGGTTATCTGAATTCGATAAAGAAGTTGAAGACGTGATAGAAGGCCCTGATGACAGAATGGGATTTGCTTTTCCGGGTGATAGTGATAATGAGCTGGTAATCAGGAGTACGGTCCTGGGCTTGTCTGAGGCAGAGTGGGCTTCTTTCAGCAAAAATCTGATACAAAAAGAACAGCCGGCAGGTGAAAAGAGCAACAGACCTCTGGCTATTATTCGTATTCCTGAGGTGAATAAGCAAGGAACATTTTGGAGCCAATCCGGAAAAGAAAAACTGAAAATGGAACCGATTTTTAATATAAAAGTCGGGGATACCATCGTGATTACTTATCCCCGTGAGGGGTATGAAGAATCTCTGGATAATTGGAACCTCATTCACCAGTATGAAAAGCACCGGGACAAATATGTTGACCGGGAATTCACGGTAGCCGGGATTACTAAAGTCCTGCCTGAGCAAGATTCTTATTGGTTGGGAGCAAAAGATGCACCTTATGTAATAATATCGGGCAGGGTATTCCAGGAAATAACGGGGATAGATACCTATCGTATCATGAGTCTTGATATGAAGGATGGCTTTAGTGAGTCTGACTACAAAAGCCTAAAGGAAAAAGTTCATCAAACAGCAGAGCTAATTCCCGGAACGGGAATGGAGGATAGAGTTGAAAGTAATAAGGAGAGTGAGAAGGCTCAAAATGAATATCTCCTGTTCTATGCTGCCATTGCAGCAGTACTGATAATTATTGGCGGTTTAAGTATCTATAACAATATTAATTATAATCTCATCTCTCGTCTGCGGGAGCATGGTATTCTTAAAGCTATCGGCCTAACCGCCAGTCAGTTTAAAAGGATGGTAAAATTTGAAGGCTTACTTTATGGGGCGATATCGGCACTTTTCTCTTGCGCACTGGCATTATTGATTGAACTGGGTATGTTTGTGTATTATGCATATTTTGCCTGTACCCTGATGCGGGAGCAGTTTTTTATCGAATGGAAATCATTTTTGCTGGTGATCTTGATCAATTTATGCATAGGGTATCTGGCGGCCCTGGGCCCGGCCGGACAGATTAATAAACTCCCGATCACCGAGGCAATCAGGAGTACTGAATAAAAAAACACTATTAATGGGCGGCGGTACTTACCTCCGCCTTAAGTACAGGATCCCGTCAAAGTCGATTTTTCTCACAATATATAGATGAGATAAATTTTATTAAACACTAAATGTTGACCAATATAATGACTTTGACGATACCGTGACCTTAAGTATCTATTAGCTGGATGTAGACTGGTGGGGATATAATTAGAACATAGATAATCCGTATAAAGGAGCAGGTAGGCCATGGGAGAATTAATCAGGATCCTGTTGGTGGAAGATGATGAGTCTTTAAGCCGAGGGATAAGTTTTAAATTAAGCAAAGAAGGTTTTACGGTTCTGGCAGCCAGATCACTCATGGAAGCAAGAGAATTATATAGTAAGAATACCATTGACCTTATGGTGCTGGATGTTGCTTTACCAGATGGAGATGGTTTTCAGTTTTGCCGGGAGATCAGGAAGCAAAGTGAGCTTTTTATCGTTTTTCTTACCGCCTGCGATCAGGAAGTAGACATTGTAATGGGCTATGATATGGGGGCAGATGATTACATCAGCAAACCGTTTAGCCTGAGTGTTTTGGTCTCAAAAATTAATGCTGTTTTAAGAAGAGGCAAAGCACTAAAAGGACATGAGATGCTGGTATCAAAAGAGATCATATTCTATCCCAGCACGATGAGGTTATTTAAAAACGATCAGGAGATATACCTGACCAAAACGGAGATGAAACTATTCCGGTATCTTACGCAAAACCCCCAACAAATCATCAGTAAAGAGCAATTTCTTGATGAATTATGGGATATCGAAGGTGATTTTATTAATGAGAATACCCTGCAAGTACATATCAGGAGACTGCGGGAGAAAATCGAAGCTATCCCCTCAAAACCACAATTAGTACATTCGAAAAATCCCAAAGCCTTGCAAATACAGGCTTTATTTTTTTGCCTTTTGAGGCTTCACCTCAAAAAACAATTAATTTTATGTCCCATCGTAATTATTAGGTATGGCTATTATTAAAAAGATATCTGGGTTTAAATGAATTAAATAGTGATTCACGGTCATTTTACCTGCTTGACAATTCTAAAATCGCTCCAAAATTGAATTGGAAGCTATTTCCAATATATCGGTTTGAAAGGAGTAGATTTTATGTTAGTTGTCAAGTATTCTCATGAGCAGTATCAAGATTTCGTTTGTGATTTTTTAACTCGCTATTATATTTCGACCGGCCAGCAGATTACTATCGTAACTAAAGCTTCTTTAGTTGTTAAACTTTGGGGTGCCGATCTTACCGGCATTGTTAAGCTTATTAAAAACCGGTATTCAAGGGCTAATCGGGGCATCCCACCCAAAGATGCGGTGGCCTTGCTTCGCTCGCTTATCCTTATGACTTTTACTGGTGAAACCAGCATCCCCAAGTGGGTGGATTCTTTAAGGTCTGATCCTTTTCTTGCTGTTTTATCTGGTTTTTTGCCCGCCTGCTTTTCTACTGTTAAAGTTGATGATGTTCCGGCAGATCCTATCCCGGGCGTGGGTACTTTTTATAATTATATGGATAGGCTGATTCGTAAGAATCGGATCCTTTACAAATCGAAGCTGCGCAAGCTCAAGCGTAAGCCTAAAAAGAAGCAGAAGAAAAATCAGAAACTGGATTCATCCAAGCCCGGCGTAGTGGAACGCCTGGTTAATAGGGTGCTAAAATACAATAATGCCAAGCTCCCTGGTAATCTGGAATCTACTTTAAACCAGATTCTAAAAGATGTTTTTGTTATGCCATCCTTAGCCAGGGGTATCCTTGGCGACCCTAATAAATTGAATGTCGCCGCTGATGGCACTTGCATGCCTACTCATGCCTCTTACTACGGCAAAAAGGTTTGCAATTGTAAGTTAAAGCCCGGCGAACGTTGCGATTGCCTCCGCTTATTCGCTGACCCCTCTGCCTCTTGGGGTTGGGATAGTTACAATGAGCGTTACTTTTATGGCCATACTTTTCATGGCTTCACTGCTTGTGACTCTTTCTACAGCTTACCTATCCATATAAAATGTGTTTCTGGTGAACGTCATGATTCGGTAACTAGTGTTTATGAACTTAAAGAGCTTGTGGATTTGTACCCAGGGATTAATTTTAATGCTGCTGTTTACGATTCGGCTTATGACGCTAATCCATTCTATCTTCTCAATATGCATTATGGCATCAAGCCCGTTATTGATCTTAACGCTCGGGCTTCTAAGCCTGATGCAGTGAGTGATTTTATTGAATTTGATAAAAAAGGGATCCCTCACTGCAAATGTTTAGGACACCAATTACGTAACTGGGGCCTAATGTCCAAGTCCTTCAGACGAAAGTGGCTTTTCCCTGTGCAATGTAATTCCTGTGATAAGTGCCATTTATATAGCGAAAAAACGTTTTATACAAAAACAAGTGATAACCCCAGGTTCTTTACGCCTATTTTAAGGGGCTCGGATGAGTGGAAGCAGCTTTACAAAAGACGCTCTACCACCGAAAGGGCCTGGGACAGAATCAATAATGATTTTAACGCTGAATCTGCCGTTGTTTTTACCCGAGAACGTAGGATAGTTAGAGTATTTCTTGGTGCTTTCTGTTGTTATGTTGATGCATGGGCTGGCGAGAGCACCATTTCAATCACTGATATATTTCCTGTCCTTTCAAGGTTCGCTGCCTAATCTGGGTTATGCTTTAAGTTATATTCAAATTGTTTTTAGGCTTTTTTTAAATCAATTCAAAAAGGCCTATTTGGTATGCGCATTTTTATTCTCTTACTTACCCAGTTTGCTTATATTTTTCTAATCATCCTTTATATGGTATTTGGGATTTTATGTTTTTCGATTATACTCACAATATATAAAAACCATCAGAGGGGCCGGATATATATGGGCTGAAAGATGTGTCTATCAATGATATTTAGAAAAGATCCGCTTATAAAAAGGCTATTTCTTATTTTGATGGCCAGTCTTATTCTGATGGGATTTTTGCTTATTATGAATAGCCTTTATTTCATAAAACAGCTTGCCGGCGCTACCGGAATGGCTTCCGGTGTCAATTGCCAGGGCTTTATCATGGGAAATATTGCGGCGGTTATGCTTATGATAAGCATTAATATTTCGCTTTTTGCAGGAATAGGAAAATGGCTGGTTTATAAACTTGATTATCTATCTATGGCTGTAGACCAAATCATGGATGGTAAATATCCCGTTTTTGTGGAAGAAGAAGGTATATTCTCCCGCCTTGAATCACAGTTTGGGCAGATGTCTCGAAGAATGGAACTGGGGTTTGAAGAGCTAAGGAGAGAAAAAGAAAACCTACATGCCCTGGTTACCGATATTTCCCATCAGATTAAAACCCCCTTGTCTGCTATTAAGGTATTCAATTCCCTTTTGCTTGAAGAAGGACTTTGCCCCAGAGAAGAAGAGGAGTTTTTAAGCAGAACCAAGGAACAAATCGATAAACTGGAATGGCTATCCGAAGCTCTTGTCAAAATATCCAAAATGGAAATAGGAATGATCCGGCTTAAAATGCAGCCGGCGGATATAAAAAGGACAATCCTTGCCGCGGTGAATGAAGTTTATTCAAGGGCCTTAGAGAGAGATATAGAAATTATTATAGAGGATTTACAGAGCACTTCCATATATCATGACATAAAGTGGACCAAAGAAGCAGTTGTAAATGTACTCGAAAATGCGATCAAGTATAGTGAGAATAATGGTATAGTAAACATATCCATGGAAAGACTCGAGACATATATAAAAATAGATATCAAAGATAACGGAATTGGCATTTCTCCTCATGAGATTGGCAAAGTTTTTAATCGGTTTTATCGAGGGGCAGCACAGAAGGTGGTGGGGGCAGAAGGCTCTGGAATAGGCTTATACTTGAGTAGAAAAATTCTCGAAGAACAGGGCGGAGCCATTATTGCCAGCTCTTCCGGAGAAGGACAGGGAAGCCAGTTTACCATATTGTTATCCATTTCAAGGTACGTAAAGATAACCGGATAATAAACAAGGCGGCCTACAGTGTGTTGGCCCTAAATATGGCAGGCCAAAAAGAAATACTTGGCATCTGGATTGGGGAAAATGAAAGTGCCAGCTTTTGGCTTGGTGTATGTAATGACCTCAAAAACAGGGGGGTGCAAGATATCCTGATTACCTGTAAAGACGGGCTTTCCGGGTTTTCTGAGGCCATAAACACTGTTTTCCCCCATACCGAAATTCAGCTTTGCATAATCCATCAAATCCGTAATTCCCTGAAGTATGTGCCATACAAAGAACAAAAGGAGTTGATGGCTGATCTTAAGCAAGTGTACCAGGCATTAACCCTGGAAGAGGCTGAGTTAGCCTTTGAAATATTCAAAGAAAACTGGGGTAAAAGACATCCCATTATAATTCGTTCCTGGGAAAAGAATTGGCTTGAGTTAACAGCTTATTTTAAATACCCATATGAAATCCGTAAAATGATTTATACTACTAATATCATCGAGGGTTACCACCGGCAACTACGGAAAGTAACCAAAACTAAAACTGCCTATCCAACAGACGATTCACTGAAGAAAATTATTTACCTGGCCACCGTTGAAGCAGCAAAAAAATGGACTATGCCAGTTAAAGATTGGAAAAATTGCATCTCCCAATTTGTCATATACTTTGGTGATAGGATAGAATCAGAGATGGCCATATAAAAGTTAGCCGGCCAACAAACCGACCGGTAGCCCTTGACATGGAGCCTCTGGGCCTGTGTTTCTGGGAGCCCACCGGGGAGTCCACGCTACGCTTTGGTCTCCCGCCGCAACAGGCTAACACAGGCCCCTCTCCATATAAAGGGCTACCTAGTTGATTCTAACTAAGATAGTTTTGTGTTAAGAGGAAAAACCATTTACACGTAATATTTCACATTCCCATCCAGTCTCTATAATGAAATATTTGGCTGGATTCAACCCGGCTCTCATTTTTTTCGATTCCCCATGATCTTCCTGTGTAGATAATTTATCGCATTGACAGAAAGGCCGAAGAATTTTACATGCGGTCCAGATTGCAAATATATGACAAATACATAGCTAAAGGACAGCTTAAAGCATCTTCCAGAGTAATGACAATGGGGGAAGCTCTTAGACATCACGAACTCCTGCATGCCGCCGGCCAATCTCTTATTGTTACTTCAGATGAAGCATTTGACATCCTAAGCAGGACGTATTTGCGCGTATTAATTCCATGTTCTTGTCGGCTAACCTTTCAAAATTGCCATAAACCAGTCAATACCTGTATAAACCTTAATGAATCCGCTGAGGAATTGTTGGATCGAGGTGTGGGGCAACGCATTACGCTGGAGGAAGGACAAGAGATTTTAACCATTGCGGACAGGGAAGGGTTAATTCATTTAACCATTTCATCTCCCGGTCAACTGGAATACGCTTTGTGCTCCTGTTGCAGTTGCTGCTGTCACGATCTGCAGGCCCTATTATCCCCCCGAGGTTGATGAATTTGAAAAGGCCGGGCTTCGCGCCTGTCCGTCCAGGAAGGTCAAACCTCCGGGCATAGAAGGTTGTCTGGCCTGGGCGGAATGTATTTTAACGGAGGAAATCAGAAGAGAAAAATATTCTTTGGTCATAGGCACGGTGGTCCATTTGGAGGTGGACGACGGTTTCTTCAATGAGGCCGGAGAAATGGACTACGAGCGGGCGATGCCGCTTTCCGTCATGCTGGGTGAAAAGGGTCTTTGGTCTACCAGGCCGGTATATGCCGGCAGGTATGCGGATTACTCGGAAATGTTTATCAGAAAAGAAGACCGTAAAACCACGAAGATTCAATTACTCTGCCTCAGAGTCAGCCGGGATAATAAAATATAAATAGCTTTGCCACGAAGGTTTTCCCGTTAAACGGAGATCTTGGTGGTTTTTTTGTTTTCCGGGGGTCTTCCGGCATGTCCGGATAGCCGGACGGAAAAGGATGACAAATTTTGACTTCATTAGAAAGGGAATAAGGCATTGGGTATTCAAAAAAGATGAAAACTACTGGCAAACCCGTTCCGACAGTTACAGTAAGCACATACTGGAGGAGATGAACAGTTTTAAAAAGGACGCCTGGATCGCTCTAATCGATTATTTATTGAAGAACGATGTTAGTTCATTGTAAAGGACCTGTTAAAATGACAGGGCATACCAGCATACATTACCGGCCTAAAAAGTTTTCGTTACTACCTTGTAAGAACGAGACTTTGTTGATATAATAAATTTATACGACGTATATATATGAACGTAGTATATGATAAGTAGAGGTGAATAGGATGACAATAGAGACAAAGCCAAAGGGCCGCTGGGAAAGAAGAAAGGAGCAGACCAGGGATACCATCATCAGCACCGCCCTGGAACTGTTTGGCAAACAAGGAATCGAGTCTACCTCGATGGAGCAAATCGCCGAGGAGTCGGATATAGCCAAGGCGACCCTATATAAATACTTCCCCAATAAAGAGGCTATTGCCGCCGCATATATGCAGGAAGCCGTTCGGGAAAAAATGGCGGAGATGGACCGGCTGATTACTGAGAATGCCGATACCAGATCGCGACTGCTGGCCCTGTTGACGATGATTTCTGAATGGAATGAAGAAAACAGAGATATTGTTAAACTTCATGCTTCCGCCCGCTTTCAGGACTTGTTGTCAGGGCACATCGACAATAACCGCCTGAGTGGCTTTGAGTATGCTTTAACCAGGATTTTCAAGGTGGGCCAGGATAACGGGGAATTACGTCAGGACTTGTCTGCGCAAAAATTGGCCCTCTATTATAAAGCAATGTATCTGGTGCCATTTGGTGGCTGGTTGTTAGACCAGGGATCGTCAGACTTGGAGTCGAGCCTGGCCGAATCAGTAGACCTTTTTCTTGGCGGGGCTCGGCAACATTAGACCGAAGAGTTTTTTAAATTTTTGCCATGGAACAGGAGTGATTGGTTGTGAGTTCAAAAACTAAGTTATTTTTGAACTGGGCGGAAACTTACCAGGCCGGTCCGGCAAAAGTTGGTGGAAAGGGCTGGAACCTGGGGCGTTTAGTTAGGTACGGTTTTCCGGTGCCCGCCGGGGGAGTCATTTCTGCTGAAGCATATAATCTTTTTATGGAAGAAAATAACCTTATGTCTGCCCGGAGAAATTTATCGGATAATATTACTGCAGCCAATGTCGGTGAGAAGGCCGCCGGGCAGTCCCTGGCCGGGTTCAGGGCCGGGATAATATCGGGCACGCTTCCGCCGGGGGTGGAAAAAGAGATCGCTTCCTGGCTGGCTGGCTCGGGTAATCCTGGCCGTCCGTTGGCAGTACGTTCTTCGGCGTCTCTGGAGGACTCCGGTGTAGCCTCCTTTGCCGGCGTCCACGAGTCATTTCTCAACGTCACCGGTTTAGAAAATATAACTATGGCGATAAAGGGCTGCTATGCTTCCCTATGGACACCCCGGGCGATATCCTACAGGAGAAAATTTAACATACTTGATGAGGAACTGCTTCCTGCAGTGGTCATCATGGATATGGTAATGGCCGAAGCGGCTGGAATTGGTTTCACCTGCGACCCCAAAACCGGAAGGCAAGATGTTTTAGTTATAAACGCCAATTACGGTCTGGGGGAGTCGGTAGTGGGCGGCATGGTGGAGCCGGATGAATACCATTTGTGTACTGACACCCTTATGCCGCAATTAATAAATAAACTCATAGGTAAAAAAGAAGGAAAAACCGTTCAAAAAGATGGGGGCGGTACGGTTTTCCTGAGTAAAGACACCAGTGAAAATAACAAAGGAGGGCAAGTCCTTTCTGATGAGGATATCGTTAAAATAGCCTTGCTGATACAAAGGGTCTTTGAGGCTCTGGGGGGAGGAGAACAGCACCAGGATGTGGAGTGGGTATATAACGGTAGGGATTTTTCCCTGGTGCAGTGCAGGCCGGTGACTTCCCTGCCCCGGTACACCTACCCTGAGCTAAAGGGGCAGCCGGACTACTGGTCAAACGCGAATACGAAAGACGCCCTTCCCATGGTCTTATCCACTTTGACCCGGAAGGTTGTGGCCGGCCTCATTGGGGGTATCGTTTCGGCGCCTTTCCGTGCGGTGGGTTATCCAATCCTGCCCGGACTCAAATATATGAGGGTTTACCAGGGACGGGTTTATATGAATATGTCATTGATGCAATGGGAATATTTCGATGCTTTTGGGTTCACGCCTGCGGAAATTAATGAGATCGCGGGAGGGCACACCCCGGAAATCCAGATACCACCCGGTAAAAAGGATGACAAAAGGGCCGTCCGACGGAGAAACTGGTACAAGGTTAAGTTGATGCTTGCTATATCCAAATTCCAGAGAAAGGCAAAACAAGAATTTGCCAAAACCCGAAAGCAGGCAGTTAAGTGGTTCAATTGCGACCTTTCGTCCACAAGTGAAGGAGCTCTACTGGAAGAGCTGGAGAAAAACAACCGGTTGGCCGTGGCTTATACAAACATCCCGGGAATGATGAATATTTCCTCGGGCTTTCCATTAAAAATGTTGACGGATACTCTGGAAAAAAGTTTCCCCGGAAAGGGGAGCGCCCTGGCCAACGACATCCTGACGGGACAGGGGGCCATTACTACTGCGGAGCACGGCTACCGTTTGATGGAACTGGCTGAAACAGCCCGCAAGGAGTCGGCCGCCCGGGAGTTTTTTAATTCGGTAAATTACGAAGCCTTTTTATGGGAGGAAATGTTGCCGGATGGTTCTGCTTTTAAACAGGCATTCCGGGCTTACCTGGAGGAGTACGGACACCGGGCGGTTTACGAGGGAGACCTGGCCAACCCCAGATGGCGCGAAAACCCAACCTATCTCCTGGAAATTGTCCGTTCGACGTTGAATACGGCGGACAGTGCCAAAATTAGGGCTGCCCAGCGGGAAAAAGGACAAAAGGCCTGGCGGGAAATCCGCAAGGGCGTCTCTCTGTTTAGGCGGATGCTTATCCGCTACTGGTCCGGTAAGGCCATACGGGGCATGGAAATGAGGGAAGAAGCCAAGTCCGGGATGGTTGGGATGGCCCTACCCATGCGCGTTATAGCCTTGGATGTAGGCCGCCGGTTAACTGATCGGGGAGTGTTGAAGAGGAAGGAAGATGTGTTTAACTGTTCCTTTCCTGACCTGGCCGCCATCCTGGCCGGCCATTGGGACGGTCGTGGGCTTGCTATGTTGGTAAAGGACCGCAAGGTAAGAAATAAAAATATGGCAAGCCTGATTGCGCCTGACGTAATCGCTGACGAAACTCCCCGGCATCCTAACGCTGCTCAGGTCACCCCTGCTAAAAGGGGGAACTCATTGTCCGGCATTGGTATCGCCACCGGAAGAGTAACCGGTACAGCCCGGCTAATCAGCCACCCCGATGAAGGAAGCAGGCTGAATCCCGATGAGGTACTTGTGGCCCCATCAACCGACCCGGGTTGGACACCATTGTTCATAAAGGCTGCTGCTCTGATAATGGAGACCGGGGGATCTCTTTCTCACGGTGCTATTGTGGCCCGTGAATTTGGTATTCCGGCGGTAATAAACGTTCCGGAGGTAATGAAGGTTATAAAGGATAGTCAAACGGTTACCGTGGACGGGGAAGAGGGGAAGGTTTATCTTTAAAACGGTTTTAAGCTCTATCCTTGGATATTATTGGAGCACATTAAAAAAGATGGGAGCTCAAAAAGCTGCTTTTTTAGTAGTGAGCGATGCTCCCTTCTTTTTCATAGGAAACCGTTACTTTGTACAACGCCGATAACCCGTAATCATTTTGGTTATTGCAACGGGTGCAATGGTAAAAAAATTGCAATCCGTTACGCTGAAGCTGTTTGCAGTAAAGCCTGAACTACTGTTTTGCCTTCAGGTGCCAATGAATTTTTATAGTTGAAAGTTCGCAAATACATTAACCCTTCTATCTTAAGTTATACCTGACAGGTGATTAAGTTGTAACCTAACCAAAGTTAGGTTTTATGGTTATAAGAAGACCACCTCTTGGGGACAGTCCGGTTTAATTAATCCAAGTTTCCTGGCCTTAGCTGTTGCCTGGTCTTTGTAATATGCATTATTTTTAATAAACACCTAGTATAGTAGGAATTGCCAACTATGTATAGTAATATATAGTAAGTTTAAGGAAATTTGACTGGGTAGAAAATTTAATCAATGTCAAGGCTATAGGCTGTGTACGATGCATCCAAAATCTATGATAAAAAAGTAAAACTTACTTCATTACCCATCGAGGGAGTTTATGAAATACATTGAGATAGTCGATGATGCCATACACTATATCGAGTCTAATTTGCACCGGAAGCTGTCCCTGAGGGACCTTGCTTTCCGGTATTACGTTTCTCCCTCGTATTTCTATCGCATCTTCCGGGCAGTGACCAATCAGACTGTTAAATCATATATTCTGGGGCGAAAGCTTTCCGCAGCTGCAATTGCATTGAGAAGAACAGACCGCAAAGTGATAGACATTGCCTTCCAGTATGGTTTCAATTCCCATGAACAATTCGCACGGAACTTTATACAAATATTTCACGTTACACCGAGCGGGTACAGGAAAGAAAAAACTTCTGTTTCATTAATGGATAGGATGGATATAGTTGAACGGGATTTCAAAAATGAAAATAAAGATATTATTGTTGACTACTCTTGCCGGGAGGTTAAAGAAATAAAGCTGTTGGGGAAGGAAGTCCTTTTGAATTCGTATTACTCATGCGAACTGGTAGAAAAGTATCGTATGATCTTTGATTTTGCGGAGGAATACATAGGCCGGGGCAGTGCCAGGCGATTATTCAACGTCGTTCGCGGTGACCGCAGTGATCCGTCCCGCATTTATTGTTTCTACGGCACAACCGTAGAGGAGCATTTGGGAGACCGGTTCGGGCTGGCAGAAAGGACTATACCTGCATCCAGGTATGCTATGTTCAAGTATCCCGAGAAAATTGGATTAGTTTTTCGTACAGTGAATAAGGATCTTAATAAATGGCTAAGTGTTACGAAACTAGAAATTAATAATATGGCCGGTATTGGATATTTCACTGAGGATTACGGGCCAACCAGGAATTCTTATTTATATGTACCCGTGCTTTGAAGTAATTACTGCAAAAAACCTCAAGCATTTCACTCTCCGCCTCAGTTATCATTTAGATATAAGAGAGGAGGGTTTTCGATGAAAGAGCAACAAGTCAGCCGTACCGCACTGTTAATGGCCTACGTTCGTGGCTACCATACTATGCACGGTGTCCCTAAGATATTTAATGACTATCTAGCCTATAGTTTGCTTAAGGAAGAGGATCGCGCATTCTTCGATCAGCAATTATCGCCGCCTGTCCAGTTTATTGAATCTATTGACCCCGCAAGTGCTGCAACGTGCCATGACCAGGCGAGCTGCCTGGCGTGGGCGATGCGATCCTTGCCGAGCACATCACACACCATAAGCCGCTCGCGGTATACGGAAGACGCTCTTAAAGAGGCTGTCAGACATGGGGTGCAGCAGTATGTGATCCTCGGGGCAGGGATGGATACCTTTGCCTTTCGGTGCCCGGAGATGTTAGAGCAGCAGCTTCAGGTATTCGAGGTCGACCATCCCGCCACGCAAGCCTTCAAACGCTGTCGCCTTGCTGAGTTAAGCTGGGAGCTTCCAGTGCAACTGCACTTCGTTCCGGTGGATTTCACAAAGGAGAATCTGTCAGCGGCACTCACACGCTCATCGTATGACCCAAAGGCACTAAGCTTCTTTAGCTGGCTGGGCGTCACCTATTACCTATCCCGCGAAGCGGTGTTCGCCACATTACGTGCCTTCGCCGATGTCGCCCCTGCAGGCAGCACTGTCATTTTCGACTACATTGATTCTGACGCATTTGTTCCCGGGAGAGTGGCCGAACGCCTTCAAGTGGCTATAGAGAAAGCGCGGCAGTGGGGCGAGCCAATGACCACGGGATTTGACCCGTCTATGCTTACTTCAGACCTCGTAAATCTAGGCTTACGTCTCCATGAAGACTTGAGCCCGTCCGATATCCAGGGGCGCTACTTCCAGGGACGCACGGACGGCTATTATGCGTGCGAGCATGTGCACTTTGCGAGGGCAGTGGTCGCTTAATACTCCCGAAGCCGATAAATTTCTGGTTCGCGGGCGACCGGATTACATCGGCGGATTGAGCGGGTTTTATAATCTGAATTGGCATGCCACCCTGAATACGGCTGAGAGTATTCGATCGGGAAAACCACAGGCCAAAATCGATTATCACACCTTGCCGGAAGAAGAATTATTGAGATTTTTCCGAAGACAGGTTCACAGCAGTCTCAGGGGCGGAAAAGAGATCGCGGAAAAACTGGATTTTTCAGAATTTGAAAAGCTTCTTGATGTCGGGGGCGGTACAGGGGGTGTATCAATTGCCATTTGCAATAAATACCCTCAAATCAAAGCAACGGTTGCGGATTTACCGCAGGTGGCGCAATTGGCCGAACGTTTCATAGCGGAAGCCGGCATGTCCGACAGAATCAGTGTATCGGCAACCGATCTTTGTCTGAATTCACCCGAAGGGAAATATGATGTTGCAATTCTTCGGGCTTTCATTCAAACGCTTTCGAAGGAACAGGCGCAGATGTCTTTAAAGTGTATCAGTCAGTCCCTGGTACCGGGAGGCCGGATTCTTATCTTCGGAAGCGTTTTAGACAATTCCTGCCTGGCACCCTCGGCATCATTGGCTTTTGGTCTGGCTTCCTTGAATGTCTACGATTATGGAAAAGCTTATACGGAGAAAGAGTATCAAGAAATGCTCGTGAATGCAGGGTTTACGGATATTACTGTAGGACATGACGCGCTTGTTGACGGTATGGGTATTGTCAGTGCGAAAAAGCATTGAAACTTTATTTTGAGTAAGCACCAAAAGCTGGCTGTTGTATTTTGGTTGCTAAGCGCTGTATCTATGATGTTTGGGCAAGCAGGCAAAACATATAAGCATCATATCCCCGAAAACCGAAAACATCCCCGCCGTTCAGGCCTGAGGCAAGGGCCGAAGAACGGGCGGGGATGTGTTATTAGTCGATCTCCCTTTTCAGTGCATCAAAGCAAGCCTTTGCATCCGGTGAGAACTCGTGAAAGTTGATAAGTTTTTCGCACGGCTGTTCATCGCAAATAGCGCAGTTTTCCAGGCCCCTTTCGCTGCAGCACTGCCTGATCCCGCAAGTCCGGCAAAAGTCGAGCAACCTTCCTCCTACAGTAAGACATCCGTCGCAGTTGATCTCTTCGGGCTTCACATCTAACCCGAACTTCTCAGCCAACAAAGCCGAAGTCTTTTCCCTGGCGGCGTCATCATTGTTTTTGGTGGCCAAAAACGATGGGCAGTTAGAGCAGACAAGCCCGCAATAAGCGATCATTTTAGACATGTAGAATTTCTCCTTTCCTGTGTTTTTTTATTTCTTTTACGAAATGTTTTTTATTTACGTCAACTGTTTGATTAATTGTATCATTATGGTAAAGTTGTTGCATACGAAGCTTCCGATAATACTAATCGCTTTTATTAATAGGATAGAAGAAGGTCGGGGAAATGGAAATACGTCAGTTAAAAGCTTTTGTTGCGGTAGCAAAGCTGTACAGTTTTACCCGGGCGGCGGAATTGCTTGACTATGCCCAGTCCAGTATAACGGCGCAGGTGGGTTCCCTAGAAGATGAATTAAGTACAAAGCTTTTTGAAAGGCTGGGCCGGCAGGTCGTACTAACCAAAGACGGGGAAAAGCTGTTGCCTTATGCCGAACAAATTCTCAAGCTGACCTCGGAAGCAAAGGAATTGGTTTCCAGTTCGGCAGTTCCAAGGGGAGCGTTATCTGTAGGGGCAGTGGAAACGCTTTGCAGTGTCAATATTTGCAGCAGCTTTACTAATCGGATTATTCAATTATTATCAGTCAAAAAAGCTAATGAAAGAGAGCATTGCAAAAAGGCTGGGTTTTGCAATGGGTATTATTACCGCCCCATGGTTCTTTCTTTTTCCTGATATGTTTTATTGAGGACAGGTTGAGAATTAGAAAAAGTGATACCTAACATGACGCGTTTGTTGGTAAGGGTAGATTCAGCATGTTTTTTCGCTTGCTATAGTTTCAAGTTATGTATATACTAACTATAAAATATGTATATACAGGAGGAGATAAATGATGGAAACTAAATTGACACCTATTAGATTTCCTACCGATCTTTTAACTGAACTAGATAAATATGTTGGTGATGGTAATAGAAGTAAGTTCATTATTGATGCTACACGTAAAGAATTACACAGGTTAAAACAAAGGAAGGTTATTCGTAATGTGGCGGGTATTTTTAACGAGAAGGATTATCCTGAACTAAAAACATCGGAAGACGCTTCGAACTGGGTGCGAAAGATGAGAGAAGAATCTGAAGCCAGGAGGAGAGATCTCTTTGGCGAATAATAACGGCTTTCTTTTGGATACAACCATTCTTATAGATTTGTTTCGGGGACGGCAAGAGGCCATAGATTTCCTTGATCAATTGTTACAAGAAGGATCTCTATGTGTATGCTCAATAGTGGTGGCAGAAATTTTTTCAGGTGTTCGCCCTGAAGAGCTGTCCAAGGTTGAAGAGTTTGTTGAAGCAATGAATTACTATCCTGTTGAATATAGGACAGCAAAAAGGGCAGGCTTGTATAGGCGGGATTTTAAGAGAAAAGGAATTTCCCTTAGCATATCTGACACCCTGATTGCCACTACTGCTATCGAACATTCCCTTACCTTAGTTACGAAAAACGTACGACACTTCCCTATGACAGAATTAAGTATCATTGAACATTAGAGTTTTGTTGCCAAAAGAGAATTAATCATAATCAAACCTCGAATTATATAAATTTCAGCTATTGAATAGTTTTTTTCTCGACATAGCCCCAACGACCATAGTGTTATGTTACCAAACCATGGTCGGTGCTATAGGATTTCTTCCCGCGCTTTGGCTGTTGCCTGGGTGCGGTTTTAACATTCAGCTTTGAATAAATATTATTTGCGTGCCACTTGACCGTGCCCACAGTGATGTGCAGCTTTCGAGCAATATCGGCATTGGATAAGCTTGCGGCTATTAGCGCCATTATTTCCAGTTCGCGCTCGCTTAACGGCTCAATTGGTCCAACTCCCGGGTAACCAGCATTGCTTTGTTCCGGTGGTGGAGTAGTTTGATCAGATTTGCAGTAATCAAATGCTTTTAACAGATGATCCACGAAAACCGGTGACAAGTAACGCACTTCCCGAAGTAACAGAGCGACATCCGGGCCTTCATCCAGGAAGGTGCGGAAATAACCTTCCGGGGCGGCAAGTTTGACAGCTTCCTCAACATAGGGGATAGCTTGTTTGATATCGGTTAATGCCATTTGGACCAGAGCCTGGAGGATTAGAACCGTTATCAGGCTGCCATACCGCTTCCTTTCCCTGGCGAACCGTTCCAGGTTACGTGGCTTGTTTTACAATGCTGCTGAAAAATCCGAAATTAAAAGTAAACAATTAAGTATGGTGTCCCGAAATCTGGATTACTCGTTTATAAAATGAATATTGTGTTCCGTGCTTTCGTCCGTATCAATCTGAAGGTCTTCCGGTATTCGCAGATAGAGAAGCGTATCGTCAAGAAAAAAGTGGTCCGTTCTCGTGGTCGAAAAACCCATCCCGGTAAACTGAGCCATGGTGAAGTCATGATAAAACCGGACCGCCTCCAGATGAATCCTTTCCGGCTGAATTATTTCTAACTGATTACCTTTCAGCCGAATATCCG
Organism: Desulfoscipio gibsoniae DSM 7213; assembly: GCF_000233715.2. Taxonomy (GTDB): domain Bacteria; phylum Bacillota; class Desulfotomaculia; order Desulfotomaculales; family Desulfallaceae; genus Sporotomaculum; species Sporotomaculum gibsoniae. Next base: position 197,610 of record NC_021184.1, read on the forward strand.
GCGGATTAGCCAGCGTTAAACGGTCTGGTGATTTTGGCGCGTAGCTTAATACTTCCAGCTTGCCGTCGTGGACATCTTTTCTCTCCACGGCAATGAGAGTAGAATACCGTTCATAATCCGGGGCCGTTATTTTCAGGTGTTCTTCCTGATAATCAAAATTCCACCGGGCAATGATCTCGGCGCCTTCGTACTTGCTTAACCGGCCCTCATGGAGCGCATCGTAAAACGCATTGAGCTGGGGGTCATGATAAGAATACTGTCCCGGCCCGATCTCAACGACTTCGACCGGCTCTGGCGCACCAGGTTTCGCAATCGCGTAAAACACAGGGACGGAGACAAATAAAAGGGCCATATAAAAGCCGACCACCAGGCGGGTCTTACCCGGGGAAATGCGGACTTTGCTGAAGGCAACAAACGCAATGATAATCAGCAAAAGGAACAGCAGGGTTATCAACGAAGCCATCATTGCCATTTCCTGACCTCCATTCTATTGAACAACAGAATTACACATCCAAAAATAATGGCCGATACAAGGACAACTTTCAGGGCGAGGAGCGCGTGGGAACTCTCTGTGGAAAACCATTCAATGGCGCTGATCAGTGTGTGGGCCTCGCCGGTGCTTCGGGCCTCCACAAACAATGTGCCAAAAAACAGACCCGGTAGCAGCACAACAAAAGCAGGGTGCCGTTGCGTCAGCATGCCGACAGAATAGCCGATGATGCTGAGAAGCGCTGCATAGAGGGTGGCGGCGAAGATGCCGCTCAGCAAAGCAGACGGCGCAATCCAAAAGGCGGGACCGGCATCCACGCCGCCATGGGAAAAAAACAAGACCACACGCAACAGTAGGCCGCATAATGTGGCGGTAACCCCGCCGATGACGGCGGCGGTGAGCAGAAAGGCCAGGCTGGAAAGGTGGCTGCTCAGTCTGTTTGAGACAAAGGTGAAGTCCGTTTTGAACCCGTTGTTAGCCATACTGATTCCGATACTAAAAGCCCAGATTAAAGTAAAGACAATGATCATATCGCCGGTGATATATTTTATGGTGTAAAATATGCCCTGACTGCTACCTCCCGAGGAGCCGCCCACGCCATTAAGGGAGAGGAGAAACGCCAGCAACTGCACCGCAATCAAGGTGAAGAACAGGCCCGCGTGGGCTTTTGTTTTGTAGTGATACTGCGTTTTCACTACGGTCAGTGCGCTAGTTTCGGTCAAAGACATCATCAATCCCTCCTTTGTTCCGCGCCGTCAGGTACACACAGAGATCGTCGGTGCCCACCGGTGAAACTGCCACGCCTTCGAGGCGGGCCTTTTGCAGTTCCTCTTCTGCAAATTGGTTGCGGACGGCCAGATACACGCTGTCCTTCCCCAGCTTTTTACGGTGGAAGACCTCGGCTTTTCCGGCCATCTCCACAATAGTTTCTTCTTTGCCCTGCAGTCCGACGGCGTATTCTTTCAACTCATCGATAGGCATATGTAGGCATTTTTCGCCGTCTTTGATCAGTAAAAGATCATCTAAAATGTCGTTGATTTCATTTAATAAGTGACTGGATAGAATGACGGTACGCGGGTGTTGCATGAAGTCTTTTAACAGTGCCCGGTAAAAATCTTTCCGCACCGCCGCGTCCATGCCGGTGGTTGGTTCATCAAAGATGGTCAGCGGACAGCGGGCGGCGAGGCCGAGAATCGCATTAAACGCGCTGCGCATGCCTTTGGAAAGCTTGCTGTGGTATTGTCCGGAATGCAGATTGAAGTATGCGAACAGCCCCACGGCTAGTTTATGGTCCCAATGCGCATAGAAGCGGCCCGCGGATTCCAGAATTTCGCCGAGATTCATTGACGCCGGTAAGACCATGTTTTCATCCACAAAAATCATGTTGGCGGAAACCTTGATATTGTTAAATGGGTTTTCCGAGAAAACCTGAATACTGCCTGCATTAGGGAGCAGGTATCCGGCAATCATCTTCAGCAGCGTTGTTTTCCCGGCGCCGTTTCGTCCGATGAGCCCTGTGATCGTATTGGGTCTCAGCGTAAAAGACAGGTTATTGACCGCCGTGGTTCGCCCAAATGCTTTTGTCAGCCCGCTGCACTCAACGACATTCATTCATGATCCCTCCTCCGTTGCGCCTGAAGGTCGGTCGTTCTTATCATACTGATTAATTCGTCTTCATCAACGTCCAGGCGCTTTGCTTCGGCGACCAACTCCAATACCAGTTGCTTTAGGTTGCGGTTTATTCGTTTGCTGCGAATGGCTGCTCTGGCGTGGGAAGACACAAACATGCCAAGCCCCCTTTTCTTGTACAAGAGTTTTTCGTTGGCCAGAATGTTCAACCCTTTGGCAGCGGTGGCCGGGTTGATGTTGAACATGTCCGCTAATTGGTACTGGGAATACATTTTTTCATCGCCCGCGATGTTGCCGTTTAGAATCTCCGTTTCCAGCCATTCTGCAATCTGGACATAAATTGGCTTCAGACTGTCTGTATCCAGCAGCAAACGATCACCTCCCCGTCGCCTTGGTAGTATAGTGCATTACATCTGTAATGCACTATACTACGGTCTCTGCTTTGCTGTCAATAGAAAAATGCTGATAAATCATATTTCTCTCCCCTGGAAAACTGCGGTTTTGACCGAGGGATTAAGGTTATTTAATGGACCATGATTTGAAAAATATTTGGGATAACAGTAAAGTATTGATTAAGTACCGTTTTTCCCGGGAAAGGCAGGCTTTTAAGAAGGGTAAGTGCGGCGCCAAGCTAGGACCAAAACCTCCCGAGCATTAGCGGTTCGGTGCTACGTGCCTTTATACAAAGGTCCTCTTGATCTCCCGTTGATAAAAAAATAAAGCAGCGTTAACGGCAACATGTGACCATTGAAACGTACTGGTTATAGAATCGGCCAGAGAGTTGGTGATGATTAATGTCAGATAATATATAACAAAAACAAGCTAATTTGCTTGAATATATTTACTTTTTGTTGTATTATTAAATCTAATTTATGTGATAAAAATCACATAAATTAGATTTAATAATGGGAAGTGATTGTTTTGGAGAGATTAATTTTAGATGATTTGTTGCAATGGAAACAATCAAGATACAGGAAACCGTTGATGTTAAAAGGAGTTCGCCAGGTTGGGAAAACGTGGATATTAAACGAATTCGGTAGACGATACTATGATAACATTGCTTACTTTAACTTTGATGAGCAGGAAGAATTAGTATCTTTTTTTGAAACGACCAAAGATGTGAAAAGAATTTTACAAAACTTAACGATGGTGAATGGCTCACCAATTTTGACGGAAAAAACCTTAATTATATTTGATGAGATACAGGAGTGCAACAAGGCACTCAATACACTAAAGTATTTCTGCGAGAAAGCGCCGGAGTATCATATAGCCTGTGCAGGTTCGCTTTTAGGAATTACCCTGTCCAAGCCTTCATCATTTCCTGTAGGTAAAGTTGACTTTATGACTATCAATCCAATGAGCTTTACTGAATTTTTAATCGCCAATGGTGACGAAAATTTAGTGGATTATATGGAAAGTATTGATGTAATTGAACCGATACCCGAAATATTTTTTAATCCATTGCAAGAGAAGCTTAAAATGTATTTTATAACGGGGGGTATGCCCGAAGCTGTTCGCTCCTGGACGGAAGAAAGGGATACAGGACTTGTTCAAACCACATTAAAAAATATTTTAAATGCATATGAACTTGATTTTTCTAAACATGCCGAAATAAAAGATATTGCAAAGCTGGGGTTGATATGGAATTCCATTCCTTCACAACTCGCCAGAGAAAACAAGAAATTCTTATATAGTGCAGTAAAAGAAGGTGCAAGGGCGAGAGAATATGAAGATGCATTGACCTGGCTGTGCAATGCAGGTATGGCATACAAGATATATAGAAGTGCAAAACCCGGGCTTCCCATGTCTGCTTATGATGACCTGAAAGCTTTTAAATTATATGCCGTAGATACTGGACTGTTGCGTAGATTGGCACTCCTTGACCCTATTGCATTTAATGAAGGTGCCCGTCTGTTTACTGAATTTAAAGGCGCATTGACCGAAAACTTTGTATTACAAGGTTTAGCAGCGAAATACGAGGCAGTACCGAGATACTGGACATCAGGAGGACAGGCAGAAGTCGATTTCATCATCCAACGTGGGAATGATATTATTCCAATTGAGGTAAAAGCTGATCAGAATATTAACAGCAGAAGTCTCACGTTGTATGGGCAAAAATATGAAGCTGAAACAAAAATACGGTTAAGATTTTCACTTAGGAATCTGAAACAAGACGGAAACTTATTAAATATCCCGCTTTTTATGATCGATTATGTAGATAAGCTTATAGAGCTGGGAATGAAAAAAAAAGAGATATTGAGAAAGGATAAAAATCAAAAAACTTTCTCTGGAATTATTATAAGTCAGTTGACATTTAGAAGAAGTACGAAAACACATTTTTATTTTAGAAACTTCGGAACTAATTAGGGCTTGCTGAACCGAACTTATTTTAATTAAAACAGTATAATAACGGTTCTTGAAAACCCAGATTATACCGAAACAGACGCCGCATAAAAAAGAACAAAAGAACACGGAGCCTACGTTCCAAATTCATTACTAGGAACTGCAGGCAGATCACGCTTTCGGCGGTCTCTTTTAGACGTGCCATAATACGTGCCAATCCATAGCGACGCTTGCCTTCTCCGAATTTCGCTTCTACAGCATTGCGTTCGCTGGCATCTTGCCGTTCTATGCGTCTCTGTTCTCTCTGTAGTACTTTATCAATCAGTGGTCTTCCTAGCCGTGGTCCACTGAGCCGTATGTTATATCTATCGCAGAAGCGCAGGTTTTCCCTATTCCGGTATATTTTGTCTGCCTGAACGGCTTCAGGGTAGTACCCGTACTTTTGGCGGTAATATTCCACCGATTCTTGCAAGGTTACTCCTTCATTGAAGGCATCCCAACTCAGCGTTTCCACGAAGGCGTAGCCATCTACCATACTGATAGCGACTTTCGCGCCGAACTCGACATCAGCCGTGGCCTTACCTCGGACAATGGGACGCACATGCGGCTGGCTGATGCTTACAATGCGATCATTTATCTTGTGTTTGCGGTAGGTATACATATGGAGTTGTTGTTCATAGACCATACGTATGGTGCGCAATGTATCCTGTTGTTTCTGACTCAGACCATGACTATCACCGGCCATAGCTAGTAGGCGGTCTACAGCACTTAGGTTGCGCCTCACATAGCGCAGCTGCTTGCCGATGGCTTTTCGGATAGCTTTTTTACCAGGCTTTCTGTTGTGAACAATGTTAAGGTAGGCTTTACGAGCTATTTGACGATAAGTACGTGGTCTTCTACCTGGCTTACCAAGAGTCTTGTGCACGAGATCGATAATGTTATCCAACTTCTCCCTAGCTTCGTTAAGCAAGGATAAGTCAGTGGGGTAGCGTATGTCTGCCGGGGCGCAGGTGGCATCCAAGATGAGTTTGCCTTTGTTTGCCGGATATACCTCAAAAGAAGAGGCTTTGCTTTTTGGGCTATTTGGTTCTTTCGCGTGCGTTTTTTTGCCACCTGAAGGTGGTTTAGGCTTGTTGTCATCGTCCTTCTTTTGCTCTTCCGCTTTCTTGGCGGCACGACAGATTTCTTCGTTGATATCTTTTAGGGTTTCAGAGCCAAAACGCTTACGAAAGTGGACCATTAGTGAAGAATCAAATGGTGGCCGATCATGGTATTCCCTTAGACCGATGAAGTATTGTAAGTACGGATTCTCAGTGATCTGCTCCACTGTTTCACGGTCACTATAGCCACATTTCTCTTTAATGATTAAGGCACCAAGGGCCATTCTGACGGGTTTAGCCAACTGTCCACGGTTGCTGGGAAAAAGATTGGCATAGCGTTCTTCGATGCTTTCCCAGGGGATAATTTTAGCTAGTTTTACCCAGCGGTTATCAGCTCTTAATTTGCCTTCAAAAGGCAATATAAATTCTTCAAGATAATATTGGTTTTCCACTTTACGGAACATATTTTTTGCCTCCAGGTGCACGGTTTTTGCAATCTTTACCGCATTTTCCATGCATCTTATTTCGACAAATATGCTCCTAAATCCTTGATTTTATTGGGTTTTTGTTTGGTTCAGCAAGTCCTAATTATGATTCACCATATTTAACGTGAAACATATATGAAAAGTATATTGCAAAAAAAATCACTTCTTGGGAATACATTTTTTCATCGCTCGCGATGTTGCCGTTTAGAATCTCCATTTCCAGCCATTTTGCAATCTGGACATAAATCGGCTTCAGACTGTCTGTATCCAGCAGCAAACGATCACCTCCCCGTCGCCTGCTGGTAGTATAGTGCATTACATCTGTAATGCACTATACTACGGTCTCTGCTTTGCTGTCAATAGAAAACTGCTGATAAATCATCCTTCTCCCCCCTGGAAGACCGCGGTTTAAATTGGTAAGCAATATAAGCCAAGAGATATAAAAATTTTTGCGGTATATATGCTGGAAGATGATGTAGCCGGTTTAAAACAAACCGAAATATATATGATTTTGGCTATTGAACTACTTAAGGGCATAATTACCAGCACGGGGGCTAATGCAATAGATATTTGTTTTGATGTATTTTTTGATCAATATGGTGAAAAAGTTTTTAAGGATCAGTTATATAAAAAAATAATTCAAACCTATCCAGACATAAAAATAAACCTTACCCATGTTTCCTTTGAACAGGATAAGGCTCTACAATTAGCAGATGTTATAACAGGTTCCATCCGACGATATATAATTCGGGAGGATACGAAAAGTCTAAGTGTTTTTATGCAAAAAAAGCAATATGGGTTTAAAAATGATTAAAAAAATAAGATAACGGCATCACGCACACCCTTTCATGTTCCACGTTCCCCCTTAATTGGTAAATTCAGGTTGCTTTGTTGGGCCATGAAAGCTATCTGGTCCATTTGACATACCCCTATCAAAGGCATTTTTACAAAAGACATTGTGCAAAGTATGTGGTATGGCTCTATTCAATTTGGAAAAAACAATACCAAGAACAATTAAAACAGGAGATTGAGAAGGTAACAACAGTAGATAGAATTAACTGCTTGCGCGAAAGAAATATGCAGAACAAGAGGCAGCTGCCAATTCAAATAAACCTTTTGGGTGGTAGATAATTTCTTCATTAAATATTGAACAGCATTAAAACCTTCTTGGGGGATAATCGCAGGATGAGTATTTTTAACAATTATTTGTTCATCTGGAGCTATTTCGTTCCTGATTTTATAATCTTCTGAGTTTCCTAAATGCTTAGTGCACTCAGAACGATGGTGAACCAGATTACCAGTATATACAGGATTAGAGAGGAGGATATTATTGATTGCTAGAATTAAAGGCTGTTCTTTACTTACCATTCTTAGTCAATTACATTATAATTATGGTTATACTTAAAAATAGCTAATACAAGGAGATAGATAGAACTATGGCCATAAAGAAGAGTGAATTATACAGTTCCCTTTGGTCAAGCTGTGATGAACTAAGAGGTGGCATGGATGCCGGCCAATACAAAGACTATGTGCTGGTAATGCTCTTTATCAAATATATCAGCGACAAATATGCCGACAAGCCCTTTTCCCCCATTACCGTACCCAGGGGTGCAAGTTTTAAAGATATGGTGGAACTAAAAGGTAAGTCCACCATTGGTGACGATATCAACAAAAAAATAATCGAACCCATTGCCAACGCCAATAAACTGTCGGGCATGCCAGACTTTAATGATGTAACAAAACTTGGCAGCGGCAAGGAAATGGTTGATCGACTGACCAACTTAGTTGCAATATTTGAGCGCAAAGAACTTGATTTTAGTAAAAACCGTGCCGATGGTGATGATATTCTGGGCGATGCCTATGAATATTTAATGCGCCACTTTGCCACCGAAAGCGGCAAGAGCAAAGGACAGTTCTATACCCCGGCGGAGGTCAGCAGGGTTATTGCCAAAATTATTGGCATAAACAGTTCAAATAGCACTGCATCCACCACTGCGTACGACCCAACCTGTGGTTCCGGTTCATTACTTTTAAAAGTAGCTGATGAAGCAGAAAAAAATATTTCACTTTATGGCCAAGAAAAGGACTCCACCACGGCGGTCTTGGCCCGCATGAATATGATTCTACACGATAATCCTTCGGCCGAAATCGAGCAGGGAAACACCCTAACCACTCCTCGATTTTTAAATAAAAATGATGATCTTAAACAATTTGACTACGTGGTTGCCAATCCGCCCTTCAGTGATAAGCGTTGGGGTAATGGATTAGTTACTAACAATGATGTATATGGAAGATTTGAAGGCTTTGGTATACCACCGGCCAAAAATGGTGACTATGCCTACCTGCTGCACATAATTCGCTCGCTAAAAAGCGGTAAAGGGAAAGGGGCCTGCATTTTGCCCCACGGTGTATTATTCAGGGGTAATGCCGAGGCCGAGATAAGAAAGAACATCATTAAAAGAGGATATATCAAAGGAATCATCGGACTGCCCGCCAACCTTTTTTATGGCACCGGTATTCCCGCCTGTATAATTGTACTTGATAAGGAGAACGCTTCCGGCCGTAAAGGTATTTTTATGATTGATGCCAGCAGGGGTTTTATGAAAGATGGCAATAAAAACCGCCTGCGCAGCATGGATATACATAAGATTGTGGATGTGTTTAATAAACAACTGGAGATAGAAAAGTATTCCCGGATGGTACCTTTCAAAGAGATTGAAGAGAACGAATACAACCTGAATATCCCCCGCTACATCGACAGCCAGGAGGCTGAAGATATTCAGGATATCGAAGCACATCTGTTGGGCGGTATACCCAATGCCGATATTGATGCGCTAAATGACTACTGGGAAGTTTACCCTAAACTCAGAAAGACACTGTTCAAAAAAGGCCCCCGGGAAAAGTGCTCCTCCTTAAAAGTAAAACAGGATGCAGTTAAGCAAACGATATTTGAACACCCGGAATTTATGGCCTATACGGCAAAGATGAACGAGCTGTTTTCCCGGTGGAAAAACAAAAGCACCCAAACCCTTAAGGAAATGCGGCCCGGGCTAAAACCCAAAGAAATTATATTTGAGTTCTCTGGGAACTTGCTGGCCCAATATGCGGACCAAACCCTTGTGTCAAAATATGATGTCTACCAGCATTTAATGGATTACTGGGCCGAAGTGATGCAGGATGATTGCTACCTAATCTCCGCCGGTGGCTGGAAAGCAGAAACCTACCGCATACTGGTAAAAAACAAGCAGAATAAAACAGTGGACAAGGGTTGGGACTGCGACCTGATACCCAAGGAACTGGTGATCAACCGCTACTTTTATAATGAAAAAGAAGCGGTTGAAGCGCTGGAAGCGGAAAAAGAAACCATTGCCGGGCAGCTTGCAGAATTGGAAGAAGAGCACAGCGGTGAGGAAGGCTGCTTTGCCGAACTGGAAAAGGTAAACAAAAGTAATGTACAGGCCCGCTTGAAAGAGATCAAGGGGGATAAAGATGCCAAGGAAGAAATCAAGGTATTAAAAACCTACCTCGACTTAGTCAGCAAACAGGCGGATGTTAATAAGAAGATTAAAGAGGCTAAAGCCGAACTGGATGAAAAGCTATATGCCAAATACCCAACCCTTACTGAGAAGGAAATCAAAACCCTGGTGGTGGATGATAAATGGATGGCTGCCATTGAAAAGAACATCAAAACGGAACTCGATAGAATCAGCCAGCGGTTGGCTCAGCGGATAAAGGAACTGGCGGAACGGTATGAAACACCGCTGCCGGTTATGAATGATGAAGTAAAAGAGTTGGAACAGAAAGTCACCGCTCACCTCGAAAGGATGGGGTTTGCATGGAAGTAAAAAAGGGGTACAAGCAGACCGAGGTGGGGGTGATACCGGAGGATTGGGAAGTTAGAAGTCTATCGGACATTTGTGTTAAGCTTAACGTAGGGTTTGTAGGTGTATGTGAGCCTTATTTCACTAATGAAGGAAGTGGTGTATTACTTGTAAGAACTGGTAACTTACAAGAAAATGGACTTGTACTATCCGGTTCAAAGTACGTAACAAGAGAGTAATAAAAAATCGCAAGTATTTGCTGGGGATATTTTGATTGCGCGCCATGGTAGTTCTGGTAATGCTGTTATGGTACCCAATTCTATTAATGAAGCCAATACCTTGAATATTGTTATAATCAGAACTGATATTAAGAGAGTAAATAGTATATTTGCAGTATATATTATTAATTCTTACACAGTTAAAAACCAAGTACTGACGGTTACAGCGGGTTCGACACAAGGAGTAATAAACACTGGAGAAATTGCTAAACTTAAAATCCCCCTTCCTCCAACCACTTCTGAACAAACAGCCATTGCCGATGCCTTAAGTGATGCTGATGCGCTAATACAGTCTTTGGAAAAACTCATCGCTAAAAAACGGGCCATTAAGCAGGGTGCCATGCAGGAATTACTCAAACCCAAAAAGGATTGGGTGAAGAAGAAGTTTGGAGAGGTAGCAGATAACAATAAAAAATGGAGTTTTACAGGTGGGCCTTTTGGTTCCAATTTAAAGTCTTCAGACTATACAGAGGATGGTATTAGGATAATTCAGTTACAAAATATAGGTGACGGTCGTTTTATCAATGACTATGCAATATTTACTTCGGAAAATAAGGCTGATGAGCTTATCAGCTGCAATATATACCCAGGTGATATTATTCTTTCAAAAATGGGCGATCCCGTTGCTAGAGCCTGTATAGTTCCAGATTTTCATCACCGTTATTTAATGTGTTCGGATGGTATCCGGCTATCAGTGGATAAAAAAGTTAATCATCCATATTTTATTTACACATATATAAATTCACCAATATTTAGAATGTTAGCCGAAAATGCAAGTACTGGGTCAACTAGAAAAAGAATTGGACTAAACGAGCTTAGAAATCTTGAGTTAGTTATACCGCCAATTGCCGAACAAACCCGCATCGCCACCATCCTTTCCGACATGGATGCGGAAATAGCTGCCCTTGAAGCCAAGCTTGTCAAATACAAACAAATCAAACAGGGCATGATGCAAAACCTCTTAACCGGGAGGATTAGACTGGTATGGGTAATGTAGGACAAGTGGAACGAAAAACTCAAAACCGGGTTGTCAAACTCTTTATCGACCAACTGAAATACACCTACCTTGGCAACTGGGAAGAGCGCCAGGACAACAGCAATATTGAGGAAGGGTTATTAACCAAATATCTCAAGAAAAAAGGCTACAATAAAACCCTCATTACCAAGGCGCTGCATCAACTGCGGGTAACTGCCAACAACCACAACGAAAGCCTTTACATCAACAATAAAGAATTATATAAACTACTGCGCTATGGTGTGCAGGTAAAGGCTGAAGTGGGCAAAAATTATGAGACGGTGCATCTCATTGACTGGCAGCACCCGTCAAAGAATCACTTTGCCATTGCCGAAGAGGTAACGGTCCACGGGCAGAAGGACAAACGCCCGGACATTGTACTTTATGTCAACGGCATTGCCATCGGTGTCATTGAGCTAAAACGCAGCACGGTATCCATTGGAGATGGCATCCGCCAGAGTATCGTTAATCAAAAGAAAGAGTTTATCGGGCAGTTTTTTTCCACCATCCAGTTTATCTTTGCCGGCAATGACAGTGAAGGTTTGCGTTACGGCACCGTTGGCACACCGGAAAAGTTTTTTCTCCGGTGGAAAGAGGATATAAAAGACAATAGTCTTTTGCAGCTGGATAAATATTTAATCAAGATGTGCAATAAAAAGCGCATTACTGAGCTTATGCATGATTTTGTACTCTTTGACGGAGGCATTAAAAAACTACCCAGGGTGCACCAATACTTTGGCATTAAGGCTGTCCAAAAACATATCCGCAAGCGTGAAGGTGGTATTATCTGGCATACCCAGGGGAGCGGCAAGAGCATTGTTATGGTGCTTTTGGCCAAGTGGATATTGGAAAACAACCCCAATGCCCGGGTTGCGGTAATCACCGACCGGGACGAACTGGATAAACAGATTGAACGGGTGTTTAATGACGCCGGGGAACCAATAAAACGAACATCTAGCGGTAGGGATTTGATGGCCCAACTTTCCCGGGCCACTCCCCGGTTGCTCTGTTCCCTGGTGCATAAATTCGGCAAAAAAGATGTAGGTAACTTTGAAGAATTTATCAAGGAATTGGCAAGCCAACCCTCCCAAGCAGTGGGTGAGCTGTTTGTTTTTGTGGACGAGTACCACCGCACCCAGAGCGGGAAATTACACCGGACAATGAAGGCCATGCTGCCCAATGCGGTATTTATTGGCTTTACCGGCACACCGTTATTGAAGAAAGACAAACAAACCAGCCTAGAGGTATTTGGGAAATATATCCATACATATAAGTTTAATGAAGCCGTTGAGGATAAAGTGGTGCTGGATTTGGTTTACGAGGCCCGTGATATTGACCAGCGGATAACTTCACCCAAACGTATTGACGATTGGTTTAACAGCAAAACAAAAGGGTTGAACGACTTCCAAAAGGCAGAACTCCGCAAAAAATGGGGTACCATGCAAAAGGTTTTAAGTTCAAAATCCCGCATGGATAAAGTGGTCAATGACATAATTTTCGATTTTAATGTAAAACCGCAGCTTAAATCGGAAAGGGGTAATGCTATTCTGGTGGCATCCAGTATTTATGAGGCCTGCCGCTATTATGAGCTATTTCAGAGCACCCACTTAAAGGGCAAGTGTGCGGTGGTTACTTCATATAATCCAAACACCCGGGACATTACCACCGAGGATACCGGTGCCAACACTGAAACCGCCAAGGAGTACATCTATAACACTTATGTTGAGCTACTAAAGGACGTATCCGCCAAGCCAGGTAAGTCAAAAACAGAAACCTATGAAGACCGGGTAAAAGAGAAGTTCGTAAAAGAACCGGCCAAAATGCGTCTTTTAATAGTGGTGGATAAATTGTTAACCGGTTTTGATGCCCCCAGCTGTACTTATCTTTACATCGATAAATCAATGCAGGACCACGGTTTGTTTCAGGCCATCTGCCGGGTAAACAGGTTGGATGCAGAGGACAAACAGTTTGGCTACATTGTGGACTACAAAGACCTTTTTAAGAAGGTTGAAAATGCAGTGGCTGTTTATACTTCGGAACTGGACTGCGATAATTTTGAAAAAACCGAATGCGATGTTTTACTGCAAGATAGAATTAAAAAAGGCCGCCAGCGTCTTGATGAAGCCATTGAACAGCTTGAACTGCTCTGTGAACCGGTGGAACCGCCCAAAGGAACCTTGGAACACATCCGTTACTTCTGCGGTAATACCGAGGTTCCCGAGGAATTAAAGGCTAAGGAAGTACAGAGGACAGCGTTGTACAAAGGGACGGTCGCCTTTATCCGGGCCTATGCCAACATTGCCGATGGCCTGGAGGCAGCGGGTTACACAGAATCGGAAATTAAGTATACTAAAGAGCGGTTGGATCATTACTTAAAACTGCGGGAAGAGATACGCAGGGCCAGCGGCGAAACCCTCGACCTGAAAACCTATGAAGCAGATATGCGTCATTTAATCGACAATTACATACAGGCCGACGATCCGCAAAACATATCCGTCTTTGGTGATATGTCATTAATTGAACTGATAGTAAATACAGGCATTGCAGCGGCTATCGGTAGCTTACCAAAGGGCATTAAAAACAATAAAGAAGCGGTAGCCGAGACCATAGAAAATAACATCAGAAGCAAGATTATTAAGGAGCATTTGATTGACCCGGCATTTTATGAAGAGATGTCGGTGCTGCTAAATACAATTATCAAAGAGCGCAAAGAAAAAGCCATCAGTTACAAAGAATATCTAAAGAAGATTGCCGAACTGGCGAAAAAAGTACAGCAGGGTAAAGGCGAGAGCACACCGGAAGTGCTAAATACTCCGGCCAAAAGGGTGCTTTATAATAACTTGGGTGAAGATACCAATTTAGCCATGAAAGTTCACGAAACTGTACTGGAGTACCGTCCCGACGGGTGGCGAGGGAACGACGCCAAAGAAATGATTATTAAATACAGGCTTTTCGAAGTATTACAGGATGCGGACGAGGTTGAAAGAATATTTCCTATTATAAAGGAGCAGGGTGAATATTGATATGGTACAACTGCAGCTTGGTGATATCATCATAGATGTTGAGCAAAAAAATATTAAGAATATCCACCTCAGTGTGTACCCGCCGGATGGTAGAGTTCGGATTTCTGCACCCAAAAGAATGGACTTGGACATCATCCGGGTCTATGTCCTTTCAAAATTAAAGTGGATTAAAAAACAACAGGCTAAATTTATAAACCAGGATAGAGAAGCACCCAGGGAATTTATCAGTAGAGAGAGTCACTACTTCAGAGGAAAGCGTTATCTGCTTAAAGTGGTGGAACATAAGGCACCGCCTAAAATTGAGTTGCAGCATAGTACAATTGTAATGTATATCCGACCGGGAACACCCACCGAAAAGCGTCAAAGGATATTAGATGAATGGTATCGTGCTCAATTAAAAATTGCTGTACCCCAACTCATTGAAAAATGGGAAAAGAAAATGAACGTAAAGGTAAATGAATTCGGTATCAAGAAAATGAAAACCAGATGGGGTACCTGTAATCCTAATGCTAAACGAATCTGGCTAAACTTAGAACTAGCTAAAAAGCCTCCAGAGTATTTGGAATATATTGTGGTTCATGAAATGGTTCATCTGTTGGAGAGAAAGCACAATGACATTTTTACAGCTTATATGGATAAATTCATGCCCAAATGGCGCTATTATAAAGATGGTTTAAATCGATTGCCGGTAAAACATGAAAAATGGAATTATTGAGTGTTGGATAGGCAAATAAGGACATCAAGGTACTAACTATGAATTCTCCGAAGGAGTATCATCTAAAACCCCGAAGTTAAGCAATGGTGATTACGAGGTTCATAAGGAAAGTTGCACATATTTGCCAGATATAAATAATTTCTATTGGTGTTTCGTGCGAATGGTTGTTAGCTGTTCGATTTTTATGGTAGTATTAACCATTTGCACGTAGTTTCTTACGATCTCTTTGCCATCTCCTGTCCGGTGAATCAAGTGCACCGTGATTTATATGAATAACTTTTGACGGTTCATATACACATTCAGTTTTTCTTGGGTGCGGAACCTCCCCACCCCATGACAGTTATTTCGGACCGGATGGCGGCGGTGGTGGTGGAACCCCTCCCCGCTTGGGGCACGACCGTCCCGCACTTGATCGAGGTGAACGGCAAACTCCGCCGTGAGGTAAAAATATGTCGTTTACCCTTTACAACTTAATTTATAAAAACAAAAACTTTTAGTCTTTAAACGGTAATAATATCAGCTTTGCCGTTAACAGGTGTCCATTAATTACGCAAGGAGTATTTTACCCAAATAGAGGATTTTGTCAGTTTACGATGAATTATTAAGGGAGTCAACTTGTGCCAGCATCTTTATAGGTGTTGGCTTTAATTTTTTGTGAAGGAATCTTCTGATGATACAGATAGATATTGTAAACCAGTTTGAAAGGTTACTTAATGTCTATAACTGGAAGTTAGGATGAGGAAACTAAAGTAGCAATTAAAAAATATCTTTTGAATATTTAGGTGAGATAAATTATGGCAAATGAAGAACATATCAATAAATTAAAAAGTGGGGTCAAAGAATGGAATAAATGGAGAACCGAAAACCCTAAATATATCCAAGTTTAAGGAATATAGATTTTGCTGGTGAGTTTCCAAATAAACATGAAATTAATAATATACCAAATTATGAGGGGGCCAACTTTTCAAATATGGATTTGCATGGAGCATCCTTGAGAAATGAATTAATTAGGGTTTACTGAACGGAACAAAACCCCAATAGAATCAAAGAATTAGGAACATATTTGTCGAGATAAGATACATGGAAAAACGCGGTAAAATATGCAAAAACCGTGCACTGGAGGACAATAATCAACTTGATAATCCATAAAGGAAGTATCTAATTACTAGAGAATTTAGCCTTTGAAAGGAGGCGAATCTTTGTCAACTAAGTGTTTTCTTACAAAGAAACAATGTAATATACATACATCTGTCTTACCAAATGAGTATACGGTCTTTCTAGGTTACCAGTTTAATTCTGAATATTATAGGCAGACGGATTTATTAGCATGTGTTCAATTAGCAATAAACTTAGCAAACACCGACTTGAAAAGGGTCGGAAAAAAAGTTTCATTTAAACGAGTTGGCAGTGAGGAAGGTATACATATTTCTTGTGAAATTTGTGAGAATATTAGAAATTCAAATATATGTATATTCGAGATATCAGATAGAAATCCTAATGTTCTATTTGAACTAGGATTATCTGCGGGAAAAGAAATTATTTTATTAAAACATAGACGAAGCCCAGAGGTTCCCTCAGATATTTCAGGTATTAAATATACTTACTATGAAGATGAAGATAGTCTTGAAGCATTACAAATTATAATGGCAAAAATAATTCATGATTCGGTAAGTAAATTTGCACCTTCGTCTTTAGTCATAGGAGGGATATAATGAGTAACGACTATGAATCATTATTCATTGAAGCAATAAAATCATATAATGATGACCGTGCCTTTTTACACTCAATGCAAGAATTTTACCGTAATAAATATCCCGGTACTTGTGCTGGTGAAGGTACACATCAATGGTTATTCGACAATACAATTAATTTACTAAATGAGGCATTAAAGCTTAATCCGGGTAGTTGGCAAGTGTATCTTTTACTTTCAAAAGCTTTGAAAGATAAAAGTTATCTTGG
Source organism: Desulfoscipio gibsoniae DSM 7213 (assembly GCF_000233715.2). Taxonomy (GTDB): domain Bacteria; phylum Bacillota; class Desulfotomaculia; order Desulfotomaculales; family Desulfallaceae; genus Sporotomaculum; species Sporotomaculum gibsoniae. The sequence continues at coordinate 214,468 of NC_021184.1, forward strand.
TGAAGGTTGTTGGGATGATAAGTTATTATCCCAATCTGCTGAATATTATCAAAGGTATCTTGAACTTACTACAAGCGAAATTGCCGTTAGTATAGATTCATCTTCAGATTCGAACATGGTATTTTCGTCATTAGAAAGATATTTTCAGAAGTTGATAAATGAAACAGCAAATAAAACTGCTGAACAAAAAATTAACTCTTTATACTTACTCTCAAATTACTTAAATTTCTCGGAAGAAAAATACAAAGGCATAGTCGAGAATTTCTTGGTTAAAACATTGAAAGATGAAAATGATAAGGTCAGAGAACATTCTGCTAAATTAATAGTAGATCACTGTAAATTATCTAATGAAATAGAGGAAAAATTAATTGAATTACTTTACTTTAAAGATAACCCTAAAACTAAAACTAATGTTGTTTGGATTTTAGGGAAACTTAGTTCTAAACAATCTTTGGAGCATATCCATAAAATTTGTGAAAAAACTACTGATATTGAGTTTCTTCAAATTGCGGCAACTGCGCTAGGACGTATCGGAAATCATAGATCTGTTGAACTCCTAATTTCACTAGCAAATAAAGGTAATAATATGCTGACTAAACGTTCACTCTGGTCTTTAGGTCAACTTAAAGCAAGTAAAGCTCTTGAAACCATTCTTAAATATACAAGACATGAAAGTCATAGGATATTCGGTGAAGCTTTTAATGCACTGTTCAAAATTGGTACCTCTAACTTACTAGAAGTTCCACCTAATGTAGTAAATTCAATTAGCTATATTGATAATAATATTATTAAACTAATAAAATCTAAACCATGTCTAGGGGCAACCCGTTTCTCAATTAGCTGGGTATTACTTCCTAATAAGGATATAGCAATCACATTCTCAGATGGCCATATCCTAGGATATGCTCTATTTACAATAACAAACGACGTAAAATTACCAGTGAAGCTAATTGTAGAACAAGTATAAAGGAGTAACCCGGGGCGAGTTCCCCGAGCGCAAGTTCAATTACAGTTTTACATTATTCATATATCCATTAGGCTAATAATGCGAAAATACTCAGAATTTATTCAAGTCATGAGTATTTATATAATCCTACATTGCAATAAATCCAGATTAGTCAGGGAATACATAGAACGCGAGGTCATGATGGCAACCATTTATGAAAGATATCTGAAAATGAATATTGACGTCTCCCGCATTGGCTTGGAGCGTGGCGAGAGCAAAAGCAACTACTTCTGCACACCCAAGGGTGCGAAAGTGATTGGCTGGGCCGGTGTGGATGGTATCCACTATTGCTTCGTACGTGGCTTTGGCGAGATGGTGTTTGCCGTCAGCCCGATGAACACACCGGGAAACTATGTGCATCCGGTGGCAAGAGATTTTATGGACTTCCTGCGGCTTCTGCTGGCTTGCGGTGATGCTGCGGCACTGGAGCAGGTGTACTGTTGGGACCAAGCGCAGTTTGACGCCTTCCTGCAGGCCAATCCTCTTACCGCTGAACAGCAGACCGTGCTGGATACCATTCGGGAGGAGCTGTTGCTCGCGCCTATGGAGCAGCCCTTTGCTTATATCAAAGAGCTGCAGGCCGAGTTTGATTACAGTCGCATCAAATATACGGAAGATTACTATGAGTGGGTTCCTGTCGAGCCGAAGATACCCGAATGGAAGGTTTACTTTGACGGCAATTTTTGGGGGCATCATGGCCGTGAAAGAGCCGGCAAGGAAATTTCTCTCGATAAGCGGTTTGTCTGGAACGATGAAGTCTGGTATATTCCGGCGATTTACATCTGCGGTAAAGGCTTGGTCGTGGACTTTTGCGTACAGGTTCCAACTGAGCACATTCGTTCCTTTATGGACAAGTGGAATCTCTCTATTGAGAAAGATGGAGCCGACTTTACCGATGAACAGCAGATGCAGTTTGATGCAGAAAATCCGCTGGCCATTAATATAAATGCTGAGGTTATGTTGAATGGAACTGTCCTTTCAGTCTCTCATGGCTGCGGCGTGTCATGGAATCCCTGCTTCCCAGAGGGCAACGGCCTTGAGGCCAAGAGCGCGACCCAGCATTATGGCCTTGATCCTGCCTATGGCTGGGCAATCTGGCGTGCTGCTTTTCCTTGGACGAAGAAACGCAAACCGCCGCTCACGATGCTCAGCGTAACACTGATGCAGGAGCCTGTCGCTATGTCGGGACCGCATTTCCATGTATCAGCGCCTGGTGAGTGCATCGCGTTTACACACCCGACCACCGGCGCACGGCATACGCTAACCTTGCAGGAATATGAGCGGCAGGAAATGTCCCGTGAGCATTTTGTCAGCCAAAATCAAGAGTTCCCGACGCACTATACTGTGATGCGCTATACGCTCTCGCCGGATCTGCCCGATAGTGCATTCACTGTCACTGATTGCGTTCGTTCCGACCAACCCCGCCAGAAGCGCACTTATCCCTATGAGCCGCAGGCATCTGGCAGCGTTTACATCGGCATCATTGGCGGTGCAGATGGTCCGACTGCCATCATTTCTGGCGGCAGCGGCCAAGGCCGGCTCCATGTAGCCTGCTCCGCACTGCACTTCGAGCCGGTGGACGAAGTGGAGTGGCGCCTGGTGTTTTATGAAAAAAGACGCCAAGATGTCACGGTGGAGCTGATATAAACCTGATTACTAAGAGTTTATGAGCATAATGTGCAAATCGGCCAATTAAACATTATCCATATCACGCACAGTTGAGTAAGAAACCTTAGATAATAAAAACAGTGTCATGGGTATTATTGATACCTTCGAAGCAGCACATGATTACCAAGTTGTCAACAACCCCGCATCCTGATATATACGGAAGTATAAGGAGGAAATCCCGGGAATATTAGATGATAGATGTAATAGGGGGGGGGATTTTATGGCGGATACTTCAAATTTAATTAAAGTAACAAAGTATATTCTTAAGGTATTGGAAGGTGAATTTAAAACAAGTTTTAGCAATAAAAAGATAAGAGTGGGTTCGCAAGGTGTAGAAAAGAAATTTTCTGGAGTATCTGATGATTCAAAAATAATTGTTCATATCTGCCATCATAGTGGCAGAACTAAAAGTGGAAACATACCAGTTGGAAAACTAAATGGATTGTATTCTAAGTGCTATATAATGGAGAAGGCAAATGCTGATAGAAAGTATATATACTTTACAAATAGAGAGTTTTACGAGATATTTAGAAGAAATAGTATTGGAATTGTTGATGGAATCGAACTGCGGTACTTTGATAATTTACCCATTGAATATCAAGAGGTATTAAATCAAGTTATTGAAGATGCAAGTGATGAAATGTTTGTAGGATAGGATACCTAATGAGATTGGCAAAGTTTTTAATCGGTTTTATCGAGGGGCAGCACAGAAGGTGGTGGGGGCAGAAGGCTCTGGAATAGGCTTATACTTGAGTAGAAAAATTCTCGAAGAACAGGGCGGAGCCATTATTGCCAGCTCTTCCGGAGAAGGACAGGGAAGCCAGTTTACCATATTGTTAACCTTATAAGGAGCATTCTTGTAATACTTAAAAAGGGACTTTGAAAAAAGAGACGCCAGTCTTTACAATCGGAATGCGTTGGCTGGGATGGGCAGGTGGGCAGTTTGCGCATTGGTAAAATAGAACACAGTATGGAGGGCTGCGCCTGCCCCATGGGCTCAATAACGAGGTCATTACTTAATGAGCTTCAAATAAATGAAAATGAGTGGATCATAGTGGATACCGAGGCGGGGGTTGAACATTTTGCCCGTGGCATACTGGAAGGCGCGGACATAGTGCTGATGGTGGCGGATCCCTCCTACGAATCGGTTTTGCTGGCAGAAAAGGCCAGAGGATTGGCAGAAGAGGCTCATAAAGAGTTTTTTGTTATTTTCAACCAGGCCAACCTTGCCGGAAACCAGTTAGATATCAATATGTTACGGAGCATGTTGAAGAAATAATTAAAAACATGTCGAAATTGCATGGACTGACTGATTTAAAAAAGGGGTGGGCGAAATGATTCTTGCGCCACGAAAAAGAGAACATATTATACCTATGCCGGTGGTACTGATATCGACGATGAGCGGGGGCGGAGTGAAAAATGCGGCTCCCTGGTCAAACATTACTCCCATACTGAGGCCTTCCGACGATATTGTTCTTGGTTCCTGGATAAAGCGTGACACTTTGATCGACATCCGCACAACAAAGGAGTTCGTAATTAATGTGCCGGCTGCCGGCATGGCTGAGCCGGTTAATGATTTGCTCTAAAAATTATCCCCCGGAGGTTGATGAATTTGAAAAGGCCGGGCTTCGCGCCCGTCCGTCCAGGAAGATCAAACCTCCGGGCATAGAAGGTTGTCTGGCCTGGGCGGAATGTATTTTAACGGAGGAAATCAGAAGAGAAAATAGAGTTGTTAGCCCGTATGTCAAGCAAAGCGAAAAATATTTTTATATTTTTTATCAATGTCTGTTATCATGCAGGTCTCTTTCCAAAATGTTTTCGGCACGGGCTTGACATACGCAAGAGAGCAGATTATCAGGCAAGAAAGTAATATGTTTTTGGAAAAAACTTTTGGCGGAAATATACCTGAATTATGTGCAACATTTCTAAAGGACAGAAAAATTACAAGAGAAGAAGCGGAAAAGCTCAAGAAGATGATAGAGGAGGCTTCAGAAAAAATATGATGAATTTTTTTGATATCCTGTTAAAAATGAGTCTTCAAGCCTCCCTACTCATATGTGTAATTATGGTTCTTCGGACATTTATTGCGAAGCTGCCGAAAGTATATACCTGTATGCTTTGGGTATTGGTGCTGATACGGCTACTGTGTCCGATTTTTATCGAGAGCGGCTTCAGTTTGGTGCCGCAGATGGACGGCGAAGCAAATACAGTATTCTCTGACCAAAGCAGGCTTTTACCGGCAGAACCGGCTCAGGAAAGCTTTGCTGACAATGCTTCAACCAATGGTGGGGAGCCGGTCGGGCCAGCTCCTGCTAACAGTACACCTATCTACAATAATGAGACAGTTAATACAGCTTTCGACAATTCCATTGGGACGGACTGGTCTGTGGGAGATATTCTTTTCATACTATGGATGATTGGTATAGTGCTTATGGTCGTCCTACATATAACCCAATATGTAAGAATGAAGAAAATGCTTCGAACGGCAGTTCATACTGAAGAGGGTGTATGGGAATGCGATAGAATACACTCCCCCTTTGTCATGGGCTGTATTAAGCCGCGCATCTATCTCCCCTTCGGTATAACGGGAGTAGAGAGAGCGTATATAGTCAGCCATGAGCGCAGTCATATTCATCATTTTGATCCGCAGCTTTGTATACTGGAAATAGCTGCGCTATGTCTGCACTGGTGGAATCCCTTCGTATGGCTGGCAGTTTACAGAATGAATCAGGACAGGGAAATGCTCTGCGATGAAGCTGTCTTAAAGCATGCCGATATAAATACCAGAAAAGAATATTCCGCTACTCTGCTTCAATTTGCAATGAAGCAAAGCAAACTGGCAGTTATCGTATCCTTTGGTGAAACTAATACGGAAAGCAGTATTAAGCATATTCTGAAATTTCGCAGGCCTACGGCAATGATAAGCGCATTCTTAATCCTTATCGTTGGGATATGTGCATTCTGCTTTCTCACAGTTCCGGGAATAGAGGCGACTCCAGTTATGGATTCTAAGGTAAATGGGACGGATATTACCCCTGAGGTGAGTCTGGAGCAGTCGGATACCGGTCTACTGGGAGATAAGGAATATGCGGATCTGATTATGAAATATCTGGAGGAGGATAATAACGCAGGTTTTGCATCATTAATAAAGTATCCCATAAAATTATATGTCGGTGACCAACAGAAGGTTATATATAATGAAGAAGAGTTCCTGACAGCATATGATCAAATCATACAGGAGGATTTCAAGGCTTCGGTATTAGCCACTGATACCGACAATCTGCCCACGAACATGTATGGTGTGAGGATGGGCAACGGCGAGCTGTGGTTTGAGAAGTTTGATTCCACCGGATATCAGATTTATGCCATCAATAATTCAAGTGTGGTATCCTACCCGCAGGAGGATATATTTATCACAGGCTGGAACAATAAAACCATGAATTTGGATATGAGCATGCAGGAAAAGGATACCTGGTATTCTAAAATAATCAAGGATATTCCTCACGCAGAGGAAAGCTATGAAATCCGGGGAGTATATTATGAGGATATGGATAAGAACGGTTCCCTGGACCTCCTGCTCCTGCTAAAGCTGCGTGACGGAGCTATTACGCCGGAGTCCTATCCCGGTACGTATCTGTGCATCTATATGAATGATGACCCCGTATATTTAAAAGAGTACAAGGAAAGCTTATACCTTGCATTTCGCCACGTACTTTATGGGGATGTTGATAGGGACGGCTGTACAGAAATCATTTACAGCATCGATACCGGAGGCAACGGAGGCAACGGTTCCGCAGAAAAATCAATCCTGAAATATAAGGAGCATACCTTAATGCAGATGAGCCTTCCGGGGGATGATTTGGAGGAACTTGAGGAAGATGTTGATGAGGGCTATGAGGTAAAGGTACTGTACGGAAAGGGAGAGAACGAATATAAGGCAGTATGTGACAGCCTGGGACGGACAGTTGAATTTCATGGAAAAAATGCCGTGGATGCTAACGGTAACAAAAGCGTTCAAAACATCAGGGAAAATGAATTAGCCGGTGGAAATTGCCGTGGCTATACGGAATTTTCTATCATAAGCAAAAGCGGACAAGAATATCTGCAAGCGAAGGAATATCTGCACGGGGAAGGAGGTATCAACCATTGTGTGGGCTGGGCCTCATTTCTGATGGATTGGGACGAGAATGGAAATCCCTCTGTTCTGAAATTTGACGTGGAGGAACTGTAAGATCATAGCTGTATTTGCTGAACACATGTGATAGTACTCAACTAAAGCATGTACAAGATAATAAATGGAAATCTAGCTATTACACGTTCATACCTCGTCCTTTGATAAGTGGTACATTTTATGAAATGGATGAAGAATTGGCTGCTATGTTGGCATCTACTCATAAATTGCTGGGGGTGCTGGAAGGCATGGCAATGTATGTGCCAAATAAAGATGCTATACAAGAATTAATGCTCTTAAAAGAAAGCTATTATTCCAGATTAATAGATTATCCCAGCTCCTCTTTTTATGAAATATTGGCAGACAGAACATCAGTTAGAGCCGACATAGACAGTGTTACTTCTATTGCATTAGCTTATAAGCACTCATTTGGAAAAACGCTTACAAACCATATGCTATCAAATATATGCAGCATTGCTCTATATGGAGTCGAAGCCGAAGCCGAAATTGAAACTCGGGAAAAACAAACGTTTTTATCCAATGTCGTTACAAATTTGAAGCATTATAATCCTACTGCTCCAGATCATATTCTGTCCGCCATTGCTGATATATCCACGTTCCTGCATATCAATGAATCCACAAATATTGTGATAAAGGCTGCTCTGGCTCATTATCAGTAAGCGTAAAATAAGCCCCACCTTGTAAACAGGGTAGGGCACGACTTAAACTATTTATTGTTTACTCGACAAGTCGAAGGCAAAGCAACCGACCAGGGAAGTAGCTCATCTAGAGCATTTCGGTTTTCGATATCTATATTGGGAAGCCTTTCAAAAAATATTGCAGATAGCTAAACGGATTCAAGCCATTTTTTCCATACGGTTGTCTTGTCGCAACTGCCATACATGAAAAACACATACATAAGGACTACATAGGCCTTGACGCCTGTGCCGCAAATCTTATGCGTCCTGCCATGTATGATGCATATCATCATATTACCGTTATGGGCAAAGAAAATCTCCCCTGTAGCTACAAATACGATATAACAGGCGGGCTATGCGAAAACAATGATAAATTTGCCATCGACCGTATGCTCCCCAAAATTGACATTGGAGATTTGCTCGTCATACATGACACCGGTGCCCATGGATTTGCAATGGGCTACAACTATAATGGAAAGCTCCGCTCAGCAGAGGTTTTGCTTAAAGAGGATGGTAGCACCGAACTTATTCGTCGGGCAGAAACACCTGCGGATTACTTTTCGACCCTTAACTTTACCAAATATATGAAAAAGACCTTGTTCTAATTCATAATTTTGTAGAAGTTCAATTAAGGATTTACCCTTTAACCCGTTACAGTGAACCGTATCATAAGTAATGGTAATAACATAAATGATTACGGTTCAAAATAGATGATGAATAACCCCATCTGGTCACTTATCGCCATGAACAATACTCCTGTCAGTTGTTGTTCTTTAGCGCAAACTTTCTCCAATTATTCCGATTCCCCATGATCTCCCTGTGCAGATAATTGCGCGTATTAATTCCATGTTCTTGCCGGCTAACCTTTCAAAATTGCCATAAACCTGTCAATACCTGTATAAACCTTAATGAATCCGCTGAGGAATTGTTGAATCGAGGTGTGGGGCAACGCATTACGCTGGAGGAAGGGCAAGAGATTTTAACCATTGCGGACAGGGAAGGGTTAATTCATTTAACCATTTCATCTCCCGGTCAACTGGAATACGCTTTGTGCTCCTGTTGCAGTTGCTGCTGTCACGATCTGCAGGCCTTATTAAAATACGGACGTAATGGTCCTTTCTGTCTAAATTTGTTAAAACTGTGATATAATGAACTCGGTAATATAAAAAGGGGGAATGTACTTGGAGCAATATAACCGGGTTATCGGACTTTGGCAATCTTACAAGATTACGTCCGCGGTCGATCTGGACAAATACCTTGACAGCTTCCGTATCCTGTTTGCGTTCCATTCCGGGAAGATAGAGAATGAGGAAATCACCTATCATGATACAAGGGAAATCTTTGAAAACGGTAAGGTGGTGAGCTATACCGGAAGTCCCCGTGCCTTGTTTGAACAGCAAAATCAAAAGCTTTGCTATGAGTTTTTAAAAGAAAAAATCATAAAAAGGGAGCCTATGAGTGTAGAGCTGGTCAAGGAAATTCACAGAATTCTCACTGGCGGGACATACGATGAGCGCAGGTATATCGTAAATGAGGAACGACCGGGCGAGTTTAAAAAGCATGATTATGTGACCGGTGTCCATGAGGTCGGCTCCGCTGCGGAAAATGTGGAAAGCGAATTGACGGAGCTGATTGCTGAAGTAAATGAATATGGGGGCAAGGACGTTTTGAAAGCTTCTACCTATCTTCACGCGAGATTTGAGTATATCCATCCCTTTGCAGACGGTAACGGACGTGTTGGCAGGACACTCATGAATTACTATCTCATGATACATAATCACCCGCCCCTCATCGTCTATGACGAGGATAAGCGGATGTACTTTGAGTGCCTGCAAAAGTATGATGAGGCTGAGGAATTAAATCCCCTGTATGAATTTCTTAAGTATGAAACGGAAAAGACATGGGAAAAAGCACTGGCTCTTGCCAATGGTATGAAATCGGAACGCAAAGGCCTGTCGGATTTTATCCAGGGAGGGAATCTTGATAGATGAAAAAGCTGGTGCTCTATATTATGCTGACAAAACACCGGAGATGAAGCTTTATCAATTTCCTTTTAAAGTATCACAGACTAACGGATCAGGAAACAAATGAAATAGTATATCAATTTGTTTTAACCTGATTACTCCCGGCAATTTGTAACTAAATTGAATTTCTACTGTAACGCCTCTGACATCAATATCGCTGGTGTCGACATTTGTTCCATAGGCAATAGACCCTGCAGTAGTAAGAATTAATATATTCGTTCCAAGGTGCGGGTCTGTTCTTAGAAAATCATATTCGCTTGAAGTTAGCTTATCTTTTATATACTGAATATCCATGGTGAATACTCCTTTATAGCTACTATTCCCAGACTTCTTTAAGTGTTTCGCGGAACAGAGTATTTAAAGCCTCGTAATCCGATGTTTTCTCTTTTCTAGCTGTTTTAAGATATTGCTTATAATAGTCTATCTTACTCCCAAGAGAATCAATGATCTCCTGGCTTTTGGCTTCAATATCAATTTCCAAACCGGCAGTCTTTTTTCTCAAGTTTGCAGGCTGAAATAGAGCGGCACAAAAAGCTCGGCCGGCCAGTCAGTTGCCATGGCCCATTCTCGGCAAAAATCATTTGCGGCGAATGTGGTGGCTTTTACGGCTCCAAGGTCTGGGGCTCCAACACTAAATACCGCCGCACGATTTGGCGGTGCAATGAGAAGTATAAAAAAGATAAGCCCTGTCAAACGTTGCATCTTACCGAAGACGATATTAAGCATAGGTTTAAACTATTAAGCAGAAAACAGTCAGGCGGTGATAGAATTGGCAACTTTTCAAATGCTAACCGATGAAATGCTGGCCGATATCGTCAGCAATGCCAATCAACGAGTAGTATACATAGCTCCAGGTATATGGCTTTCAGTGGCCAAAGCAATATCAGTCTATCAGAAGCAGAATAGTGCGGCAGCGTTAGAAATAATTCTAGACCCAGATCCGCAAGTCTATCGGTTAGGGTATGGAGATCTGGAGGCGATCAAACACCTTGATACTGAAGGCATTTACCTTCGAAAATGCCCCGGTATACGAGTTGGTCTGCTCATTGCGGATGAGGAAGCCTGGTTTTTCACCCCAACTCCTAGGCTTGTTGAGGAAGAACCAACTAGTAATAGCACCTTTGCTCCCAATTCAGTTGCTATCAGCCTTGAACAGGCTAATCAATTGCTAAGTGCTATTGCACCGCAGTTAGTACTTGGTGAAATGCTGGAACAAAATACTGTAGCGAATAAACCGCCTGTCGTTGGTGTACCCAAACCTGAAATAGCCCATGAGACCTTTAGTATTAAAGATATGGAGGAGATAGAGTCTGATCTTAAAAAGTGTCCCCCTCAGCAATTCGATTTAGCTAGACAAGTAAATGTGTATTCAAGCTATATTCAGTTCGTCGAACTCAGTTTGGAAGGGACTCACTTAACTAGGCATACGATTTCAATACCTCAAGAATTGCTGAACTTGGCGTCTGACGAAAAAGATAAAGATCGCTTGAAAGCTTCCTATCAACTTATAAGATCTGGCAGTGATCTTTCAGGAAAAGCTATGCATGAAAAGGTAAAAGCGTTACGGGACAAATATCTGAAATCGCTTGGAAGCCGTTATGGTACGGTGATGTTAAAACAACATAAAAATGACTTTATCAAAGATTTGGAGCAGTTGCAGACAGAACTGGATAGTTTCAAACAAAGTGTTCAATCAAAACTGGAAGAGGAATTCGAAGCATGCAAGAAGAATCTCAAAGGCATTCTGGGACCAGCAATAAAGAAGAACCCGCCTGATGAACTCAAGTACGGCATTAATACGCCTAAACCGAACAAGTCAACGGTTGAGATGTACCTGGATACGAAACTTGAGACTATTATCCCCAAAATAGAGCATTTTGTGAAGGATATGGTCATCCGTTACCAGTTCAAGGAAGTAACATATGAAACGCTACATGAAGAAGCTTTTATTGTTAGTCTGCGCAAAGCTTTCCCTTTTGCGGGCTTACCTGATATTCCTATTAACGAATACAAAGCCGCTCCGGTAAAGAAATAGGAAATACGCTCCTGCTGAGCGTGCTGCTTGCACCACCTAAAGCACTAGGAGCGTCCCCGCAATGTATGATAGTTAAAGCATAAAACGTGACAAAAAATACGATATTTTAGGATTGTAAGGAGAAGTTTATGCTTTTATGGTCAATTCAGCCGGAAAGCCTGTATGTGAAGTTAAAAGCGGAAAAGGTTCTCTTTTGCGATCCGGCACAATCTGAACTGATTACCGAATGCGGCTTTGGTCCCGCTTATGATTGGCTTGCGGAGCAAATGGTCTTGCGTGTTGGGCAACCGCCTGCGGGCGTGAAGTATCCGTTTTGGGCGTGGCATACCGTGGAGTGGGAACATCGGAAGCCCGATCTGCGTCGCATGGAGTTTCGCAGCTATAGCGGAAATCAGGTCTGTATTGAACTTGAAGTGCCGGATAAAGACGTACTGCTCAGCAATGAGGACATGTGGCATCTTTTATTGAATGATGGCTATTATAGAGATTGTTCAAACGAACAGGAATATGAAGCCGAGGATAAATGGTACAAAAGCTTGCCGTCCGATGAGCAATTGAAGGTAAAACGAAAATCATGGGAGAAGATATTTGACGTTTCACCGCTGCGGGAGAATGAGTGGGAAAGCCACGGAAAATATGTTCAGGCAACCTTTTGGGAACTTCGGCTTGATCAAGTGATAGAAGTGCGCCATTTCAAGGGGAGGATACGCTAGAGTTGCGCGGGGGATGCCTTGAATTGGACGAACCGGTCGATATTGCTTTAAACGGCCTGTGATTGATATCTGCTTTAAGAACACAAGTCATGCCAAAATAAATATACAGCATGTCCCATAAAGTAAAGCAAATCACTCTGGTTTGCTTGTGGAATACTATCGCCGTCTTTAAAATTGCCTAAAGAAACCCCAATGGCAGTTCTTTCAGTCGGTTTATAATCATCGCCTGAGCCATCAGGATTAGGTTCAACCTCATACTGTGTTTTTCTCTAATCTAAATGATTTTCTAAATAGTCATCAAAATAGTTGGCATCTTCGAAAGTTAAATTTACGTAAGGATAATTCTCATAATCCCCAATAGCTAGAACCGAGTACTAATAGACCTCTGCAAAGGCTAACCTTGCTGAAGAGTAAATTGAAAATAGGATCACTAATACACAATGCTCACCCATTTTTTATTTAAAAATATGCATTGTAAAATATATCCTATTCTTCTAAATAAATAACAATATATGGTAAAACGTAACTTTCTCAAATATTAACCTGTCACATCTTGGGTTACTATGGTAATACATCATTCTCCCTTAAATAAACAGGACTTATGACATAATTGCAGAAATATGTAAAAGCATCATGTGCCTGGCATTCCATAATAATAAAAGAAGGGAATACACATGAGCCCAAGTAATTTTTCCTTTTTAGCACCCAGATGGCCAACTTTGGCCCAGTTGGGTGAGTTAGCTGAAAAAAACTTACATACCGACCCCAATACATCTTTAATCAAATTAAGAATGTTTGGGGAAATATTATCTAAAATTATTCTTTCCTACGAAAACCTTGAGGAACCTTATGACGGTAAACAAACCACCAGGCTTAGCTTGATTAAAAGCGACGGTGCTTTGCCCGACCGGTTAATAGATATGTTCCACTCTATACGCAAGGCCGGCAATAAAGCCACGCACGAAGCCTACGGCACGGTTCAGGAAGCCACCACCCAAATGACCTTTGCCTACCGCCTGGCCGTTTGGTTTGTGCAAACTTACGATAATTGGACCTTTAATCCGTCACCCTTTAAACAGCCTGAAAAACCGCAGGATATTCACGAACTGCAAGACCTATTGCGCCGGAAGACCGAAAATTTTGAGGCCGAACTGGCCAGGCTGCAGGAAGAGCTGGCCCAACAAAAGGCCGCGGCTGCACTTACCGAAGAAGAAAAATCAAAACGTCATGACCGGGCGCAAAAAGCAGCCGCCAAAATTAAACTTTCCGAAGCTGAAACCCGCAAGCTGATTGACCAGCAGCTGCAGGCCGCTGACTGGGAAGCCGATACCCAAAATTTACGCTGGTCAAAAGGCACGCGCCCGGAGAAAAACCGCAATCTGGCTATTGCTGAGTGGCCCACTGAGGCGGGTCCGGTGGATTATGCCCTGTTTGCCGGTTTGGAAATTATCGGGCTGGTTGAAGCCAAAAAGAAAAGCAAAGACGTAGTTGCTGACATGGAGCAAGTTAAAAACTATGCTAAGCATATTACCCAACGGGCCGATGAAATCATACTGGGCACCTGGAGGTCGTATAAAGTACCCTTTCTGTTTACCACTAACAGCCGGCCATACTTGAAACAGTTAGAAACCAAGTCCGGCGTATGGCTATTGGATGCCCGCAAAAAGACCAACCACCCCCGGCCTCTGCAGGCCTGGTACACACCGCAGGGCTTAAAGGAACTATTTAAGCAAAATATTGACCTGGCCACCGAAAAACTGCATCGGGAGCCATACGACTACCTAAACTTAAGGGATTACCAGGTGGCCGCCATCAAAGCAGTCGAAAAGGCTCTGTCCGAGGAACAGCGTAATATCCTTATTGCAATGGCCACCGGCACAGGTAAAACCCGTACCACTATCGGTTTAGTTTACCGGTTGATTAAATTGGACCGGTTTAAGCGCATTCTCTTTCTGGTGGACCGCTCCGCACTGGGGGAACAGGCTGAGGATGCCTTTAAAGAGGCCAGGCTGGAGGATTTCCATACCTTTACCCAAATCTTTGACCTAAAAGGCCTGGCTGATAAAATCCCCGAGGCTACCACCAAAGTACATATCGCCACCGTCCAAGGCATGGTCAGGCGGATTATGTTCGGTGACGACGATGCAGACACCCCCACAGTGGATAGATATGACTGTATCGTAGTAGACGAAGCCCACCGGGGCTACATCCTGGATAAAGAAATGGGTGAAGTGGAGCTGGAGTTCCGCGACCAGAAAGACTATATCAGCAAATTCCGCATGGTACTGGAATACTTCGACGCCGTTAAAATCGGCCTAACCGCAACGCCTGCGCCCCACACCATAGAGATATTCGGCAAGCCCGTATTTACCTATTCCTACCGGGATGCGGTGATTGACGGCTGGCTGGTGGATCACGAACCGCCCCATCAAATCGGCACCAAATTAAAGGAAACCGGCATCAAGTGGAAAAAGGGCGAGAAAGTACCCATATACGACCCGGTAACCGGCCAGATAACCAACAGCGAAGAACTGCCGGATGAGTTATTTCTGGATATAGATAAATTCAACCGGGCTGTCATAACCGAGAACTTTAATAAAACGGTGATCAAAGAACTGGCCAAGGAACTTGACCCCGAGGGGGAAGAGAAAACCCTGCTTTTTGCCGCTACCGATGATCACGCCGATATGGTGGTCAGGCTGATGAAACAGGAATTTGAAGAGCAGTCCGGTACCATTGACGATGACGCTATTACTAAAATCACGGGCTCCATAAAAGACCCCGTGGGGATGATTCGTAGATATAAAAACGAGCGCCTGCCCAACATTGCCGTAACCGTTGACTTGTTGACCACCGGTATAGACGTACCCGAAATATGCAACCTGGTTTCCCTGCGCCGGGTGCGTTCCCGGATCCTCTACGAGCAAATGCTGGGCCGGGCCACCCGCCTGTGCCCGAGAATCAATAAAACCCACTTTGTCATCTATGACCCTGTAGGCCTGTATGAGGCGCTGGCGCCGGTTACCAATATGAAGCCTGTGGTAGCCAACCCCAAGGTGGATTTCACTACTCTGGTAAAAGAATTGCAAGAACTGGAAGACGAGGCGCAGCAAAAGGCCCATGTGGAACAAATCGTAGCCAAGCTGCAGCGCAAAAAGCGCCGGCTAAAAGGGCAAGACAAAGAGGACTTCACCACCCTGGCCGGCGGGCGTTCACCCGAAGAATTTATTAAATGGCTGGGCAACGCCCCGGTCAGTGAGATAAAAGAAGAGCTGCAAAAGCGGACCAACCTTTTTGCTTTTTTGGACGAGAACCGCTACCAGCCCCGGCAGCAGCTAATTTCTTTCCATGAAGATGAGCTGGTCTACCATACCAGGGGCTACGGCAATGCCGAAAAGCCGGAGGATTACCTGGGTGAGTTCACCAGATTTATTAAGGATAATATGAATATCATCCCGGCTTTGCAGATTGTCTGCCAGAGGCCGCGGGAATTGACCAGGCAGGCGCTGCGGGAACTTAAACTGGAACTGGACCGGCATGGTTACTCCGAGACCAACCTGCGCACCGCCTGGCGGGAAATGACCAACCAGGATATAGCTGCGGACATCATCGGCTTTATCCGCCAGCAGGCTCTGGGCGACCCGTTATTGAGCCATGAAGAGCGCATTAAAAACGCTATGCAGAAAGTATACGCCCTGCAAAAGTGGACCAATGTGCAGCGCAAGTGGCTGGAGCGCATAGAGAAACAGTTAATTAAAGAAACCGTAATCAACCCTGAGGATCTGGACAAAGAGCCCTTCAGAGAAATCGGTGGCTACAAGAAGATCAACAAAATTTTCAACGGTCAGATCGACCAGGTGCTTAACCAAATTATAAAATCACTCTATCCCGACGAAAGGAAACAGGCATAAAGAATGACGACACAGGAAATTGTCCAAAAGCTTTGGAATTTGTGCAACGTGCTGCGGGATGACGGCATCACCTTCCACCAGTACGTCACCGAGTTAACCTATATTTTGTTTTTAAAAATGATGAAAGAAACAGAGCAAGAAAGCCAGATCCCCGAGGGTTACCGGTGGGATGATTTGGTTGAAAAGAAAGGTACGGAATTAAAAAATTTCTACCGCAAACTATTAGTGGACCTGGGCCAAGAAGGGCGGGGCAGTGTCAAACTTATCTATGCCAACGCCTATACCAATATTGAAGAACCTAAAAACTTAGAAAAAATCATTCGGTCCATAGACGGGCTGGACTGGTACAGCGCCCGGGAAGAGGGTTTGGGCGCTCTGTACGAAGGCCTTTTGGAGAAGAACGCCAGTGAAAAAAAATCGGGGGCTGGACAATATTTCACCCCCAGGCCGTTAATTAATGTAATGGTGCGTTTAATTGACCCTAAACCGGGTGAAAAATGCAACGACCCGGCTGCCGGCACCTTTGGCTTTATGATTGCTGCCGATCGGCATGTAAGGAAAAAAACTGATGACTATTTTGACCTAAAACCGGTAGAAGCTGAGTTTCAGAGGAAACAGGCCTTTACGGGTTGTGAGCTTGTGCAGGACGCCCACCGTTTGGCCCTGATGAACGCTATGCTGCATGGTATTGAAGGGGAAATTATTCTGGGTGACACCCTCTCTACCAAAGGCAAAGAATTACGGGATTATGATGTGGTTTTAACCAACCCGCCCTTCGGCACCAAAAAAGGCGGGGAGCGCCCCACCAGGGATGATTTAACCTTCCCATCTTCCAACAAACAGCTTAACTTTTTGCAGCACATTTACCGTTCTCTACATAATAAAGGCGGTGCCCGGGCCGCAGTGGTTTTACCGGATAACGTGCTCTTCCAAGACGGTGACGGCCAGAAAGTACGGGCCGACCTGATGGACAAGTGCGGCCTGCACACCATCCTGCGCCTGCCCACCGGCATATTCTACGCCCAGGGAGTTAAAACCAACGTGCTGTTCTTCATCCGGGGCACAACCGATAGGGGAAATACCAAAGAGGTCTGGTTTTACGACCTGCGTACCAACATGCCCAGTTTGGGTAAGCGCAACCCGCTCACCGAGGAACACTTTGCCGGCTTTGAAAAAGCTTACCTGGCGGAAGACCGCTCAAAGGTAGAAGACGAGCGCTGGTCCTGTCTGACCCGCGAGCAAATCCGGGCTAAAGGCGATAACCTGGACCAAGGCCTGATTGCTGATGAAAAGTATTCCTCTTACGATAACCTGCCCGACCCCATAGAATCGGCGGAAGAAGCCATCGCCAAGTTGGAACAGGCCACGGCGCTTCTTTATGAGGTAGTTAAAGAACTAAAAGAAGCCGAGGAGGGTCAGGCGTGAGCGCGATAAAGAAGAAAACATTGACCCCGGAGGAAATGCTGCAAGAAGCGCGGGTGCCGGAGGAGGAACAGCCGTATGAGGTGCCGGGGAATTGGGTGTGGGTGAGGCTTGGACAGATTGCAATTATTAATCCACCGAAGTATAACCCTAAAAATGATGAGGAAGATTTTTTAACTACATTTATACCAATGAGTTCTGTTAGTGATGTTCACGGAATTATAGAAAAACCTGAGGCTCGTAAATATTATGATGTAAAAAAAGGATATACCAGTTTCTTAGAAGACGATGTGCTATTTGCTAAAATTACACCCTGTATGGAGAATGGAAAAGCGGCTATAGCGAAAAATTTATTAAATGGATTTGGCTATGGCTCAACAGAATTTCACGTTTTAAGGGTAAAGAAAATATTAAACAATCATCTATTATATTATTTAGTACGATCTCAATATTTTAGAAATCAGGCTAAGGCTGTAATGACAGGAGCTGTGGGACAGCAACGCGTTCCTAAAAATTTTTTAAATGAATATCCTTTCCCCTTACCTCCTGTGCCCGAACAAAAACGTATCGTTGCCCGGGTTGAATCCCTACTTGATAAAATAAACCAGGCCAAAGAATTAATCGACGAGGCCCGGGAAACCTTTGCCGACCGCCGGGCCGTCATTTTAGCCAAAGCTTTCCGGGGGGAATTAACTAAGAAATGGCGGGAACAAACCCCCAATACCGAACCGGCTGAAAAACTACTGGAGCGGATTAAGGAAGAAAAGGCCAAGCTAAGTAATGGTAAAGGTAGAAAACAAGCGGAACTTCCACCAATTGAAACGCCATATGAATTGCCAGAAGGTTGGTGTTGGGTGAGGTTGGGGGAAATTACTGAAACTTCAACATATGGTTCATCAGCTAAAACAAGCGATGACGTGGATGGAATTCCCGTATTAAGAATGGGAAATATACAAGATGGTGAAATTCAATTAAACGATTTAAAATATTTACAATCAGAGCATGAGGATGTAAAGAAACTGACACTAGAGACTAATGATTTATTATTTAATAGAACTAATAGTTATGAACTAGTAGGCAAGACCGCTTTAGTTAGATCTGAACATAACAAAATGATTTATGCATCTTACCTTATTAGAATTAGTTTATATAAAAAAGAATTTTTCGGACAATATATCTGCTGGTATATTAATAGCTATCAAGGAAAGATGTTTTTAAAATCTCAAATTACTCAGCAGGTTGGCCAAGCAAATATTAATGCCAAAAAGCTATTGATGTTGCCAGTTCCAATACCACCTGAAAGTGAGATTAAAACCATTACTTCCTTAGTAAAAAAGCAGATATCTATAGAAAAAGAAATTAAAGCTTTAATTAATTTGAATAATCTTATTGAACGCTTAAACGAAAATATTCTTTCGGTTGCCTTCCGTGGGCAACTTGGTACCAACGACCCAACCGAAAAAAGTGCCCTTGAAACCCTAAAGGAAATTATATCGGAGAGGGACAAAAGCGAAATAAAGTAAACAAACCAAATCTAAAATGTGGCATGTAATAAAAATCGCTACATAACAATTAGTTAACTTATTGATATAATAATAATTTAAAACAATTCACCCCAAGGGTGAATTTTAACTTGGGTATTTTAAAAATCCTTGCTATAATTTGAATGGAGAGAACGGTTTGCGTTTCCAATTTAAATCAAAGAAGCTAATAGCCTTATACACCGAAGAAAAAGGGGCCCATAAATATCCCCCTGAGGTTGTTGAGGCTTTTTTGACGTGATGGTCGTAATTGATGCCGTAAGGAACGAAAATGACCTTTATGCTTTCAAGAGTCTACGTTTTGAAAAGCTAAAAGGCAAGAGAGGTAAATCCGAGCAACGTTCTGTACGCCTGAATGACCAGTACCGCATCTAAAATATTAAGAATAAGTAGTAGCGAATGTTTTTTTCAGGTAAGGTATTTACCTCTTCATGGTCAAAGATGGGGCTATAAAATGGAGCTCGAAAATTTAATTAGTAGTGAAGCAATTCCTGGGTGGATTTGGAGAAGCATGGTTTAGTTAAACGGTTGCAATTTACCTATAACGGCCCAACCTATACATATCTTAGACCATACAGTCATTCCAGAAAGTGGTGAGCCGTTTGGAAGTATTTATTGATGAATCTTTCAAAAAAGCATACGTTATGGGTGCAATCGTTGGACAAAGGCATGATATTGAAGATGCAATAAAATTAACCAGGGGCTACATCAAGAGGTCCAATAAAACTGGGGGGAAAAAGATAAATCTTCCGGAGATTAAGGATAGTGTGATACACCGGGGCTTTCCAAAAGTAAAAGAGGTCGTGCTGGATAACCTTGCTAAAGTTAAAATTGGTAAGCAATATAAGCCAAGAGATATAAAAATTTTTGCGGTATATATGCTGGAAGATGATGTAGCCGGTTTAAAACAAACCGAAATATATATGATTTTGGCTATTGAACTTCTTAAGGGCATAATTACCAGCACGGGGGCTAATGCAATAGATATTTGTTTTGATGTATTTTTTGATCAATATGGTGAAAAAGTTTTTAAGAATCAGTTATATAAAAAAATAATTCAAATCTATCCGGACATAAAAATTAACCTTACCCATGTTTCCTCTGAACGGGATAAGGCTCTACAAGCAGCAGATGTTATAACAGGTTCCATCCGACGATACATAATTCGGGAGGATACGGAAAGTCTAAGTGTTTTTATACAAAAAAGCAATATGGGTTTAAAAATGATTAAAAAAATAAGATAACGGCATCACGCACACCCTTTCATGTTCCACGTTTCCCCTTAATGGGTACTAAGGCATGTTTAGGACCGTATACACCGTCCAGGTTGCACGATTTAGCCGCAATTCTATCAAGTATAGTTTACCACGGTTTTAGTTTTTTAAACAGTATTTTTATAGTATTTAGGTAATCCAATTTAAATAATTTTAGGAAAAAGCCTACCTTGACCAGTTGGGGTGAGGCTTTTAATCTTTTTATATTTATATCTGATGGTAACACATTCTTCTGGAAGTAACAACAACACCATTAAAAATAATGAAAATATTATTTACACCAAGTACTTCACTTTAGCACTGGGGAAGTGCTTATCAAGCTCCCGCCGGAACAGCTCATCCATCTCCTCCAGCGTCTCCTTTGGATAAACGTACTTTTCGTAGCCGAACTGCCCGAATTTGAACTTACGCTCTTCCTCTTCCATAGGTAGGGTGGTGTCCGGAAACACCTCCCGGATGCGTTTTTTTGCGGATGCTGTAAACCGGTGGGAAATTAATTCAAAGCTAATGTCCGGTCCGACCGCAGGCAGTAACTCCTCTGCCAGGGAGCGGATTAGTTCGGTGTAATCGCTTTGCCAGCCCGGGTAGTTGAAAATAGGGGCGATTAAAAAACCCAGGGGGTAACCCGCCTCCGCTACACGCCGGGCGGCACCTAACCGGGCTTGGACCACCGGGGTGCCCTGTTCGTAAGATTTGATAATGTGGTCGGTGTTGATGCTAAAGCGAAAACGGGTATGCCCGTTGTGCCGGGCATCCAGCAGCGTATCTACATCAGTGAACTTGGTAACGAAACGGAAACGGGCCAGAGGTTGTTGCCCAAAAAACTCTACAGCCCGGGCCAGTGAGCCGGTATACGGTTCCACGGGGATGGGATCGGAAGTGGCTGCCCCCTCAAATAAAGTGGTTTCCGAGGCCCTTTTTTTTATATACTTTTCTGCCTGCTCAAGTATTTCATCAATGTTTACATATACTCTTATATATGGTTTTTTGCCCAGTGTTGTATTCAAGTAACAGTACTGACACTGGCCGGTGCAGCTGGTGCTCAATGGAAGCTGGTAGTGGGCCGATGGTTTGCACGGCGAAAACTGCAGCGTACGGCGTACTCCCACCACCAGGGTGCGTTTGGACTCCAGATAGGCTTCCCGGGGCGTTTTGCCGGGTATGCCCGTCACCCGGTTGTGACTGCCGATCATGGAAACGGGTATTCCGTCTCCCTTGAATCTTTTGTGCAGCTGCTGACCCAGAGGGTAATCAAGTGCCGCCTGCTCAAAGAAAACCCGTTTTGGTATAAACAAAATACTTCCTCCGGTTCTGGGTAATGTTATATATCGCTTAGTATGTCCATAAAATGCATAGCTGATTTGTAATGAACGAATGCAACAAGCCACTTTTAAATTTCCGTGATATGAATAGCTCTTGGTGCTAACGTACACCGGCAGAAGGATGAAGATTTGTTTTCATGGTAATAGTTCAATTTGATGTTTTTCTTCAGATCATTATGTGCCATAATAAAATAATTGTACATTATTAGGAAGATCCGGTTATTGAAGATGCAAGTAATCTTAAGAATAAAGTGCTATAGTTCTTAACATTTAAAAAAAATAAAGGGAGGATGATGGGAATGCCAAACACCGGCTCATTTCAGCTGCCGCAGGAATTTTTGATTATTGGCGCGGCTGTACAAACGGGATTATTTGAAGAATTGAAGAATAATCCCTGTACCATGGAAGAATTGGCTGTTAGGACGAAAATCGACCGCAGGGCTATGTGGACGGTTATTGAAGCTTTGATTGCTTTAAAGTATCTTGAATACGATGGTGAAAAAATTAAGCTCACCGAGGAGGCAGACAATATCTTTTTTAATTCTGAATACGAGCAGTATACAGGTTTTGCATTCATGCATACTTACAATATAATGAAGGCATGGACGCAGTTACCGGAAGTAATGCATAGTGGAAAACCGGTTGCGAAAAAGGATTTACCCGGACACACAAAGCACTTCATCAAGGCAATGAGCCACCATGCACGGAAGTCGGCGTCGCCAATTATAGATTATTGCTTAAAAGAACTGCCTACAAACCCCAGGGTTCTTGATGTTGGGGGTGGCCCGTTAACCTACGCCATTGCTTTTGCCGTCAAGGGGGCCAGGGTGACTGTACTGGACCTGCCTGAGGTTATAGATATGATGCAACCGGAACTGGATTCAGGTTTACCCATTAAAATGGTGAAAGGTGATTTTACCAAAGGTTTGCCGCCGGGACCTTATGACCTGATATTCCTTGGTAATGTATGCCATATATACGGTGAGCAGGAGAATAGAAAACTGTTTCAAGATGCGGCAGGCGAACTAGGACAGGGAGGACAAATTGTCATCAATGATATGATCCGGGGCACAGGCGTTATGCCTGCATTATTTGCGGTAAATATGCTGATTAACACGGCTTCCGGGGGAACATGGACCTTCGAACAGTATAAAACATGGTTGGCTGCTGCCGGTTGTTCCACAGCAACCTGGGAAGAGGTGGGCGGCAGGCAGCTAATTAAAGCTACTAAGGTCCATTAATATGCATCTGCGGGGACATGTGCTGGATTTTGACACCGTTATGTTTGTACTAAATGATGTAGTACACTACAAGCAAAATATAAAGAATTGAATGTGAAGGGCTGCATACAAAGAAACAGCCCCGGTTAAGGGGCTTTTTGTCTATAGCAGTCCTTTATTCCTTCAGCTTCAATTTGGCCAGGGCCTCTGCCAGGGCGGGGTTGGTCAGCCCTTCATCGGAGTTCTTTTGTTGCCGTAGGTATTTTTGCACATCTCTTTTAGAGGCATCCTGCTTATCTTTTCTCCTTCTCTCGTTAAAGGCAGTGAGCTTTTCCCTGTAGCCGCACTTGCAGACAAATATTTGTCCTTCTCCTTCGCCGTGCAGGGTCAGCTTTTTATGGCAATTGGGGCACCGGGCATTAGTTATTTTGCTGACTCCTTTTCTATAACCGCAATCCCTGTCCTGGCACACCAGTAATTTGCCCTTTTTACCATTGACCTCCAGCAGGCGCTTACCACAATCGGGGCATCTTTCACCGGTAAGGTTATCATGTTTGAATTTGCTTGTACTATTTTTGATCTCATTAACAACTACGCCAGCATACTGCTTCATTTCCCGGATGAAAATGTTTTTATCAAGCTTTCCCTGGGCAATGGTCTCCAGCTTTTGTTCCCACTGGGCAGTTAAAGCGGGTGTTTTCAAATCTCCGGGGACTAAATCGAGCAGTTGTTTGCCTTTTGATGTAATAAATATATTTTTACCCCTTTTTTCAATTAAAAAGTTATTAAATAGTTTTTCAATTATATCGGCCCTGGTAGCTACGGTTCCCAACCCACCGGTTTTACCGATGGTTTGAATTAAACTTTTATTTTCCCCGGCCATATACCTGGCCGGGTTTTCCATGGCGGAAAGAAGACTGGCTTCATTAAACGGCTGCGGCGGTTTGGTCTCTCCCCGGGTCTGGGACACGGACGATATTTTCAAGACATCGCCTTTATTTAAAGCCGGTAATACCTGCTCGGCAATTTGGTCCGCGGTATCTTCTTCATCTTCGAAAAGATTGTTGTACACTTCTTTCCAGCCCTGGGCGATCACCACTTTACCCCTGGCGATAAAGTGCTCATTGCCGATGCCGGCCTTTAGGGTGGTTTGTTCATATTCAAAGGGGGGATATAAAACAGCTAAAAACCTTTTTACTACCAGGTCATATATTCTTTTTTCCGTATCACTTAAATTATTTAGGAAAACCGGCTGTTCAGTCGGTATAATGGCATGGTGATCCGTTACTTTGCTATTATCCACAAAGGATTTGTTGGCTTTGATGGGGCTACGAAGTATTTTGGCCGCCGGTTTGGCATATGGCGGCACGCTGCAGGCTGTCAGCCGGTCCTTTAAGGTGTCCACTATATCCGTGGTAATATACCGTGAGTCGGTTCTGGGGTAGGTTAAAACTTTGTGCTGCTCGTACAGCCGCTGCATAATGGATAAAGTTTCCTTTGCCGAGTAGCCAAAAAGTTTATTGGCATCCCTTTGAAGTTCTGTTAAGTCATATAGCCGTGGGGCAAAACTTTTCTTATAGATTTTATCGACCGCTGAAACCATAGCGTTTTTATTTTTTATGGACGTAAGTATTTTTGAGCATTTATCCCGGTCAAAAATTCTGGTGTCCTTAGTTTGGCTGTCCTGCCAGGTTAGCTGTAAATTACCGGCTTTAGCTGTGATGCCGTAAAATGTTTGGGGCAAGAAATTTTGTATCTCCTGCTCCCTTTTAGCAATGATGGCCAGGGTCGGGGTCTGGACCCTGCCGCAGGAAAGCTGGGCATTATGTTTGCATGTCAAAGCCCGGGTGGCATTGATGCCCACCAGCCAGTCAGCCTCGGCCCGGGCAACGGCTGAGGCATAAAGATTTTCATAATCTTTACCCTTTCTTAAATTTCTGACCCCGTCTTTGATGGCCTTGTCGGTAACCGACGAAATCCAGAGCCGTTTAATAGGCTTCTTGATTTGGGCCTTTTCTATAATCCACCTGGCCACCAGCTCACCCTCACGACCTGCGTCGGTGGCAATCACAATCTCACGGACATCTTTTCTTTTCATTTGTGTGGTAACGGCATTAAACTGTTTGCCGCTTTGCTTAATCACCACCAGCTTTAAGTAGGGGGGCAGAATTGGTAGATCTTCCAGCCGCCAGGCGCTGAATTTTTGATCATAAGCCTCGGGGTCGGCCAGCGTCACCAGGTGGCCCAGTGCCCAGGTCACGATATGCCGGTCGCCTTCCAGATAACCGTTTCCTTTTTGATGGCAGTTTAATACCCGGGCCAGGTCTCTGCCTACCGAAGGTTTTTCCGCTAAAAATAACATTTTATACATATTTGTAATCATCTCCACTATATGCAAATAATAATATAATTATCTCAAAACAATCATGCTATGAATAGCTGCAGGGAATCCTGCATCTCTATACTTCTTTCCATGCTTTGACCCCTTAACGTCTTTACGTTTAAAGTATATAACACAATATTTTACCGCGGAGGTTTTTCACCGTCAAGGAAGCAGGGGAAGCGCGTCCAAATTTTGCTGATTAGTGTCATATGTTTTTATTTTTCGGCAGGGTTTTTATTATAGATGTTGAATTTATAATACTGTCGAAATATGTGCCTCTACGATTTTGGTTGCCTGTAGCTGATAAAGTATGGCAACCAGAACTATAGGGTGCGGCTGGAAACGGCTGTTGCCTCCCATTATGGAAAGTAGAGCTAAATAAGTCTCATGTCTATATATGAGGCCAAGCTTTGCTATTCCGCAATGTTTGGCCTTTTTTTTATTATTAACTTGGGCCGAATGTTATATGGTCAACAGTTAGACATGGTGCACGGCTAAACCTGAAAAACTCGCGATAAATTGGTAAGTATTCAGCGGGTGTTTTGGTGGCTGTGAGATATTGACAATTAATTAGCGAGGTGGTAATGGAATGCATAAAAAAGAACTTAATATTAACTCCTGTCCTGTGACTGTATTTGTACACCCGGATGATACGTTGGCCGATGTGTTGCGTGGCCAGCTAAACTTGACGGGTACTAAAGTTGGATGCGGCCAGGGTACCTGCGGTGCTTGTTCGGTTTTAATGAACGGCCGGGTAATTAGATCATGCGTTACAAAAATGAAGCGCGTGCCTGATGGGGCATCTATTGTGACCATTGAAGGGATTGGTACCCCGGCAAATTTGCATGCGTTGCAGCTGGCTTGGATAGTCTACGGAGGGGCGCAATGTGGTTATTGTACTCCCGGCTTCATTGTTTCGGCCAAGGGGTTACTTGATCAGAACCCAAACCCCACCAGGGATGAGGTTCGGGATTGGTTCCAAAAGCACCGCAACGCATGCCGTTGTACCGGTTACAAGCCACTGGTGGATGCCGTTATGGATGCGGCCAGGGTGCTGCGGGGCGAAATCAGTATGGAGGACTTAAGTTTTAAAATACCTGAAGACGGTAGAATATTCGGCACTGCATACCCTCGTCCCACAGCACTGGCCAAGGTGACGGGGACTTGCGATTACGGGGCTGACCTGGGGCTAAAACTACCGTCCGATACGCTGCACCTTGCCATTGCCCAGGCCAAAGTGTCGCACGCCAATATAATTTCCATTGATACGTCAGAAGCCGAGCAAATGCCAGGTGTTTACCGCGTACTTACTCACCAAGACGTACAAGGGAATAACCGTATTTTTGGATTTGTACTGTACCCGTGGAGTAAAAATGACGGTTACGACCGTCCCATATTATGTGATGAAAAAATATTTCAATACGGGGACGCTATAGCCATGGTTTGCGCAGATACCGAAGATCATGCCCGGGCAGCGGCGGAAAAGGTCAAGATAGAGTATGAGAAGCTGCCCGCTTACATGAATGCCTTGGATGCTGCCGCTGAGGACGCTATGGAAATCCACCCCGGCACACCCAACGTGTTTTTTGAGCAGCCAGTGATGAAGGGGGAAGATACTGCACCAATTATGACGGCGGCCGATTATGTCGTAGAGGATAGTTTTTACGTTCAGCGCCAGCCGCACATGCCCATTGAGCCCGATGTGGGGTTTGCCTATTTGGATGATGAGGGACGGGTAACCATCCATTCCAAGTCCATTACCCTACATGCACACCACAGGATGCTATATGAAGGACTTGGGATTGAGCCGGAAAAATTGCGGCTAGTACAAAACCCCATGGGGGGCAGTTTCGGCTACAAGCTGAGCCCCACTATGGAAGCTTTGTTGGCAGTGGCTTGCATAGCCACCGGCAGACCGGTGTTTATGCGCTATAATTACTATCAGCAAATAACTTATACGGGTAAGCGGTCGCCTTTCTTTATCAACCTCAAGCTAGCGGCGGATAAAAATGGTAAGCTTTTAGCCATGGAGCACGATTTTCTTATTGATCACGGAGCTTACTCTGAGTTTGGTGACCTGCTCACTGTGAAGGGGGCCCGCTGTATAGGTGCCGGTTATCATATCCCCAACATCCGCGCCCTGGGCCGGTGTACATTCACCAACCATGCCTTTGGTTCTGCTTTCCGGGGCTATGGTTCTCCGCAAAGTGAGTTCGCCAGTGAAGTGCTGATTGATAAACTAGCTGAAAAAGTGGGTATGGATCCCCTGGAATTTCGCTATATAAATGTCTACCGCCCTGGTAGTACCACTCCCAGCGGCTGTGAGTTGGATGTCCATCCCTTCCCGGGATTATTAGATATGCTCCGGCCCAAGTATAAAGATGCTTTACAAAGGGCCAAGCAAGAAGTCTCGCTTGACAAGAGGCGGGGCGTAGGCATTGCCATCGGTACGTATAACGTGGGCCGTGACAGTGCGGACGTATCCGAGGCGGCTGTGGAGTTAAATCCGGACGGTACCATCACCGTTTTCAATACCTGGGAAGACCACGGTCAGGGGGGGGATATTGGAACCCTGGCCACGGCTCACGAAGCCCTGCGGCCATTAGGTATCGGGGTGGAAAAAATAAAACTGGTGATGAATGATACCGCTACTTGTCCCAACAGCGGGCCGGCGGCGGCCAGCCGCAGCCAGTTTATGACTGGCCGGGCTATTGTGGATGCCTGCGAAAAACTGCTCGGCGCTATGCAAAAGCCCGATGGGTCTTACCGTAATTATGATGACATGGTGGCAGAGAATATTCCCACCAAGTATATGGGGAGCTATTCTACAGCCCACCTGTGCAGCCGTATTGATCCTCAGACAGGCCAGTTTAATCCAGTGGTTACTTATATGTACGGCGTCTTTATGGCCGAGGTGGAGGTGGATATGCAAACTGGTAAAACCAAGGTACTTAAAATGATTATGCTGGCCGATGTGGGTAAACACGCCAATAAGCTGGCGGTAGACGGGCAGTTATACGGCGGCCTGGCCCAGGGTATTGGGCTGGCGTTAAGTGAAGATTTTGAGGATCTGGATAAACACACCAACATGATTGCCTGTGGATTCCCCTATATCAAGGATGTACCAGATGATCTGGAGCTGGGTTACACTGAAATTCCGCGGCAGGAAGGGCCCTTCGGGGCTGCAGGTTGCGGTGAACTGCCTACGACTGCCCCCCATGCCGCTATCATTAATGGTATTTACAACGCCTGCGGGGTGCGCATCACCCACCTCCCGGCAAGGCCGGAAAAGGTATTGGCAGGAATAAACAAGCTGGCGGAGCAGAAGTAATATTTCGCATATAAGGATATAGAAATATTATAGCACAGTAAAATCAGGTTGTGTTTGTCAGAGCATAACCTGATTTTTATCTGATAAAAATATAGGCCCGGCATAGTTTTTGCGCTTTATAATGACAAGTTATATTATGTAGAAATATAGAGTCTTATAATTATTAAACACTTTACTGGATCTGATTATAAGTTTTAAACCAAGATTGCCAGCAATAAATACGTATCTTTTTAATGCAACTGTATCAAAGTGGAACTGCACAGTGGTCATATTTGAGACAGGTATGGAACTCATGTAAAAGTCTTAGTATAATAAAAATAACATTTTGTACAGTCATATTGTGTTTTTGTAAAATTAGCATGGATTTTGCTTGTATTAACATTAAACAATATCAATAACTTATAATTGCTCCGAGCTATGTTATCTAAGGTAGCAGCTATGATAGCCTGGCCGATAGGGTTTGTCGGGAAACCGGCGGGCCTCCCAATGCGGAAAGGAGTACAGTATGTGCTTGGTCATGCCGGGGTGCTGTATTTTTTCGCACTCCGGTTTATTTTTGACGCTTGAGCGTTGGTAATTACAGTAGGCGGGCTATTAGTTGCGATTTTATCGATTCTATAGGTATTGTTTAACATTGTCAATTGCATATGCTCCGAGTCAGGTTTGTCTAAGGTAACAGCTATGATGGCCTGGCCGATAGGGTTTGTCGGGAAACCGGCAGGCCTCCCAACGCGGAAAGGAGTACAGTATAATACTTTGGTCTTAAAAGGCCGGGGTGCTGTATTTTTACTGCATTCCGGTCTTTTTTATTGTTTTAGGTTTATGTTTTAGGTGTTTATGCCTGGCTGTTTTTAGGACGAGGGTAATTGATAAGTTGTTGAAGGTGCGGCAGTAAGGGTTTTAATTTTTTGCGTGCGCTTGTGAAAGGGGCTGTAATCATGAAATCTGTACCGGTACAGGAGGCGGTAGGGATGGTGCTTTGCCACGACCTCACCCTAATTGTCCCCGGCAAGTTTAAAAAACCGCTATTTAAAAAGGGACATGTTGTTAAGCCTGAGGATATTCCCAGTCTGTTGGATATTGGCAAAGAGCATCTCTATGTTTGGGAAATGCGTGAAGGAGTTCTGCACGAAAATGAGGCTGCGATGCGCATGGCCACGGCAGCAGCCGGTAATGGTGTTACCCTAACGGAACCTAGTGAAGGAAAGGTTAGCTTGCTGGCCGCAGAAGACGGATTGTTAAAAATCAATACCGGCGCTTTGTTTGCGATTAATGAGCGGGAACAGGTTATGTTTGCCACCCTGCACTCAAACCAGCTGGTTAAAAAGAATAAGATTGTGGCCGGTACGCGCATTATTCCGCTGGTTATAGAAGAGAAAATTATTACTGGCATAGAGCATATCTGCCGGGAATGTTTTCCCCTGGTTGAGATAAAACCCTTAAGACCCATGCGGGTCGGGCTGGTAACCACAGGCAGCGAAGTGTACAAAGGGCGCATCCAGGATAAGTTTGGGCCGGTAGTGACAGCTAAACTGGCCGAGTGGGGCGGCGAAGTTACCAGGCGGATTTTAGTGTCCGACAGTATAGATATGATTGTAGTGGCTATCAAGGAACTAATGGAAGAGGGGGTCGATATGATCCTGGTTACCGGTGGTATGTCGGTGGATCCCGATGATGTAACGCCGGCGGGCGTGGTTGCCGCCGGGGGGCGCATTGTTAGCTATGGGGCACCTGCTCTGCCGGGGGCCATGTTTATGATGGCTTATATTGATGAACTGCCTGTAATGGGCTTGCCCGGGTGTGTTATGTATCACAGAAGCAGTATATTTGATTTAATAGCGCCGCGGGTTTTGGCTGGTGAAGTGATTACCCGCAGGGATATTATTTCCCTGGGTTATGGCGGTCTTTGTTCCAACTGTCGTGAGTGCCGTTATCCTGATTGCGGCTTTGGCAAAGGTATTTAACAATATTTTTAAACAACGTGTTACAACAAGTAAACATTTAATATAAGGAGATGAATTAATGCTTAAGAAAAGAGTTAACATTAACGGTGCCAGTATGACTTTGGTTGCTGATCCGGAAACTGCTTTGGCGGATGTTCTTCGCGGGCAGCTGCATCTGACCGGTACCAAGATTGGCTGCGGCAAGGCCCAGTGCGGTGCCTGTTCGGTCATTATGAACGGCAAAGTTATCCTGTCCTGTGTCACCAAGATGAAAAAGGTTCCCGATGATGCTATTATTACCACTATTGAAGGCATTGGCACCCCCACCAACCTGCATGCTCTGCAGTTGGCCTGGGTCAAACACGGTGCCGCCCAGTGCGGTTTTTGTGCATCCGGCTTTATTGTCTCCGCCAAGGCCCTGCTTGACGAAAATCTCAATCCGACTAGGGAAGAGGTACGTACCTGGTTCCAGAAGCATAAGAATGTTTGCCGCTGCACGGGGTATAAGCCCCAGGTAGACGCGGTGATGGACGCCGCCCGCCTGATGCGCGGCGAAATAACCGTGGCTGATTTAAGCTTCCAAATGCCGGCCGATGGTAAAATTTTAGGCACCGATTACCCGCGTCCTTCGGCTGTGGGCAAGGTTACCGGCACCATTGATTACGGCGCTGACTTCGGCCTCAAAATGCCGCCCGGTACTCTGCAGCTTAAACTGGTTCAGGCTCAGGTTTCCCACGCTAAGATTTTATCCATCGATACATCCGAAGCTGAAAAAATGCCCGGTGTTTACAAAGTTGTCACGCACAAAGACGTTAAAGGCAAAAATCGCGTCAACGGCCTAAACTTCCCGAACAATAAGGGAGACAGCTATGACCGGCCCATCCTGTGCGACGAAAAGGTTTTCCAGTATGGTGACGCCATTGCCATTGTTTGCGCCGATACCGAAGCACATGCTCAGGCCGCAGTGGAAAAAGTCAATGTGGAATTGGAAGTGCTGCCGGCTTACATGAGTGCACCTGCCGCCATGGAGCCCGACGCCATAGAAATTCACCCCGGAACTCCGAACGTTTACTTTAAGCAGGAAAACATAAAGGGCGAAGATACCGCGCCGCTGATGGAAAAAGCAGATGTTGTGGTATCCATGGAAGACCTGTTTGTTGGCCGCCAGCCTCACCTGCCCATTGAGCCGGATGTTGCCGCTGCTTATTATGACGACAACGGTAACTTGCAAATTTTATCCAAGAGCATTGGTTTGGATATACACGCGCTTATGATTGGCGAAGGACTTGGTCTAGAGGCCGGAAAAAATCTGTTCCTGTCTCAGTTCTCGGGTGTGGGCGGCACCTTTGGCTATAAGTTCAGTCCCACCATTGAAGCGCTGGTAGGGGTCGCATGTATGGCTACCGGTAGACCTGTTTTCCTGAACTTTAACTATTACCAGCAAATTACTTATACCGGCAAGCGGTCGCCGTTCTTTATGGACGTTAAGTTTGGTGCCAACAAAGATGGCAAGATTATCGCTCTGGAACATAACTATGCTGTCGACCACGGCCCATACTCCGAGTTTGGTGATCTCCTCACCTTGCGGGGTGCTCAGTTCATTGGTGCGGGTTATGGTATACCAAACATCAAGGGAGTTGGCTATACGGTTTGCACCAATCATGGCTGGGGTTCCGCCTTTAGAGGTTACGGTTCGCCCCAAAGCCTTTTTGCCTCCGAGACTTTAATAGACGTTCTGGCCGAAAAATTAGGCATGGATCCGCTGGAACTGCGCTATATTAACGCATACCGTCCCGGCGACACCAACCCTTCCGGTCATGATCCTGAAGTATATTCCTTGCCCGCATTAATCGACGCGATTCGGCCCAAGTACCAGGCTGCTCTGGAGAAGGCTAAAGCGCTTTCCACGCCGGAGAAAAAGCGTGGTGTTGGCGTGTCTGTCGGTGTCTATGGTTGTGGGCTGGACGGCGTAGACAGTGCTGAAGTATGGGTGGAATTGTTGGCTGACGGTAGGGTTCAGGTGAGCACCAACTGGCAGGACCATGGTCAGGGTGCTGATATGGGTCTTTTGGCTACCTCCCATGAAGTCTTACGGCAAATGGGCATCAAGCCTGAGCAAATTAAGCTGGTTATGAACGATATGAACTTAGCTCCAGCCGGCGGACCGGCCGGCGGCAGCCGCTCCCAGGTGGTCATTGGTAACAGCGCCGTAAACGGCTGCGAACAGCTGGTCAACGCTTTGAAGAAAGACGATGGGACTTACATGACCTATGACGAAGCAGTGACCAAAGGCATACCACTCAAATATGTAGGCAAGTGGAGCACAGCTGCAGATAACTGCACAGCCTGCGATGAAAAAGGTCAAGGTAAACCCTTTGCCATATACATGTACGGTGTCTTCCTGGCGGAAGTGGAGGTGGATACCAAGACCGGCAAGGCTCAGGTCGCAGGTATGACCATGGCTGCCGACGTCGGCGAAGTTATTAATAAGACAGTTGTTGACGGGCAAATCTACGGTGGTTTGGCCCAGGGCATTGGCCTTGCGCTTACCGAAGATTTCGAAGATCTGAAGAAGCACACCAGCATGGCTGCCTGCGGTATCCCTTACGTCAAGGACGTTCCTGATAATATAGAAATTATCTACGTGAACCACCAGCGTAAACATGGCCCGCACGGTGCTTCCGGTGTGGGTGAACTGCCGCTGACCTCACCGCATGCTGCTATTTGTAACGCTATTTACAATGCTTGCGGTGTGCGGATCACACAGCTCCCGGCCCTGCCGAAGAAGATACTGGCCGGTTTACAGGGTAAAGAAATCCCGGTGGTCAAACGGCCCATTAAAAACCCAGCTTATTAGATACTAGGAAAAAAGGATATTCCTGAAGTAAACTTGGTTAGTTCAAAAAGAAAGGGGACATACCTGCTGAAGTTTGGGTATTTTTTTGAAAAAGGTAAGGGATACACCTGCTGGAGCTAGGGTATTTCTTTGGGGACAGGAATGTCCCCAACTAATGGAAGTCTCTAACTAATGCAGACAAGCAGTGCTGAATTCTCTAAATAGCATCTTCTAAGATTCGGGTGGGGTTTAACCCCACCTGAATCAAGGAATGTTTTATTTATGAATTAAAAATTTAAATTTTACTAATGAGACAATTTGCCTAAAATGAACTTACCTTATCCCTGCTTTTAGTTCGTTTTAGGTTGCTTGTGTTTTATAGTGGAAATGGTGGGGTAAAATGGATCAAAAACGGATAATTGAATTTGAAGAAAAATGTACCCAGGAGCACCCCCCGGCTTGTATGACAGCCTGTCCCGTTCATGTGGATGTAAGAAGTTTTGTGGCGGAAATAAAGGCTGGAAATTTTGATCAGGCATGGCAGATTTTCAGTAAAACCGTTCGTTTTCCCGGGATTATTGGTCGTGTCTGCGACCATCCCTGTCAGGCTGCCTGCAAGCGGCAGGAGGCAGGAGACGCCATCTCCATAGCTGCTTTGGAGAAAGCCTGCGTTGAAATGAATTCCGCCCCGCCAGTTAAGCTTACCATATCCTCAAAAAAAGATAAGCGGGTGGCGGTGGTTGGCGGAGGGCTGAGCGGTTTGGGGGCAGCCGTTGACCTGGCCGGAAAGGGCTACAGTATAGTGATTTTCGAGGCCACTGATCGTTTAGGAGGCAGACTGTGGGAAATACCGGCGGAGGTTTTACCGCGGCAGATTATTCAGGAAGATACCGCTGTACTGGATTCCCTTGATGTAGAAATTCAGTTTAACACCACAGTGGGGCAAACACTTTCCATTATGGATTTGTGCCGCGAATTTGATGCAGTTTATCTGGGCTCCGGGAAGATTGCCTTGGACATTCCCGGCTTGAATTTAAACCGGGAGGGGCTGATTATTGTTGACCCGGTTACCCTGGCCACCGGACTGGATGGAGTTTTTGCCGGGGGCGGCCTGCTGCGCGGGTCCGGGTATTCGCCCATTGGTTCCCTTTCCGACGGCAGACGGGCCGCCATATCCATTGACCGTTACCTTCAGCAGGTGTCACTGACCGCTGCCCGTGAAAATGAGGGGCCTTACCGGACCAGACTTTTTACCGGCACCAAGGGGGCTAAGCCGCTTCCTGCTGTTGTACCGGCCAATCTTGCCCTGGGATACACCCGGGAGGAAGCTATCATGGAAGCCGGGCGCTGCCTTGTGTGCCAGTGTTTGGAGTGCGTGAAAGCCTGCCCCTACCTGGACCATTTTAAAGCTTATCCTAAAAAGTATGTTCGCCAAATTAGCCATAACCTTAAAATGATCATGGGGCTGCACGAAGCCAACACTTTAATAAATTCCTGCAGCCTGTGCGGCCTTTGCCAGGAGGTTTGCCCGGAAAGTTTTAACATGGCGGACCTGTGCCGGGAAGCCCGAAGTGAGATGTTTAAAAAAGGGAAAATGCCGCCTTCCACCCATGATTTTCCCATCCGAGACATGGATTTCAGCAATAGTGAGCTATGTATGCTGACCCGCCACCAACCGGGTTACGAGTCAAGCAGCCACATCTTTTTCCCGGGATGCCAGTTAAGCGCTTCCAAGCCTGACCATGTGATCAAGGCTTATGCTGATTTGACGGAGCGGGTTACCGGAGGGGTTGGCCTGATGTTGCGCTGTTGCGGCGCCCCGGCGGAATGGTCCGGGCGAACCGAGCTGTTTCAGACGGGGCTGCACGAAATAAAGAATCAGTGGCAGGAAATGGGGAGACCGGGCCTGATTTTGGCCTGTTCCACATGCTATCAGATGTTTAAGAAGTACTTACCCGAGATTGATATTGTATCTCTATGGGAATTATATGACCAAATTGGCCTGCCGGAGATTGCTGTGTCGCAAAAGCCGGGGTTGGTGGCTGTGCAGGACGCTTGTACTACCAGGCATGAAAAACATGTCCACCAAAGCGTCAGAAATATATTACAAAAGCTCGGTATCGAAATTGAAGAATTACCGACCAGTCGCGAAACAACGGAATGCTGTGGATACGGAGGTTTGATGTCGTTTGCCAACCGAAAACTGGCGGATGATACCATCAGGCGGCGTATCGACGAAAGCCCTGCCGATTATGTGGCCTACTGCGCCATGTGCCGGGATAATTTTGCAGCTAAGGGTAAAAAGACATACCACCTCCTGGATTTGATTTATGGTGAGGCAGACATGATCTCGGCAGCGAAACGAGGGCCGGGCTATTCACAGAGGCGTGAAAACAAAGCCAGGCTTAAAAATACAATGCTCAAGGAAGTTTGGGGGGATAAGTTGGCGGTGGAGCAAAGCTCGTATGAAGCAATCAATTTGATTATTCCCGACGAAGTGAGCGAAATCATGGAGGATCGCCTGATCTTGAAGGAAGATGTTCAGAAAGTGATAGAACATGCCGAAGGGACGGGCCAAAAACTATTAAATCGCAATAACGGTCATGTTATGGCCTGTCACAGGCCGGTAAGCGTTACTTATTGGGTGGAGTATACCCGGCAGGAGGACGGGTTTGTTGTCCATAATGTTTACTCGCACCGGATGAAAGTAGAAGGTAATAGTTAAGGAAAAGGAATACACCTCCAGTTAATGAAAGGGGACACACCTCCTTCGGAGGAATGTCCCCAATGTATGAATGTCCCCAATGTATGAATGTCTCTAACATGTGAATATTCCCAACATATGAATGTCCCCAATTAAGGATGTGAAAAAGTGGCTGGTAAAGATACGCAGGCGGAAGGTGTTTTTGAGTGTCTTAAATGCAATATGCCGATGGAGTCGGGCAAGGTTACGGTATCCTATATGGGCAGTGATTTTCCGGTGGAATTGTTAAAATGTAAAAAATGCGGGTTTGTCTTAATTACAGAGGAACTGGCCCTGGGTAAGATGCTGGAAGTGGAAAAAACTTTGGAAGACAAATAATTTGAGGGGACATTCCTTTCCTGAGTATGTATAAAAGTTGCGATAATTGATAGTAGGAAGGTGTGTCTCCTTTTCTACTGAAGGAGTGAGGGTAGTGCATTCTACTGTATCGTGCCCGCTGTACGAGGGTAGACCGATCCGGGATGTGACTGGAGATGCCATCAGGCCGGGCGGGTTTATAATCACGGACCGGGCACTTGCTTTTTGTTCCTTTGCTGCCGGGGCCAGGGTTTTGGATGTGGGCTGCGGCGTTGGTGCCACGGTGGAGCATTTGATATGCAATTACCATCTGGATGCCGTCGGGGTGGATCCCTCCCCTGTGCTGCTGGAGCAAGGCCGCCGGAGGCATCCCGGCCTGCCGCTTGTGGAGGCGGCCGGAGAAAGTTTACCCTTCGGGGATGGAGAAATGGACGGTGTTTTTGCGGAATGCACTCTTTCCGTGATGAAAAGCCCGGACAAGGCTTTGGCGGAATTCTACCGGGTATTGAAGGACGCCGGGTGGTTGGTGATTACCGATGTTTACGCCCGTAACCCGGCGGGGGTGGATGAGCTGCGTAAACTTCCTTTGACCGGCTGTTTGACCGGTGCTATGTCCGTCCAGACACTGATCCAAAAAATTAGCGCCCGGGGTTTTGAAGTTGTCTTATGGGAAGATCATTCCAGGCTTTTGGGTGAGCTAACCGCCAGGTTAATCCTGGCCCATGGTTCCATGGCCATGTTCTGGGGCTGTGTGTCCGATAAGTCCATTTCCTGTGAGGAGATTCAAAATACAGTTCAAAAAGCCCGGCCGGGGTATGTTTTAGTCCTGGCTAAAAAGCCCGGTAGCAGTAAGGAGGGAAATTGTCGCCATGACTAATGAACTAATGCGCATGCTGGAATTGCACCGCCAGGGGTTTAACTGCAGCCAGATACTGCTTGCCCTTGGCCTGGAAAGCCGGGGTGAAGATAATCCCGGCTTGATCCGGTCCATGACAGGCCTGGGCGGCGGGTTGGGGTTTTCCGGTAAAACTTGTGGCGCGCTTACCGGCGGCGTCTGCCTGCTGAGTTTGTACGCTGGCAGGGGAACGCCGGAGGAAAAGGAACACGATGAGTTTTTGCTGATGGTCGATGAGCTGGTGCAATGGTTTGAAGGGGAAATCGGCCAGGCTTATGGTGGAATTAACTGTGGGGATATCCTGGGCGAAGACCTGGCGGAAAAAATCGTTTCTCCCAGGTGCAGCAGTATTGTTATTGAAACCTACAACAAGGTTAAGGAAATTATGCTTACCCACGGGGTCGGCTTGGCTGGTGAAAAAGATGACTGATGCAGGGCATGTTCTCTCGGTAACGGAAAGTCTTTGCCCTTATTGCCTGAGTAAAATCCCGGCCAGGCGGGTGGCGCGGGGAGATGAGGTGTTTTTGGAAAAGGACTGCCCGGAGCACGGGAGTTTTAGTGTACCGGTATGGCGTGGCCGGCCGCTTTTTCAGTCCTGGGTAAGACCGAAAATTCCGGCTGATATAAAAGTCCCTCTAACCCGGGTTGAGCGTGGTTGTCCCTTTGATTGCGGCCTTTGTCCCGACCACCGCCAGCATACCTGTACTGCGGTGCTGGAAGTAACCGGCCGCTGCAATTTGCGCTGCTCTTTTTGTT
Source organism: Desulfoscipio gibsoniae DSM 7213 (assembly GCF_000233715.2). Classification (GTDB taxonomy): domain Bacteria; phylum Bacillota; class Desulfotomaculia; order Desulfotomaculales; family Desulfallaceae; genus Sporotomaculum; species Sporotomaculum gibsoniae. Next base: position 252,678 of record NC_021184.1, read on the forward strand.
TTGCCGATTCCGGGGAGGTTACCCCGGACCCCGACCTGGAAACCGTCAGGGGCTGGTACCAGCGTCTCCTGGACGTTGGGGGGCCATATAATATCCAGCTTTCCGGCGGTGAGCCCACCATGCGGGATGATTTACCGGAACTGGTTTCCATGGGGCGGGACATGGGCTTTGGCTTTATTCAGCTCAACACCAATGGCCTGAGGTTGAGCCGTGAGCCGCAGTTTCTGGAAGATTTGAAACAGGCCGGGCTTGCCTCTTTATTTCTTCAGTTTGACGGGACGCAAGAGGAAATATATCGTAAACTGAGGGGCGGCGATTTTTTGGCCGCCAAGCTGGAAACAATTCGGCTGTGCGGGGAGTTGGGCATTGGAGTGATTCTGGTGCCTACCGTGGTTCCGGGTGTTAATGACCATAATCTTGGCAGTATCATCGACCTGGCCCTGGAATGGTTGCCGGTGGTGCGGGGGGTGCATTTCCAACCCGTTAGCTACTTCGGGCGTTATCCCCAGCCGCCGTCGGACCGGATGCGCATTACCCTGCCGGAAGTTATTAGTAATATTGAACATCAAACGGCCGGCCGGATTAAAATAGAAAATTTCCGTCCGCCGGGTTGTGAAAACGCCCTGTGCTCATTTCACGGCAACTTCATTTTAATGCCGGATGGAGGGCTAATGGCCACTAGCAGGCATGACCCCGCCCGGCAAGCGTCAAGTTGCTGCTGCACGCCGGAGCTGGCGGTTGATGGGTCAAGGAAAGCGAGGAAATTTGTAGCGAACCACTGGTCGGCAATTCAGCTATTGCCAAGCCGGCAAGCAGGCAGTTGTAAATGCGGTGGCGTTGAGCAAAATGAACAACCGGATAGTATGGATTTATTCTTGGAAAGGGCTAAAACCCATACTTTCTGCATTTCGGGCATGGCTTTTCAGGATGTGTGGAACATTGACCTGGAACGGGTTAAGGACTGCTGTATTCACACGGTTTCTCCCGACGGGAAGCTTATCCCTTTTTGTGCCTATAACCTTACGGATAATCAGGGCAGATCCATCTACAGGGGGCGGTAGGCGGTTTGATTAGCAAAACACCTTTGGAACAGTGGATTTTCAATAAAATAACAGGTAGAGCCGGGGAGTCAGGGAGGCTGACCCCTGCTCTGATCGAAGACTATCAGCTGATGAAGTTACAGGAAACCATCGCTCTGGCCCGTGAAAAAAGCTCCTTTTATCGGCATGCTTTGGGCTGTTTCCCTGCGGATAAAATCAGTTCATTAAAAGATTTGCAAAGTCTCCCTTTTACAACGGCAAATGATATCAGCCAAAATCCATTGCGGTTTTTATGCTGTTCCCAGGATGAAATAAAGCGGGTGGTCACCCTGGAAAGCTCCGGCACTACGGGCTTGCCCAAAAGGATTTTTTTTACGGCTGCCGATCAGGAGCTGACGAAAGATTATTTTCACCATGGCATGACCGTTATTGCCCGGCCGGGTGATAAGGTGCTGATCCTGCTTCCCTATGAGCGGCCCGGAAGCGTTGGCGATTTGTTTGCGGAAAGCGTGCGGCGCATGAATATTATGCCCGTACCGCACGGCATTATAAGGGATCCCGAATACACCCTGAAAGTAATGGCTGCAGAACAGGTAGACACTTTGTTGGGGATACCGACCCAGGTGCTGGCATTGGCTTGTCATGAACCGCCGGGTGAAAGCAAATTCCAGGTTAATATCAAAAATGTAATACTGAATACCGACCATGTTCCCCGGGCCATCGTCAATTGGATTAAAAAGAGGTGGCCTTGCCGGGTGTTCAACCACTACGCCATGACCGAAATGGGACTGGGCGGTGGGTTGGAATGCGCAGCGCTGGCGGGCTATCATATGAGAGAGGCCGACTTCATATTTGAGATAGTTAACCCCGTAACCGGTGAAGTGCTGCCGGAAGGTGCAGAGGGTGAAGTTGTTTTCACCACCTTAACTCGCAGGGGCATGCCTCTGATCCGGTATCGTACCGGAGATCTTGCCCGGTTCATCCCCGGCCCGTGTCCCTGTGGCACCGTGCTGAGGCGCATGGCCCCGGTGAAGGATCGGGTTAAAGGACGGGTTCCTTTAGCCGGGGGCGGCCTGCTCAGCATGTCCATGCTGGATGATGCTTTGTTTGCGGTAATGGGAGTGCTTGATTTTACTGCTACCATTTCATCTGGCAGCGGTGTTGACCATCTGGCCGTAAAAGCCCGGTTGGCCGGTTGGGCCGGAGAAAAAATAACGGCATCTATTCAAAAAGCGCTGCTATCCATCCCCGTGGTTGCCCAAAATATCAAGCAAGGTTCTTTGACTTTGGCACCCATTGAAGCGGACCGGTCCGGGATGCTCTGGAAACCGTCCAAGCGAATAATCCGGGATTTGCGTTCCCCAAGTAGTGCTTGATATATGAAGGAACAGCTTACCGGCGGAGTATGGCCGGTGTTGTGGAATGCCCGTCCATGGCGAATTAGAAGGAGTTAACTAATGGTTAAAATTTTTCAGGATGTTTTACGTTTACTTGAGCAGGGCGAAAGTTTTGTTTTAGCCACAATTCTAGCCAATTACGGTTCTACTCCGCGCACGGCGGGATCTAAAATGATCATCCGCCGGGATGGTTCAATTATCGGTACCATTGGCGGTGGTTTGGTAGAGGCCAAGGTTATCGAACTGGCTGCCCGGGTTATGACAGAGGGAAAAGCCCTGGTTAAAGAGTTTAATCTGAACAAAAAAATCACCGATAAGATGGACATGATCTGCGGCGGTCACCTCAGAGTACTGTTGGATTATATGAGCGCGGACAGGGTAGATTTACTGGACATTTATCGTTCGCTGGGCGATGCTATGACAGCCAGGCGGAGGGCTGTGCTGATCAGCCCCGTTCCCGACGGGGAGGTAGACGCACCCGCCGGAAGGCAGTGCCTGGTGGTTGCGGAAAGACAGCCGGTGGGCACATTTTCCCCACAACCTGCTGAAATGGATGAGCTGCTGCGCGTGGCCGAAAGCCGTTACCCGCAGGTGGTGACATTGGGGGATCGCAGTTTCCTGGTGGAACAAATCAGCAGTTATGGTACTGTCTATATTTTCGGTGCCGGCCATGTGTCACTGCAGGTGGCCCGGCTGGCTAAAACGGTGGATTTCAGCGTAGTAGTGCTTGATGACCGGCCGGAATTTGCCAACCGGAAGCGCTTTCCCGATGCCGACAGGGTGGTGGTATTGCCTACTTTGGCCGCGGATCTTGCCGACTTAGGGGTTGACGAAGATAGTTATGTGGTTATAGTAACCCGGGGCCATGCGCATGATAAAACAGTGCTGGCACGGGCGCTGCGTTCCAAAGCTTGCTATATAGGGATGATTGGCAGCAAAACCAAGCGGGATGCCATATACAATGCACTGGAAAATGAAGGTTACGATAGTGCGGAACTGGCGCTGGTGCACAGCCCCATCGGTTTGGCCATAGGTGCTCAAACACCTGAGGAAATCGCCGTGAGTATAGTGGGTGAATTAATCAAATTCAGAGCGGAGCGTATGTCATGAGCAGTGTAGCCGCAGTGGTGCTGGCGGCCGGTTACTCTTCCCGCATGGGTAAATTCAAGCCCCTTTTGCCGCTGGGAGGAACCACTGTCATGGCCAGGGCTGTAAACATATTTTTCGAGGCCGATATACGTCAGGTGCTGGTGGTGACAGGCCACCGGGCGACTGAACTGCAGCCTGTGCTGGAGGAACTGGGCCTGCCGGCTGTTTATAATCCCGATTACCGGCAGGGCATGTTTTCTTCCGTTCGCGCCGGTATAGCCGGTCTTCCACCCCGCTCGGAGGCTTTCTTTCTGCTGCCCGCCGACAATCCACTGGTAAGAGCGCAAACCGTTAAATTATTGCTGAACGCCTGGCGGAAGAACAAGGCGGGCATTGTTTACCCTTGTTTTGCCGGAAAACGGGGCCATCCCCCTTTGATTTCAAGTAAATACATTGGGGAGATCTTAAGCTGTTCGGCGGATGGTAACTTGCGGGAAATCCTTGCCCGGCACGAGGTGGATGCCCTTGATGTGGAGGTGGCCGACCGGGGAGTGCTATTGGATATGGACACGCCGGAGGATTACCGCTGTCTTTTGCAGCGTGCTGCGGCCATTGACATACCCGACCAAATGGAATGTGAGGTTATCTTTCGGTCGGCCGGTACTCCTCCCCGGGTGATCGCTCACGGCAGGGCCGTGGCGTCGTTGGCCTCATCTTTGGGCATATGTCTTAACCGGTGTGGATACGACCTGCAGCCTGCTTTAATTGAGGCGGCAGGCTTATTGCATGACGTGCGTAAAGGAATGCCGAATCATGCTGTAGCCGGTGCGGGTTTGCTGGCGTCCATGGGCTTTCCCCGGGTGGCCGGGATTGTAGCCTGTCACATGGGGGATGGTTTAAAAACCGGTGTCAGGATTGGTGAAAAAGAGCTGGTTTATTTGGCGGACAAGTTATTATGTGGTGAAAAATTAGTTACTCTTGAGCATAGATTTATGAAGTCCATGAAGCGTTTTGCCGCCGAGCCTGAAGTTCAACAAGCGGTGCGGGAGCGCTGGCAGCGGGCGGAATCAATTAAAAAAAATGTTGAGCAGGTGCTGGGAAAGCAATTGGATACGTGGCTAAAAGAATGGGACAGGAGGGTATATAAAGTCGATGTTGATTTACCTGGTGCGGCACGGTGAGATTGATACAGGCCGGCAAAAACGTTTCATTGGCCAAATTGACCTCCCGTTGACCAGCGCCGGGGTGCGGCAAGCGGAGATGTTGCGGGACCGGTTGGCGGGCATAACCCTGGCGGGTATATATTGCAGTGATCTTAGCCGTTCACTGCTAACAGCCCAAATAATCGCCGAGGTGCATTCAGTATCACCCGTGGCCGACATTGATTTACGGGAAATTTGCCTGGGTGAGTGGGAGGGGCGCAGTTTTGCAGATATGCGTCAAAAAAATCCTGCTGAATTCGCCAGGCGCGGGGCCGATATAGCAGGATACATTCCTCCCGGCGGTGAAAGTTTCTCCGCTTTTAGCTGCAGGATTATGACTGCCTTTAATCGCTTAGTGAACAGTGTTGACGGAGATCTGCTTTTGGTAGGTCATGCCGGGGTTAACCGGGTTATTATCAGTCAATTACTAGGAATGCCATTACATAACATTTTTCATATTTGTCAGGATTACGGGTGTCTGAATATCCTTTACCGGAACAACGGCGGTTACCGGTTAAAGCTGTTAAACAGCTTGGAACACATTGATCGATCCCTGTTTTGCAAATAAAGAATTCACTGTGGAAATTGTCCGTTTTTGTCCGTTGCAATAGATGGTTATTCAATAAAAGACATCCATGCCGCTTGCACGGCACCATCAGAGGATGAAAATTAGCTTAGTCTGTCATTGCGAGGAGCGAAGCGACGTGGCAATCTCATGTTGGGCTGTTTACGCAGTTTGGGATTGCTTCGCTTGTGCTCGCAATGACAGTTGAAAGCATACCGGAAGAAAAGCAACTTGAGCTTTTTCAGGATAGGTAAATTAGGCTGCCCTAGCCGGATACTCTGGCCGGAGCAGCCTTTTTTTAAAATGTACTCTTTTTAAAATGTTCAGCATGGATTCAATATTTGTAGGGGGAACTCTCTTAATGTTGCATTTTAGTCTGTATAATACATTTTATATTGCTTAAGCAGGAAGCTAAAGACAAAAAAGCTTTTTCGAAACTAATTTCCTATAGTTAGTTGAGTACGGCAATGAATGTGCTGAACAGATGTTTATGCAGACGTCGGGCAAAATCTTTTCAGACCCAGAAGATCGGCGACTCCGGCGATGGTAGTTCCATAAAAAAACACGGGCTTTTTCATTTTAATAAATGGGTCAATGGTTCCGTTTGCTATGGTGCTTCCCGTGGCAAAAACAATGTCGCTCCATGCCTCAATTTCCTGAGGGTCAATATCACCGTCTTCAATGAGGACATTGCATTTTATGTGGCCTATGTTATCGGGATCAAGGTCAAAGACTCTTGTTTCAAAGTGACCGGCCAGTTGCTCTACGATGGCGGGCTGTAGTCCTATCACAGCAATTTTGGGGTGTCCAAAGGTTTGCTTGACTAGTTGAACGGCCTGTAAACTGCATTCCTTTGGCCCGGCATCCCTACAGTGAATGGTATTGGAGGCGCGGCCAAGTTTTCTTAGTGCCGCGTTCAGTGAGGCAATAATAACCGCACGGCGAAAATTATTGGTGGCTTGCATGGTCAGAGCATTTTCCAGAGTTCCTTCGTAAAGACCGGGCATATCTGTAAACGCTTGGCCCGCAAAGCCATCAATGTTTGCCTGCATAAGCTTTTCCTTGCCCTTTTGCAGGGGGAAATCGTTTCTTTCCGGTGAACCTATGGCCTCTTGCACGGTTAGTGCTCTGCAAGTAATTTTAACAGTAGCGTCGCTTAGTTGAGGTTCTTGTAAAATGTCGTTTATATATGGCTCTAAATTCTTAAATATTGTGGGTATTTCCATATCAAGTCACTCCTTTAATATATTTAGAAAATCTGATATATGTATAATATACATTATTTGGCATGCTATTGAAGCAAGTTCTTAATTCAGGGGGAGATTCAACTCCCCCTGAATTTTAGAACTGCAAATGCATGACTTAGTTGGCGTTGTACTCCCACTTATAGAAGTGGGAGACTTACGCCAAGTTAGTCAGGTTAAAAAGTATAACGATCAGTAGAAATTATAGGCTGACGCCGGGTTGTTCCATATGTGATTCGGAGGAGCTTATATTGATGTCCTCCGGGTTGATGGACAGTTGCAGGGTATCACCCCGGGCTAAATTTAAATCTTGCCATTTGGTTAAAGGTATAATGACTTTCCAGTAACCGTTGCCGCTGCATAAAATTTCTACGTATGATCCGTTGAAAGATATACTGTCAACGAATACCGGCCAGCAATTAGGTGAACTCCGTATAATTTGCCCGTCATGACATTTAAGGCTTGCTTGTCCGGTCGGTTGGCGAGTTTTGTGGGAGGTAATGTTCTTCCTGCCGAGAAATTGTGCTGCAAATGGTGTGGCGGGGCGAAAAAATAAATCCCGGGGGGTGTCTACCTGTTCAATTTGGCCGTTTTTAATGAGTATGATTTGAGTGCCCAGATGCATGGCTTCGGTGAAATCATGGGTTACATGAATAATACCAAGTTTTTCTTTATGGTGAATTTCTTTTAATAAATTCTGTATTAAGAGGCGTGTTTGTGGATCCAACGCCGAAAGTGGTTCATCTAATAGCAGCAGGGCCGGGCGAGTTAGTAAGGCTCTGGCCAGTGATACCCGCTGTCTTTCTCCACCGCTTAAAAAATGCGGCGGCCTTTCCAGTAAATGGGTTAATCCCATTGTTTCAATAAGTTGCTCCATATACCGGAGGGTCTGCTTATCTGATTCCAACTTCCGGGCCCGGGCACCGAATAAAATATTTTCCCTGACCGATAAAAAAGGATACAGAGGGTTATCCTGATAAGCAAAACCCAGCTGCCTTTTTTCAGGTGGCAACTTGGTTATATCCTTTCCCTGCATAATTATAGCGCCTTTGTTGGGGGTGTGGTGACCGGCGATGCTTTCCAGTAAAAGGGTTTTGCCGCACCCGGTGGGACCGAGGATAACCATATAGTCATTGTGTTTAAGGTTAAAGTTAATATTTTGCAATGCGAAATTGCCTGCTTTAACGTGCAGGTTGCGCACTGTCAGTAAGTTGTTCATAAGTGCACCTCGGTTTTAGTGACAATTTTTAATATGGTTAACAGTGCCAGGGCTAATAGCAACATAATTATCGCCATAACCAGGGAGAATTGCAGGTCACCGATGGACATATTCAAAAACACAGCCACGGACAGTGTTTCGGTTTTCATTCTGACAATGCCGGCCAGCATGGCTGTTGCGCCGAACTCACCCAGTGTTCTGGCCCAAGCCATGGTAAGGCCCCCCAATAAGCCATTTTTAGCCAGCGGCAGGCTAACCCTTAAAAACACTTTTTCGGGTGGGTAGCCTAAAGTGCGGGCCATTTTTTCCAGCCGCAGGTCAATGCTGGAAAAAGCATTTTTAAAAGTTTTTATGGCGAACGGTGTAGCAATAAACCATTGGGCCACCACTACACCCCGTTCGGAAAACACTATGTCAAGGCCGATCTTGGCCAGACTATCACCAAGAATGGGTCCGAAGAGTATCAATAGCGCTACTCCGCTAACCAGGGGTGGCAGAACAATTGGTACATCCATCAGGGTATCAACCAGCACCTTGCCTGGAAAGTTATACCGGGCCAGGAGGTAACCGCATGGAATAGCCGTTAGCCCTGCCAGCAGGGTAGCCAGCACGGTTGTCCACAGGGTGAAGATAATCGCAAAGTGAAATTCCGCGTTGTGACATATATCGGTTATAGCAGTCCAATTACCATAAATAAAAAGGCCGCCGATTAATAGCAGCATGAACACTGTCATTAGTATTAAAACCAGCCAGAAAACCGCATAGTATACGTTAAAACGAGCAATTATCATGATTATTTAGTTTGAAAGCCGTATTTGGCAAATACGTCAGGACCATTTTTATACATAAAGTCAAGAAAGTCGTTGGCCAGTTCTTTATTGTTTGAGTATGTCAGCAAGGCACAGGGTATTTGCTCAGGGGCGTTTATTTCCGGGTCTATTTCCACTAAATCAAGTTTATCGCGGTTTTTATAGTAGTTGCTGTACTCGGCAATTCCTGCATCACCCTGACCCATGGTAATGGTGGTTATAACCTTGGGTACCGTTTCGACCACGGTTAGTGTATTGTTTTCAATTTCCCCGGCGATACCCAGCTCGGTGAACATTTTATAAACGGTACGTCCGATGGCAGTAGCTTCTTTGTCCGGTAACACCAGTTTCACTCCCGGTTTGGCCAGGTCGTTTATATTATGAATCTTTGCCGGATTCCCCCGAGGAACAATTATTACCGGTGTATGGTAGGCGATAGGACTTACATAATCGGCAATGTATCCTTTTTCTTGGACCTTTTGAATATAGGTAATGCCTCCGGGCATAAAAATGTCTCCGCGTTCGGTGGTTTCCAACTGGTTGATCAAAGCCCCCGCATTATTAAAAGTCATTTCCACTTTGTTGCCGGTATTCTCTTCATATTCCCTCGCTAATTCAACCACCGGCTCTTTGATGTTGGCACCTACGTAAGCAAACAACACGGCCTTATCTTTATCCGTTTGTTCAGCGGCGGAATTTTCCCCGGGGGATTCCTTCGGGCTGCCGCCGCTGCATCCGGCGAGCTGTGCCGACGCAATTAATATCATTAAAAGCACTAAAAGGTGTTTAATCGGTTTAATATTCAAATTGCTCTCCCCTTTTGTGGATGTGATTTAATAACATATACACTATTATTATGTTTGTTTTTTTGTGCTTATAAAGCGGCTGCCAATGTGTATTACATTAGAGTTATGTAAACTTTGTCGCGATATTCGCCTGCTTTGGTATGGTTGTTGCCTGATTGGTAAAGGTATGCTTTTATCAGGCAAGCGTCTATAATTATGGAAAGACATGCTAATACAAGAATCCGCACAATAATAAGCGGGAGCGAAGTGAATGCAGTTTCCAATTTATCCACCTCCTCGTCACTGGAATACCAGCTAAATATATAGTTAATTGATTATTAGTTTGTCATTGTAATAAATAACTTTACATGACTTGTCGTTGCTTTATGTTATGTTGCATTACAAAAAGCAACATAACATAACTCAGCACTAATAATAATACTAGGTAAAATCAATGTCAATAGATAATAAGTAATATAAATAAACATAAGACAATTAATAGACGACTGGTGGAGAGTTGTATTAATGCGTGTACTGTTACTGTAAATGGCGGTATAATGGTAGAAAAACGCGGGTCAATATTATCTTTGCTGCTAAAACAGCTAGCCGGTTATACACTCTTGATGTACTGTCAGCTTTAAAGTAAGATGATAGCAATTGTAAATATAATGAATAATAATTTGCTGGCCAAAACACCTGTACCATCCAATTATAGATAAGGGTTAAGCCATATCTAAGTGTTATGTCAAGCCGGAAAATAAGGATTGAGTTAAATGATGTGCTGGCGTATAAAAAACAGGATATTTCAACAGCTATGGCAGTTAACGGAGTAACGCTTGACGGTTTCCATTGTTTTAACAAATTCCTTCAATAAATAAATTTATTTCAATGAAATTTTTCGTGTCCCAGGAGTCCGGCCTTTGACTGTGGACATGAATCCTGGTAATCCATAATAAACCAAAAGTGCCTTAATTTAACATTTATATTTTAAAACAAACAAGAGAAACTAGTTTTAAGCATTTAAAAAGGAGGTTTTGTAAATTGCCCAGAATTAAATGTTCAGTAAAAGGTTGTCTGTACCAGGAAGGTACCGAATGTAGAGCTTCCAGCATCCAAGTTAAACCTACGGATCCTGATCTGATGACCAGCGTTACCGATGATACCGCTTGCCAGACATTTAAACCGCGCGTATCTATGATTGAGGACTTATAAAACATGTTACTATAACAAACGGCACCCGCATTGGGGTGCCGTTTGTTATATGCTCTTCCAGCATCGTGCTGTTCATTCCGGTTGAAAAACATAGGCGATGTTTTGTAAATTGCCGATATCTGCCAGGGGGTTGCCGGATACGGCAATCATAGCGGCGGGGCGCTCCGGTGCGATACCGCCCCAGTCCAGACCCAGTATGTGGGCGCTGTTTATTGTGGCGCAGCGTATTATTTCATCGGGGGTCAGGCCGGCCTGCCGGTAAAGGTTCAGTTCTTGCCAGTAGCTGTAACCGTGACGGACTCCGGATGCGCCGGCATCGGTGCCCACCCCCAGGGTAACCCCCAGGGCGTGGGCCTCACTGATCATGGACAGCTGGCGTTCCACTGTTTGGGCGATAACATTGGAAGCAGGGGGGGAAGCAAGGGGACGGTTCTCCTGCTTCCCGGCAAGGAAGCGGGAGAACCGTCCCCTTGCTTCCTGGGCTGCCACTGGTATTACGGTGGGAATCCAGGCCACTTTATTTTTCGCCATCAGCTCAAGGGTAGCCCGGCTTAAAAAATAGCCGTGCTCTATTGTGTCTACCCCGGCTTGAACGGCCATGGCCACAGCCTCGTCCGAGCTGGCGTGGGCCATTACGCCCAGTCCCCGGCTGTGGGCTCCCTCAACGAGGGCCTTCAGCTCATCGGCGGTATACTGCAGCGGTCCCACCCGGGCATATTCCTGAAAGCTAACCACTCCGGATACCAATACTTTAATCTGATCTACTTTTAACCGGGTTAGATCATCCAATGTGCTGTCCAGCATTTCGGTGGGGATGCCCCGTCCAAGGAAAGAGCCATATTTTTGCGGCTTGCGTAACGCATATCCCGAGGCCCGGATTATAGGCCCGGGTAAACTATCATTCGCCACAAGTTCCCTGTAGCGCAGTCCAATACCCGATAAATCTCCCCCGTCTCGTACTGCCAGTATACCATGGCATAGAGTATCCCACAGCTGGGCACCAACCTGGGTGTATAATTCGTCTGGTTGGTCCCAGCGCTGGCGGGCGGCCGAAAAATCCAGGCCGTCCAGGGCCATGTGTACATGACAGTCCACCAGGGGTGGTAATACCGTTAACCCCCCCAGGTCCAGGGAGATGGTTGGGCGGGTAGGCTGCGTAAATTGATATGAAGCATCTCCTGCCCCGGTTATGGACGCTATTCGCCCGTTCTCCAGGTAAATATACCGGTCTGCGTATTTTTTTACGGGCGACTCGCTGCCGCCTTCAATTATATTGCCGATTTTTATTACGTAATTTTGTGTGCTGGTGATTTTAATAAGTTCCATGCTTTTAATTTAACACTGCCAATTTGGTTTATCAAACAAAATTTAACTGTAGTGAAAATTATAAAAATATTGCCACAACATTATTGGTGTGTTATTATTAATAAAGTATTGGGCGGTATCCGTTACGAACCGCACCATTTATTAAATTGGTTTGGGCAATGAATTTGTCAATACTCGAACTATTGTTTATCTTAACTAAAGCGCTTAATAAGCTGTTTCTAAAATAAAGCTGACATATCTCCGCTTGGAGCCGATGGGACCGAGACGGGTTGCACTTAGGGAATTATGCCCTTCGGACTTGTCCGGAGGGTTTTTATATTTTAAAGACATTATCATAAGGAGTTGTTCCTATGCAGGTTTGCCGTACCATAGGGGAAATCAAAGAGTTTGCAAACAAAGCTCGGGTGGCGGGTAAAACTGTGGGTTTGGTGCCCACCATGGGTTATTTTCACGAGGGGCATTTGAATCTAATGCGGGAAGCTAAAAAAAATTGTGATGTTGTAGTGGTTTCCCTGTATGTTAACCCGATCCAGTTCGGCCCCAAAGAAGACCTGGGTGAATACCCCCGGGATTTTGACCGGGACTGCACCATGGCCCGGTCAGTGGGTGTGGATGCTATTTTTGCCCCCGGCAATGATGAAATGTACCCGCCGGGATACAACTCCTTTGTGGAAGTAGCTGGAATAACCAATAAACTTTGCGGGCTGTCCCGGCCCGGACATTTTCGCGGGGTAACCACTGTGGTGGCCAAGCTTTTCAATATCGTCAAACCCGACCGGGCTTTCTTTGGACAAAAGGATGCTCAGCAGGCTATGGTTATAGAAAAGATGGTGCGGGACTTGAACATGGGGCTGGAGGTTGTGACCCTGCCCATTGTGCGGGAAGCAGACGGGCTGGCCATGAGTTCCCGCAATGTTTACTTGAGTGCAGAGCAGCGCCAGGCTGCGCCTGTACTTTACCGGAGTCTGTGCGCCTTTCGGGATGCCGTAGCCGGCGGTGAAAGGGATGTGCAAAAACTGTGCCGGGGAATAGAGGAAATGATTTTATCCACTCCCGGTGCCCAAATTGATTATGTCGAAATATTGTCGGTGCCGGATCTGGAACCACTTAACACAATGACGGGCAGATGCATTGCCGCGCTGGCAGTGCGTTTCGGCAAAACCAGGCTGATTGACAATATAGTTGTGGAGGTATGATAAAATGTTCGTTACTATGTTTAAATCAAAAATCCACCGTGCCGTGGTAACCCAAGCCAATCTTAATTATGTGGGCAGTATTACCATTGATGAAGCTTTAATGGAGGCTGCGGACATATTGCCCAATGAAAAGGTGCAGGTGGTTAACAATAACAACGGTGCCCGGTTAGAAACTTACGTCATACCCGGTCCCAGGGATTCCGGAGTAATTTGCCTGAACGGGGCGGCGGCCAGACTGGTGCAGCCCGGCGATACCGTGATTATCATAACCTACGCCCTTATGGACCGCAACGAAGCACGTAATTTCAAGCCCACGGCGATATTGGTGGATGAGCATAATAAAGTTACCCGTGTCATGGAGGAAAAACACGGCGAAACAGCTTAATTGTGCCAGTTTTACCCTGATTTGCTGCGCCTGGCAACGGTCTCATTGGCAGCGGTCTGTGTCGAATTCGATAAATGAAACATTTTGTTGGAATGCAGCAAAAGATATGTGTATAATAGTGGAGATGTTGATTACCGGTGGCTAATTTCGCGTTATTAAGGAGTGGTTATGTGGCCAACGTTATCGATTCAAAACAATTAACGGATGAAATAATGCGGCTTAAGCAGCAGCGCAACGCGATTATTTTAAGTCACGTCTACCAGCCTCCCGAGATACAGGAAATTGCTGATTTAGTGGGCGATTCCCTGGAACTGTCCCGCCAGGCTGCCGCCACCAACGCCAGTGTGATTGTTTTTTGTGGAGTGCACTTTATGGCTGAAAGTGCGGCCATACTATCGCCGCAAAAAACCGTGCTGCTGCCCGAGGTAAATGCCGGGTGCCCCATGGCGGATATGGTAACGGCGGAGGCGCTGCGGGCCAAAAAGGCGGAACTTCCCGGTGCCCTGGTGGTGTGTTATGTCAATACATCGGCAGAAGTTAAAGCAGAATGTGATATTGCCTGCACATCGGCCAATGCCGTGCAGGTGGTGGCGTCACTGCCCTCCGACAGGCCGGTTATTTTCGTGCCTGACAAAAACCTGGGCCGTTATGTGGCCAAGCAGTCCGGGCGGGCGATGCACATCTGGGAAGGCTGCTGCCCTATTCATAACCAGCTGGCTGCGGAAGATGTGCTTCAAGTCAAGTCCCGGCATCCCGGGGCTCTGGTGTTGGTGCATCCTGAATGCCGCCCCGATGTGATAGAACTGGCTGACCATGTAGCCAGTACCACGGGCATGCTGAGGTTTGCCCGGGAAAACCCGGATGGGGAGTATATTGTGGCCACCGAGAAGGGAATATTGCATCAGTTTAACAAACAGTGCCCCGATAAGAATTTTTATCCCGCTTCGGATAAACTTATTTGCCGGGATATGCAAGCCACCACACTGGAAAAGGTGCTTCGCTCATTGCAAACGCTGGAGCCGCGGGTGACCGTTACCCCGGAGATTGGGGAGCGGGCTCTGAAGTGCCTGGAAAGGATGTTGGCGGTATAATAAACAAATTCTTGATTCAGGTGGGGTTTTAATCCCATAAATTGGGGACATTCCTTGAAGGGGTGTGTCCCCTATCCGATAAATCTTAGAAATTGTTGTCCAGGAGCTTAGCGCCGCTTGTCTCCCGCTTGGTAAAGCGAGAGAATTAGCGGCGGTTAGCTATCGGATAAACGGAGGGTTTGCCAGTGGCTAACCAATATATTATGAATTTTAATACCCGGGACCTGCCCAGATGTAAAACTGATTATGTAATTCTGGGCAGTGGTATCGCCGGGTTTTTCACAGCCCTTTTAGCCGGTCGGCTGGGGGCGGGGGTAACCGTGTTGACCAAGCAAAGTATCTTGGACAGCAATACCGATAAGGCCCAGGGCGGCATTGCCGCCGCCCTGGATACCGACGATTCACCGGAGCTGCATTACCGGGATACGTTGCTTGCGGGTGCAGGGCTTTGTGACCGGGGAGCGGTGCGCATCCTGGTCAATGAAGGGCCGCGACGGGTTTTACAGTTGATAGACATGGGGGCCCGTTTTGATGTGGAAGGCGGGCGCCTGGCCCTTACCAGAGAGGGTGCCCACAGCTGCCGGCGTATATTGCACGCCTGTGGCGATGCCACAGGTGCTGAAATTCAGCGGGTGCTCAACCAAAAGGCATTGGCCGAGCAGAATATACAGGTGCTGGAGCGGCACCTGGCGGTGGATCTTCTGGTCAAGGACAATGTTTGCTATGGAGTCCTTGCTTATGATTGTGAAACCTGTCGGCTGCAGGTTTTCCAGAGCCGGGCGGTGGTTTTGGCCACCGGCGGTTTGGGTCAGCTGTATGACCATAGCACCAATCCCGAGGTGGCTACCGGGGACGGTATTGCTATGGCTTACCGGGCGGGTGCCGAAGTAATGGACATGGAATTTCTTCAATTTCACCCCACCGTGCTCAATTTGCCCGGCGCTCCACGGTTTTTAATTTCCGAGGCCGTGCGGGGCGAGGGTGCTTACCTGCGTAACGGGCGGGGCGAGCGATTCATGCCCCGGTACCATGAGCTTGCAGAGTTGGCCCCCCGGGATATTGTGGTACGGGCAATACTGCAGGAAATGCACCAGGACCCTGAGCAAGGCGTATTTCTGGATTTGAGCCACCTGGATCCTGAACTTGTGCTGCACCGGTTTCCTAATATTAACCGTACCTGCCAGGGTTACGGACTGGACATCACCCGGGACATGGTACCGGTGGCCCCGGCCGCCCATTACATGATGGGTGGTGTAAAAACCAATTATTTTGGGGAAACCAATGTGGAGCGGCTTTACGCATGCGGCGAAGTGGCCTGCCAAGGCGTGCACGGTGCCAATCGTTTGGCCAGCAATTCATTGGTGGATGGCCTGGTGTTCGGCGGCCGCATTGTGGAGCGTACCGCCGGTCTCTGGCGGGAACCAATGAGCCCCTGGCCCGATTTCGCTTCGGATTTGCCCGAGCCGGCAGAACCGGTGGATTATCAGTTGCTGCAAAGGAAACTGCAAGTTTTAATGAGCAGGTATGTGGGACCTCTGCGCAATCGGGAGGGCTTGGAAAAGGTGCTTGGCTATATGGATGAGTGTGCTCAGTCCGTAAATACCGCGGCATTGACCCCGCTGGCTGCTGTAACAGCCAATCGCTTACTGGTGTCCCGCCTGGTGGCGGAATTTGCGCTAATGCGCACCGAGAGCCGGGGCGGCCATTTCCGCCAGGATTACCCGACACCCCGCAGCAGCTGGTTGAAGCATATTATTTTGCGCAAGTGATAAGTTTGCGCTGGTAAGTAGGTGGCTTGTGAGCGGAGATGGAGGAGTATTGATGTTTGTTAACGAAAATTATTTAAATGAAATTATTGACCGCGCTCTGGCTGAGGATATCGGCCCGGGTGATTTGACCACGAACAGTATCGTACCCGGTGACATTAATGTGGTAGGTTATATCAAAGCTAAACAAAACGGGGTGATAGCCGGTTTGTCCGTGGCCCGAGCGGTGTTCCGGCGTCTGGATGCGGATTTGCAATACATCCCCCTGGTGGCCGAGGGGGCCCGGGTTAGTGCTGGTGACGTACTGGTGCAATTGAACGGGCGGGCCCGGACTGTGCTCACCGGGGAAAGGCTGGCCCTTAATTTTTTACAACGTCTGTCCGGGATAGCCACTGTCACGGCAGGTCTGGTGGAAATGGTTCGGGATTACCCGGTGCGCATTGTTGATACCCGTAAAACCACTCCCGGCCTGCGCCAGTTGGAGAAACACGCCGTCCGGGTGGGCGGCGGGCATAACCACCGTTTGGGATTGTTCGATGCCGTGCTGATTAAGGATAACCACATTAGGGTGGCCGGTGGTATAAAACAGGCGGTGGAAAGGGCCAGAAGCCAGGTCCCCCATACCACTAAAATAGAGGTGGAAACCGAGGATTTGGAAGGTGTGCGGGAAGCACTGGCGGCCGGAGCCGACATTATCATGCTGGATAATATGGACCCGTCTACCATGGCCCAGGCAGTGGGGCTGGTAAGTGGCCGGGCAATAGTAGAAGCGTCCGGGGGCATCAGCGTTGATACCATCCAGTCGGTGGCGGCCACCGGGGTGGATATCATTTCGGTGGGGGCACTGACCCATTCCGCCGCAGCGCTGGATATTAGTCTGGATGTGGGCGAGCTTAAACCTATGCGCGACAAAGTGTAATGCAAGATTTCAATGTAAACCCCCCTTTTAACTATGGTTGACAATAATTCTGGCGGGAATTACAATTAATTTGGGTTGGCGTAACCAAATACAGCGTGCTATAGAAATGGGGCTAGGTGGAGTGGGCGTCATATGAAGAGCAGTATAATGCATATATTAAAGCAAAGTAATGACTGGGTATCCGGTGAGTATCTGTGCCGGGAGCTAGGTGTGTCCCGCACTGCGGTATGGAAACATATCCGGGGGCTGCGGGAGGATGGTTATGACATAGAAGCCAGGGCCAACCTGGGCTATCGCCTGCGCAGTGTGCCCGACATTCCCTATCCCGATGAAGTTACTGTAGACCTGGACACTGTGGTGATGGGCAGCCGGATTGAATATTACACCGATTTGCCAACCACCAACGGGGAGGCCAAGAAACTGGCCCGGGCGGGCTGCCCGGAAGGTACAGTGGTTGTGGCTGAAAGCCAGAGCGGCGGCAAGGGACGGATGGGCCGGTTTTGGTTTTCGCCCCGGGGCAGGGGGCTGTGGTTTTCAGCTGTGCTACGCCCGATGGTTAATCTGGTGGAAACCCCCCAGGTGACCATGGTGGTCGCCGTAGCGGTGGCGCTGGCGATTCGCGAACATACCGGTGTTGCAGCGGGCATTAAGTGGCCCAATGACCTGCTGGTGGAAGGTAAAAAAATATGCGGTATACTGGTGGAACTAAACGCTGAAATGGACCGGGTTAATTTTATGGTGGCGGGCATTGGATTGAATGTAAATATCGACAGCAGCCAATTTCCTCCTGAATTATCGGAGACAGTCACATCATTAAAAATTGCAGCCGGGCACCATATACCCAGGGTGCCCTTACTGAGGACAATACTGCAATCCTTTGATTTTTGGTACCAGCGCTGGTTGCGCGAGGGTTTTGTCCCCGTGCTGAATAAATGGCGGGAATTGTGTGTTACTTTGGATTGCCCGGTAACAGTACATACCATGAAGGATAGTTATGTCGGCCATGCCCTGGATGTGGATGAAACCGGAGCGCTATTGGTGCAAACGCCGGACGGAGAAGTACAGCGCTTGGTAGCGGGTGAGGTGTCGCTCCGCAAAATATAGTTTCTTACTGCCTAATAAGCAAACGGTCAATTTTTTATATTCTAATGGTTAACCATAACTAACTAATTGGTTAACCTTTGTAAGGTGGAATATGTAAAAAATGGAAAGGGGTTTTATAGATGAGTAAATTAACACCGCGGGACATGGTACTGGTGGCCATGTTTGCCTCACTGGCTGTGGTGGCCGCTTTGTTGTTCCGTTTCCTCGGCGGCATGATTGTACCCTTCAGCTTGATGCCATTTGTGGCGCTGCTGGCCGGTGGGTTGTTGGGTGCCAGATTGGGAGCGTTGAGTATGGGCATATATGTGTTAATGGGTGTTTTGGGGATGCCGGTATTTGAAAAACCGCCCTTTGGTGGCCCGGCGTATATATTATCACCCACTTTCGGCTTCTTACTGGGCTTTATACTGGCCGCACTGGTGACTGGATTAATTTTACGTGGCCGGCGGGATGCCGGTCCCCTGCGGCTTTCTCTGGCTATGCTGGCGGGGGTGGCGATGATTTATGCCGTTGGGCTGCCGTATCTATATGTCATACTGAACTACTATGTGGGTAAACCTTTTGATGTTCTGCAGATTGTGATGCTCTTTTTTGTGCCCTTTATTGGACTAGATTTACTAAAAGCGCTAGCCGCCGGGGTGCTTGTGCGCATAGTGGGTATGCGCCTCCCGGTGTTAAAAGAACAGCGGAATTGATATGCGTTATGGAAAAATATGTTGACAATCTAGGTCAAAACAGGTAGGATAATGACTAATTAAATAGTAATGATTTCCGAGTTAACCGGCCTTAGGCAATGGCGATGGCAGTTAACCTGCAGGGTATAAATGGAAACGTTTATGCCTCCCTTTTGGAAAGGAAATCATACCTTGTGTGGCCTGATTACTATTTGTTGGGATCGCAAGTGATATGAGCAGTTTCCCGTGGGAGGGAAACTGCTTTTTAGTTTTTATAACGGTTATTAGATTAGGCGGGCTGGAACTGTCTTTTATGTGGATTTTTAGGAGTTTTAGTAGGGGCAGCCATTTCTTTCGGAAGACGAGCTGATTATAGCCTGTCCTTGGCTGGTTGTTAAAGGATGATCGTGGGACCAGTCAATAAAACGTTATTATTGCCCAAGGTCGTTATTTAAATTTGATCTGGGAGGTGTGGCGAAAAAACTTAATAATTAGTAATTTTATCAGTCAACAGCATATTACTCCGAGCCCGGTAACCTAAAGGATATCTCTCCAAGATTTCCGGGCCTTAGGGTTCGCCTGGAAACGGACGAGCCTCCCATTGTGGAAAGGAGACTTCACCGGATAAAGTATCCGGCTGGTTTCCTTTTGCCAGCCGGTTCTTTTTTTCATCCAACAAGGAATGAGAATAATAAGGGAGGGCAAAATGAGCTTTATGCCGGGCATTAAGCCCATTGCAGTAAAAACTATAATCTTTCTGGCACTTTCGTCACTGCTGTTTGTTTTTTTCTCAATTGTAAATCCTTGTTTTGCAGAGCCTGGCAGCGGCAGCCTCAACAGTAACCTGTCCGAACACATTATCCTCTCGTGGACGGAAGACCCCGGGACTACCCAAACCATCACCTGGAGTACAGGGGATGCCACCCGGGACCGGATGCAGTACCAGCCCGCTGCCGGTTTTAGCGGCAGCTTTGATGGTGCCCTGGAAGTGATTGCTGACGGATCTGGTTCCAACAATGGACTATTTCACTTTGAAGCGACCATCCGGGGACTGACCCCCGGCACAGGTTACGTCTATCGCATTGGTAAAGAAGGGGCCTGGAGTGCACCGGCTACCTTCACCACCGCCACAACTGATGATGAGTTTTCCTTTATTTACATGGGCGATGTCCAGGAAGGCTATGAGTTCTGGGGGGAAATGCTTGAAAAGGTTTATGAAGATCACCCTGGCATCAAATTCGGACTGCTGGGTGGGGATTTAGTCAATTACGCCGGCAGTATCGAGGAATGGCAGCAGTTTTTCGCCGCTGCCTCGCCTGTTTTCAGCCAAATCCCGTTGATGCCGGCTGCGGGCAACCACGATGATACTGAGCTTTTCTGGAATTACTTTGCCCTGCCTCGGAACGGGCCCGGGGGATACGAAGAAAAATTTTATTCCTTTGACTACGGAAACTGCCATATTGCTGTGCTGAACAGCAATTATCTGGGTGCTTCCGGGATCGGCGATTACGAAAAGATAACTAAATGGTTGCAAAACGATCTAAACAATAGTAAGCAGCAGTGGAAACTGCTGGTCCTTCATCACCCGCCCTACCCGGTGGTCCACGATTGGCGTGCAGATCACCTGCAGGCAAATTGGGTTCCGCTTTTTGAACAATGCGGGGTGGATATGGTCCTGGTAGGACACCAGCACGTCTACATGCGGACCAAGCCCCTGCGGGACGGCGCGATCCAGGCCGATGGAGAGGGTATTGTCTATATCATGGGCAATGCAGGGACAAAGTATTATGGTCCCGGACCTGATTACGACTATATTGCGAAACAAATAGCCTACGTTAGTAACTATCAAGTAATCAACATTAACGGGGAAAACCTTACCCTGATCGCTAAAGATGCCGGTGGGCAAGTGATTGACAGTTGCGTAATAGCTAAGCAGTCTGTTGCCGTTAAGCCCGTATATACAATCACCCCGGTGGCTGATGCTGCTTATAAAATCGAGGCCGCCAACGATGGGATAACAACTATGTCCGTAAACAGCGGCGTTTCCGGGATGAAGTATTTTAATGTGCAGTTGGCTCCCATAAAAGCACATACAGGGTTGGAGACAGTAGTATTTACGCATCTAAGAGACGGTACCCAACTGGGACTCAATGCAACCAAAGCTGACTTTGACGTGGTAGACATTGCTCAGGCCGGCTTCAACGTCCAGCCGGGTGATATGGTCAAGGTTTATATGGTTGATGACCTGACCAGTATGGTTAAGCAGAACCCGATTTTTTTACAATAGCACCCCTGCAGTGCGCTTATACGCAACAAGGATGACAAAGCAGGGGAAGGGGGATAGCAAAGTGCGTGAACACAAAATATTTAGTAAATTCAGCATTTTATTCCTGGCCGGACTATTTTTGCTGGCTGGTGTATTTGGCCTGTTGCCCACAGCTGCCCATGCCGTTGGGGACTCGATTACCATTACGGGGAACGGAGTGTATAATCCCGGTGTGACCTTTACCCAAGATGAACTTCAGGACGATAATATATTACCGCAACATACGGTACTTTACAGTACCATCAACACCTGGCCCACCAAGAGCTGGTGCAGGGGAGAAGGCGTTAAGGTTAGTGATCTCCTGGCAGCGGCGGGGGGGCTTAAGCCCGAGGCTGTGCTGATTAAATTTACTTCCCGCGATGGCTTTACCACCACTTTTACGATACAGGAATTTATACATGACCCGCGTTATTGTTTCCCGCATTTCATGGACAATGGAATCGCCGGGCATATTCCCGGTGATCCGGCGGAGGCGGTAGCTGTAGAGCCCATCATTGCTCACAGGAGTTGCTCCGCTCAAAATATTGCTGATGTGATGAACGACGATAATATGAGCCAAGGGGACGCCAACCACCTGTTGTTTGGGCAGCGGGCAGTCACCGAGCAGACGAATGCCATATTTGTCAAATATGTAACCACCATTGAAGTGCTTACTACCGAGCCGGATCAATGGGATGAACCGACGGCTAATCCGGATAGCGGCACAGTATCCGCGGGAACCATGGTCGAGCTGCAGGGCCCTTTCAATGACCTGGATAAAGTTCATTATACCGTCGATGGCAGTACCCCGACCGTGAGTAGCCCGATGTATAACTGGATTGCCAGCCGGTGGTCATCACGTGAAGACTTTGATGAAGTTAACCACCCAATCGAAATTACAGGGGATACTGCCATTAAAGCGTTGGTTATCGGTCCCGGCAAGGAAAACAGCGATATTGTTACCTTCAACTACCGGGTGCAAACTGTAGCCATCACGGGCGTAGGTATCGCAGAGGGCGACCAGCAGCTGGAGGTAAACCAGACGGTTCAGGTTACTGCCGAAGTGCAGCCGGAGAATGCCACGGATAAGGGCGTCACCTGGTCCACCAGTGACCAGTCAGTGGCCACCGTCAATGAGACCGGGTTAGTCACCGCGATTGCTGCAGGAACAGCCACTATCACTGTTACCACTAACGATGGTGAGTTCAGCGACACCATCACCGTGACCGTCGCCAACGAACCGACGGGGTCCGATCTGGTCATCAACAAAGCTAACCCTGCCAAAGCTACCAAGAACAAAGCATACGCCGGGCATACCTTTACGGTAACGGGCGGAGTAGAGCCTTACAGCTTTGCTGTTACTGATGGAGCATTGCCGAAAGGGACGAGCCTAAACGGTGCAGCGTTAGAAGGAACGCCGACTGAGAGCGGTACATTTGTCTTTATCATAACCGTAACCGACAATGCAGACCCGGCAAAGACAGTCAACCATGAATTTACCCTGGTGGTAGAGGCCGACGGAGTACCCTATGATGAGGAAGTTGTATTAACCATTAAAGGCGACGGGGTGACGAACCCCGGGGAATTTACCCTTTCCCAGCTTGAGGGAATGCAGCAGCACCAATATGTATACAGTGTGATTAACACCTGGCCCTCTAAAAAATGGTACGTAGGCAAAGGGGTTAAAGTGAAAGACTTGCTCGATGAGGCGGGGGTGAAAGGAAACGCCCGGCAAATACGATTTAGTTCCAGCGATGGCTACTACATGACCCTGACGGTGCAGGAATTATTAGAAGAAAGGCGTTATCGTTTTCCAAACTTCATGGCCGGCGGGGATGACGGCGGGCATATTCCCGGTTCCTCATCAGGCGCGGTAGAGGTGGAGTCCATTCTCGCCTTGGTTGGTGCCGATACAGATAACCCATCCTATATGAACGACGCCAATGCCCTCCAGTTGATGGTGGGGCAGCGGGCAGTTACCGAGCAAACCGACCCCATGTTTGTAAAATATGTAAATGAAGTTGAGGTACTCACCTCTGCACCGGGAAAATGGGACAAACCAAAGGCCGATCCCGATGGTGGTACAGTGCCCGCAGGTACGCTGGTTGAACTGAAAAACAACAATATGGATATGGATAAGATTTATTACACTGTGGACGACAGTACCCCGACCATGGATAGTACCATGTATAATCCGGTTGCCAAGCGGTGGTGGCCGGCACGCGGTAAGGAAGTGGTGGCTGAGATCAACCACCCGTTAGAACTGACCAAAGACACTACCATCAAGGCCGTCACCATTGGTCCCGGCAGGTCAAACAGCGACATAGTAACCTTTACCTATAAGATTACCGAAGCCACGGCTGCTGCAACCGACGCAATCATACCCGGTAAAGGCGGCGCTGTAAGCCTTGGTAGTGAGGTTACCATTGAGATACCGGCTAATGCGCTGACCGGAACAAACCCGGTGGAGGTAATGATAGAGCGCGTGACCACGCCTCCCACCGCACCCGCAGGTTTCAAGATTCTTGGAAGTGTGTTTGAATTCAGCGTGGATGGCAATAACAGCTACAGCTTTGCCAAGGAAGTTATCATCAAACTCAGCTTCGACCCCGAAGCGGTCACTGCCGGCGAGACCCTGGCCGTCCACTGCTACGACAAAACCGCGCAGCAGTGGGTCAACATTGGCGGCGAGGTATCCGGCGATACCGTAACCGTGCAAGTGAACCACTGTACCAAGTTTGCTGTAATGGTATTTGATAAACTTGCAGCCGCTGAAACAATCACACCCGGTAAAGGCGGCATCGTAAGTCTTGAGGATGAAGCTGCCATGGAGATACCGGCCAATGCATTGGCGGGAACCAGACCGGTGGAAATAACGATAGAGCGCGTGACCATGCCTCCAACTGCGCTCGCAGGCTTTAAAATTCTTGGTAATGTATACGAGTTCAGCGTAGATGGTAAGGCCAGTTATAACTTTGAAAAGGAAGTGACCATCAAACTCGGCTTTGATCCCGAGGTTATTAACGTGGACGAGATTCCTTCCATCCACTACTATGACGAAACTGAGAAGAAGTGGGTCAATATCGGCGGCGAGGTATCCGGCAATACTGTAATCGTGCAGGTGGACCATTTTACTAAATTCGCTGTAATGGTTGCAATGCAAATGAAGGGGCAAGAGCAAATATTAACCGACATCGTCGGACACTGGGCGGAAGATAGCATCAAAGAACTGGTTGCCCTCGGGGCTGTAGCCGGTTACCCGGATGGCAGCTTCAAACCCAACAATAAAATTACCCGGGCCGAATTTGCTTCGATTCTGGTGAAAGCATTAAAACTGGAGCTCCAAAGAGGTAAAGTCTTTGCCGATACTACCGGGCATTGGGCGAAAGATACCATAGCCACCGCAACATACCACGGTATCGTCAGCGGCTATGGCGCTGATATGTTTGGGCCGAACGATGTTATCACTCGTGAGCAGATGGCGGCCATGGTTGTTAATGTGGCCAAACTGACTCCCGTGACGGAAGGGATGTCGTTTAAAGACAGCAGCAGTATCTCGGACTGGGCCGGAACAGCCGTTGCCACGGCGATACAGCATGGGATTATCAACGGGTATCCCGATAACACCGTCCGATCCCGGGGCAACGCAACCAGGGCCGAGGCAGCGGAGGTTATTGTAAATGCGTTGCACAGTATATTAAATGATTAAGTAGTTATATCAGGCTAGCAGCGAGGGGGGAAGTGCGATTACGCAGACTGTGAAGCATAATTGGCTTCATCAACTCTCAATATCCATACTGGGCTTACTGGCTCTTGTTGGCTTGCTTAACCTGATGGTGCCCGCAGTAGCTTTTGGCAGCCAGACGGAATCGCTGGAAATTACCGGAGAAGGGGTCGTGAATCCAGTAACCTTAACTATGGCCGAATTGGAGAACACGCCGATGTATGAACATGTATATAGCACGTTAAATACTTGGCCTACTAAAAGGTGGTACACGGGAAAAGGGGTTAAACTTAGAGATCTACTTGCTTTAGCGGGGATCAAGGAAGAGGCCACATTGGTTCGTTTTGTCTCAAGCGATGGCTATGATGTTACCCTTACGGTTAAGGAGTTGTTAAAGGATAGACGTTACTGTTTCCCGCGTTTTAAAGAAAACCACCCCCATGACGGGACTATCCCGGGTCCTACTGATGGTGCGATGGAGGTGGAGCCCATTTTGGCCTTGCTCAGTGCCGAGGATAGTGACGATCCCGCTGATATGAACGACAGGGATTCACTGCTGCTGATATTTGGGCAGCGGGCCATAACTGAACAGACAAACAATTTATTTCTAAAATATGTAAGTAAAATTGAGGTGCTCACCACGGCTCCGGAAAAATGGGATCATCCGAAGGCTAATATAGAAAGTGGAGCTACTGTACCCGTGGGCACCATGCTAAAACTCAGCAATAAGGGCAACAACGAGGACAAGATTTATTACACAACGGACGGCAGTACGCCGACGGTGAATAGCCCGATGTTTAACTGGAGCGCCAGTCGCTGGTGGCCTTTACGGGGAGATGATTTAGACAGTGTTAATTCCCCCATCGAAATTACTGAGGACACTGTCATCAAAGCCGTCACCATTGGACCCGGAAGGGAAGACAGCGATGTGGTCACCTTTACCTTCAAGGCTGATGCCACGGGCCTGGCGGTCGACCCCACGCAGGTGCCGGGTGGGCCGCCAACCGGAGTTACCCTCGACCAAAACAAAATCAATCTCAATATTGGTGGTACTTTCCAGCTAGCAGCAAACATAGCCCCGTTTAATGCCACTAACCAAAATGTAACCTGGAGTTCTAGTGATACCCGTGTGGCTACAGTGGATAATTACGGTCTGGTAACGGTGGTCGGCCCGGGTACGGCGACGGTTACCGTAAAAACAGTGGATGGTAGCCATACGGCCACTTGCGTTGTAAATGGTCCGGATGGGGGCGATAGCAGTCAGGATGCGGCACCTGTCATTAGTTATCAAGGGAATCAGCTCCCGGAGGTTCCTGTGGAACCGTTGCTGCTGGAAGCCGAACGTCCGGAACCGGTGGAAGAGATCGAGCCAGATGTCGATTCAACGGCTTCCGGCGAGGTACCGGATACTCCCGCCGAGCTCCCGGTGCCGGAAGATAGAGGGCGCTACCTGACGGAAAGAAGTGATTTGGCCGTTGCTTCAACAATTACCCCCGGCGTCTCCTCGGAACATCAGGGCAGCCAGACCTGGCAGGTGTTCGAAATGTCAACCGAATCTGTACCTTTTCCGTTGCAGAATAAGAAAAATAAGCTGAATATTTACACAGCTGCGCTATTGCTGATTATCTTTCTGTCAGGGGCCGCCAAAAGATACGCAGATTATATAAAGGAGCTATAAAAGAAATAAAATGACCGCAACTATTTTGGAACCCTTAAAGGATACGATGAACATCATTTCATCCGGTTTATTGATGCCCACCATTGCCGTTCTGCTGCTCTTGTTAGCTTTGTCTGTGCTCGAGTTGGGTGGTGTGCTGGTGGAAGCCTTTATGGAACGGCGTAAGATGAATGTCAATGTACCCGACCTGGTGGGTACTTTTCAGGGGAAAGATGCCGGGGAGATCATGAACGAGATTGAGCACAGCCGGCTGTTTCGACGCCAGAAAACTGCTCTTGGCGAAATGATCAAGCATAAAAGCTTGCCCACTGTTTCCCGGCAGGCCTTGGCCCGCCGGCTGCTGGCCGGCGAGGAACTGCATTATGCCCGGATTACCAACAGGACCGATCTGGTGGCCCGCCTGGGACCTATGTTGGGATTGATGGCCACGCTGATTCCATTGGGGCCGGGCATGATCGCCCTGGGTCAGGGCGATACCAAAACCCTCGCCGATTCGCTGCTGACGGCCTTTGACGCCACGGTTACCGGGCTGGCCGCCGCCGGCATCGCCTTTGCCATCTCCCGGCTCAGAAAAAGGTGGTATGAGGATTATGTAAGCTCCCTGGAAGCCATAATGGAAAGTTTGCTGGAGGTGTTTGCCCGTGAACAGCGGATTAAGGAGCAGGAGGCACCGGACGGACGAAGAGGTTAACCCCCTTGAGGGTGCTATCAACATCGTGGATGCCATGCTGGTTTTTGCCTGCGGCTTGATGCTTGCTCTGGCCATTCACTGGGATGTCGACCTGGGACTGGGACAGCGGGTTAACCTTGAGCAAGGGCAGGAGGTGACCGACGCCCCGGAAATACGTGACGACCTGATCGAAACCCAGGGTGAGGGCAGGCTTTACGAGGAACTGGGAACGGTGTACAAAGACCCCGAAACGGGGCAGTTGTTTATGCTGACCAAGTAAAAAGAACGGCGAAAGGGGTATGATCGATGCAAATTGTAAAGACGAGATGGTTACATAGATTCTTTATGATGGTCCTGGCTGTAATGCTGTTTTCTCTATCGTCACCTGCGGCGACCACTGCCGCACCGGACTCCCTTGAAATCGCGGGAGACGGAGTGACCACTCCGGCAACCTTTACCCTGGATCAATTGGCAGCAATGCCACAACACCAGTATGTTTACAGTGCGATTAATACCTGGCCGACTAAAAAATGGTATGTGGGGAAAGGGGTTGAATTGGGCTATCTGCTCGCAGAGGTAGGGCTCAAAGAGGAGGCTAATCTGATCAGATTTACTTCCAACGACGGTTACACCGTGACGCTTACGGTTAAAGAGCTGCTTAAAGACAAGCGTTATCTATTCCCTAATTTTAAGGCCGGCAACGACAACGACGGGCATACCCCCGGTTCCCCGGCAGGTGCCGTAGAGGTGGAAGCAATCATTAGCCTGATTGGTGCCGAGGGTAGTGATAATCCCAAGTACATGAATGACATGAATTCTCCCATGCTGATGCTCGGACAGAGGGCTGTTACCGAACAGACGGGAAACTTATTTGTTAAGTACTTAACTAAGATCGAGGTACTCACCGCCGAGCCTGGAAAATGGGATAATCCGCAAGCCAATCCAGGCAGCGGTTCGGTGCCTGCGGGTACGATGGTTACCCTGAGTAATGCCCACAGCGATGATGATAAGATTTATTACACCACTGACGACAGTACCCCAACCCTGGAAAGTCCAATATACAACTGGATTGCCAAACGGTGGTGGCCGGCGCGGGCCGACGTTTTGGGCACCATTAATCACCCCATCGGACCTATTAATAAAAATACAACCATCAAGGCGATCACCATCGGTCCCGGCAAGCTGGACAGCGATGTTGTCACCTTCAACTACCATGTTGCAGGTACGGAGCCTGCTGAAGGTGACGGTACTCCCAGGGACGACCAGAAGCCGGCTGATAACGAGGATAAAATACCAGGCAAGCCGTCGCTGAAGGTAATTAAGCTTACCATCGGCGGGATGGAAGCCGTAGCCGACGGCGGGACCTACACCCTGGACGCGGCACCGTACGTTGATTCCCGGGCCGGACGCACACTGGTACCGGTGCGTTTTGTAAGCGAGGCTTTGGGTGCCGGGGTTGATTGGGATCCTGATACCGGCCGGGTAACCATTATAGATGGCGATAAGGAAATTATACTGACTCTGGGCTCGGGCAAGGTTCAAATCAATGGTGTGGAGCAAACTATTGACTGCGCCCCGTCGACGGCTCCGCCTGGTCGTACTTTTATCCCACTGCGGTTCGTGAGTGAGACTTTGGGAGCGCTGGTGGATTACGAAGCCGAGACCAATGGGGTTACGATCACAAGGTAACATACCGGTTAGAGCCTGGTGAAAAAAGATGCCAATAAGGGGGTGTTTTGTCTTAATCGTCATATGGTAAAGAGCGATAACAATAAACACCAATTTTAATCAATTAACGAAAGGAGCTTATGAATAATGCCAACTATTCACAGGCGATGGTTTAGTTTGTTACCCTTTGTTCTGGGTATATTTCTTCTTGCCGGTTCTTTATGCCTGTTGGCGCCTCCGGTCGCCCAGGCTGAAGAGGCGACAACTCCTCCGGCTTTGATCGCCGATACTATTGATAACATGTTGGACAAACCGATAGAAATCACCTTTGAAGATGATCCAAATTGGAGAGCGGCAATCAATACCGTATACGTTGATGATGTGGAATTAGATGCTTCGGAATATACGAAAGATACTGCTGGAAAAATCATTTTCAGTGAAGACGTGTTCGATACAGAAAAGGATTATGACGTTGTTATCAAAGCTGATGGATATTTAGACGTGAGCGTGACGCAGAAAATTGAAAGGGTTGAGCTGGAAGTCAAAGGGGATGGGGTAACGACACCCAAGGAGTATACCATGTCTCATCTCCAGGGGATGGAACAATATCGTTACCTGTATAGTACTATTAACACTTACCCCACTAAGAATTGGTATGTGGCTGAAGGGGTGAAGTTAAGGGAACTACTCGAGGAAGCGGGAATAAGGGATGAAGCGAAGCAAGTAAGGTTTACCAGTCATGACGGCTTTATGGTAACCTTTACTGTTCAGGAATTATTAAATGACGACCGTTCCCTTTTCCCTAATTTTAAGGAAAATCATGAATATTTCGGTTATATTCCAGGCTCGTCGGAGGGTGCGGAAAAGGTAGAGACTATCCTTGCTCTAAGAAGTGATGGAAGCGACGATTTTGACAATATGAGCAGCAAAGATGCATTACATTTGATCTTTGGGCAAAGAGCGTTAACAGAGCAAACGAATGCAGTTTTTGCTAAATCTGTTGCCAAGGTGGAAGTAATTACCGCCGTGCCGGTTAAATGGGCTGCTCCCACGGCAAATATAAACAGCGGTGAGGTGCCCGCGGGGACACTGGTAAAGCTGGACGGCCCCAACAACGATACAGATAAAGTGCATTATACCTTGGACGGCAGCGAGCCGACCGTGGATAGTCCGATGTATAACTGGATTGCCCAACGGTGGTCGTCACGGCCAGACTTTGATGAAATTAACCACCCAATCGAAATCACAAATGACACTACTATTAAGGCTGCTGTTATCGGCCCCGGCAAGGAAGACAGCGATGTTGTTGAATTTAACTATATGGTAGATGGACCGGATCCCATACCGGTTACCAATGTTAGCATTACCGAAGGCGACCAGGAGCTGGAGGAAGGCCAGACGGTTCAGCTCACCGCCGAAGTGGTGCCCGGGGATGCCACGAACAAAAACGTTACTTGGAGCAGCGGTGATGAAACTGTTGCCACCGTCAGTGAAACCGGCCTGGTAACCGCGGTGGCAGAGGGCATGGCGACCATCACTGTTACCACTGATGATAGAAACTTCACCGACAGTATAACCGTGACTGTTGTGTCGGCAGTGTCGACAATTGATGTTCTATACGATGGTGAAGTCGCTTTGACATCAGGTGAAACCTTTACAGTGACCGCCTACAACTCCGGGTTGAATTATACTGTGAACAAAACCACACCCCTTGGGGCTCTTCAGGCAGCCGCAGCCGCCGGTGGCTTCACCTATGGTGTTACCGACAAGAATTACGAAGCATCAGGCGCTCTTCTTTTGGACAATGTAGGTAATTACAACCGCAAAGACCCGGGCTACTGGTACGCATATGTCAACGATGTTTATAAAGATGGCTACAACAATGCCGCCGGCGCCCTGAACTTGATTGAACTTGTTGATGGTGACAGGGTTGAGTTCTACTATGCTGCTGATGTAACCGACGGAACTGACCTCAATGCTGTTAAGGCAGCGGCTACTGCAGCAGTGAAAACTGTTGTGGATACCGATGCTGCTACACCGACGATCTGGACTCTCCAACTTTCGGGTGCAAAGGATGCAACCGTTACCAAAGCCGAGTTCGAGGAAGGCCTTGCTTGCCAGGCATCAGGTCACCAGGTGTCCTGGACCGATGATGACGGTAATGTCTGGGGAGGCGTACCACTATGGTTGCTCGTTGCCATGGTTGATGATGACCCCGATGTTGGTTCTCACCACTTCAACTTTAACGACGACCTTGCTGTCCAGAACTATGAAGTTAATGTTATAGCCGGCGACGGATGGAAAACAACCCTTGATAGCGCGGCTATCGCCCACAACGATGGTTATATCGTCGCCAATACACTTAACGGAGAACCCCTTCCCGTCAAGACTGAAGGGGGGAAAAACTGCTGGCCGCTCTATCTGAAAGGTTCAGCTGTTTTTGGCGGGCAACAGGTGGGCAACATTGTTCGAATCGAGCTGTCCGGTCTTCCAGAACCACCCGCAGGATGGACCTTGGAGATGATCGGAGATGTAGGGGATACCATCACCCAAGAGGAGTTTGAAGAAGGACTGGCCTGCACGGGTTCAGGCCATTACAAGGAATGGACTGATAATGAAGGCAACGTCTGGTCCGGCGTGCCCCTGTGGGTGCTCTTAGGTACGGTGGATGACATCGAGTCAAGCGGCCATTGGACTTTCAATGACGAGGTCGCCAACGACGGTTATTCTGTGCAAGTGGTGGCGGGAGATGGTTTTTCCAAAACCTTTGCCAGCACGGATGTAGCCCGAAGTGATGATTATATCATTGCCAATAAATGCAACGATGCACCACTTACCGGTTCAGCGGGGCCATTGCGCTTAGTTGGTGACGGTGTTGCCAACCCCGATGGGTCCCTTGGGGGCTCTGCCGTGGGTAATGTCGTAAAGATAGCCATACCCGAACTACAGATACCGGAGGCCGCGCCCGGCAGTTGGAACCTTACTCTGAATGGCAAGATCAGTGATGTTATTTCCCAGGCTGAGTTTGAGGCTGGCATGGCATGCCCAAATTCGGGACACCTAAAAGAATGGACTGACGGTGACGGTAATGTCTGGTCAGGTATTCCCCTTTGGTTACTGACAGGCTGGGTAGATGACCGTCAGCCACACAATTATAACGCTAATCAGGCAATGAGCGGTTACAAAGTCTTAGTGAAAGCCGGAGACGGATACACCGTCGATTTTGCCAGCGCGGATGTAGTACGGGACAACGACTATATCATTGCAGATAAATGCAACAATGAACCCCTTACCGGTTCATCATGGCCGCTGCGCCTGGTCGGTGACGGCGTTGCCAAAGAAGATGGATCCCTTAGCGGTATCAGCGTTGGTAATATCGTGGAAATTGAACTAACATCTTTTGAGACCGCCCAGCCCCAGCCCATACCCGAAGTCCATATCATCAAGTATGCTGAAGATGGTACCACCGTCCTTGACGAGAAGACAGTCGATTATCAATGGATGGAGGAAAACCTCGACGTAATTGGAGATGGGGAAACAGTATGCAAATTCGAGGGAATCACAAACAATCCTGATGATGTATGGGATGCTGATGAGACCTATCCCGGCGGTTTTAAGGTAGCTAATGCCGTGAAGGGTACCCGCATCCAAGATCTTTGTGATCTTGTGGGCGGCATGGGGGCAGGAACCGAAATCGTACTGGT
Organism: Desulfoscipio gibsoniae DSM 7213; assembly: GCF_000233715.2. GTDB lineage: Bacteria > Bacillota > Desulfotomaculia > Desulfotomaculales > Desulfallaceae > Sporotomaculum > Sporotomaculum gibsoniae. The sequence goes on from NC_021184.1 coordinate 285,450, forward strand.
AGCAAGAGATGGCTGGGAAACCAGGCTTCCCTATTCCTCCATATATACCGATCCCTCGGTGCAAGAACGCCAGGGAGATGCTATTCTGGCTTGGTGGGGTGATGGAGAATACGTACCCGATTATGCAGATGGTATGCGTTTATTCTTTACCCCGGGCGGTGACAACGTCTACGGCCAATGGGATATGCACGAGACACTTCCGGAAAACTACTGGCACTACTTTTATGGCGGTGGTGTTCAGTATCCTTCTTGTGCCGGCTTGGCAGCCAAGTGGATTACGGAAATCAAGGTATACACTATACCCCAGGGTGATTGGAAACTAGAGCTCGATGGCCGGGATATCGGCGGTATGAACTGCGATGTAAGCAAAACCTATTTCGAACAGGCTCTCGCCTGTCAATTCGGCGCTAATCACAAGGCAACCTATACCGATTCTGAAGAACGGGTTTGGGAAGGCATGCCCCTATGGTTCCTAGTGGGATTCATCGATGATGCCGACCAACATTCCGATAACGCTTTTAATGATGAACTGGCTATGGCCGGATACCAGGTGAAGATTACCGCGGCAGACGGCTATACGGTAACTATCGATAGCGCGGATATTGTCCGGAACAGCGACTACATTATCGCCAATTCGCTGAACGGAACGCCCATACCCGAATCCGGCAGTGACTGGCCGCTCCGGCTCGTTGGACCTGCTGTCACCGGGTCAACATCTATTTCACAGATTGAAAGTATCAAGTTGGTAAGCACCAATAAACCGGTTTACACAGTTGATCCTATCCCCAATGATTCTTACAATGCAGGGACTACGCCGGATGGTATCAGCACCATGACGGTGAGTGACGGTGTATCCGGGTTCAAATATTTCACCGTCGGTATCGAACCGGTGAATCCCCATATTGGTGAGGAATCTGTGGTCTTTACCCATTTAAGAAACGGCAGTCAGCTGGAACACAATGCCACCAGGGCTGATTTTGACCAAGTCGAAACCGCTCAGGCAGGCTTTAATGTACAACCCGGCGATGTGGTCAAAGCTTACATTGTTGATGAACTAACCAATTCAACAGATCATAACCCGGAGATCCTGCAATAATACTTTAGCCGAAGCATTTACGAGCAACCACTCCAACAATGGAAAGTTGTTCAGCCTTTTGAACAATGCCAAGGTGAATTAACTTTAAAGGAGTGACCAAAATGAAGTACAAATTTATTGTATTTTTGCAAATAGCATTGCTGCTGTTATGTGTCCCGGCTATTGCCGCAGCCAATGGCGCGGATATAAGTTTGGATTTGAGTAAAAACGCGGTCTTAGTTGGTGATACTGTTACCGCTTCCGGTAAAACGATTCCAAATGCCTGGGTGCCCCTTAAAATTATTGATGCTGCCCAAAATATAATTGTGTTTGATGCGCATAAAGCCGACGCCGGCGGAAATTACGGCATTGAGTTCAAAACACCCCCTGGTGCTTACGGCACACTAAGGGTTGTTGTTGGTGAAGGCAGCAATGTCGCTACTGGGACACTGACTGCGGGATCGGATACGCCGACAGACACGGAAGCTCCGGCCTGGCCGTCAGGCAGCACATTAGACGCGAGCAACGTGGCCCGAACCGGGCTGACCCTAACCTGGACTGCTGCAAATGACAACGTGGGCGTTACAGGGTACAGGGTATATAAGGATGATGTCGTCATCGACACCGTTAGTTCCACAACAAGGACTTACAGCGTTACCGGGCTTAGCTCCGACACCAGCTACACATTCAAGGTAGAAGCAGGAGATGCGGCCAATAACTGGAGCACAACCGGGCCAAGTGCGACTGTAAGTACGGATAAAGCCAGCGGTGGCGGTGGCGGCGGTGGTGGCGGTGGAGGTACATCTACTACTTCATCAGTAAGCAAAGTAAGCAAGTTTATCACGGCCACAGCCGGGGGATCGGTAAGCTGTGATCAGCTTACCGTAAAAATTCCCGCCGGTGCCCTGCCCGGAAACGCCACGGTCAGCGCCAGTAAGTTAAAGTCAACCGAAATCAACGAGGTTGTCCCCGAAGGCATGCTCGTAAAGCTCGGCAGCGATGTGTACGAGATTACTATCACGGGCAGCAAAGAATTTGGTGACCAGACCATAACCATCAAACTAAGCTACGATTCATCCAAGATCGCCGCGGAAGAACAGCCGGTGCTGCATTACTATGATGAGTCCTCCGGGAAGTGGGTGGCTCTGGAAACCACGGTGGTACAGGAAAACGGCAAATGGTATGCTGTCACCCGGGTTAATCATCTGACCAAGTTTGCCGTCTTTAGCACCGTAGTTGACGTAGTTGAAGTGGTCCGGGAAGTAAACGTCATCAAGCTTGCCATCGGGCAGCTGGCGGCGAGTATTAATGGCACATCGTATACCCTGGATGTAAAGCCGTATATTGATACCAAGGCCGGTAGAACTCTGGTTCCGATCCGCTTCATCAGCGAGGCGCTTGGAGCTGATGTGGAATGGATCACCACCGACCGTCAGGTCAAAATTAAGGATGCCGGTAAGGTGCTCACCCTGACCATAGGTTCCCCTAACGTCCTGGTTGACGGTGTGCAGTCAACAATTGACTGCACACCGGAAATCGTATCCGAAAGAACCTTCCTCCCTTTGAGATTCGTGAGTGAGAATCTGGGGGCGCAAGTGAGTTACGAAGACCAGACCAAAGAGATTATAATCACCAGGTAACAATAACTGCTTTTATAATGGCAAGCGTCACCGCAAGGGAATGGGGTAAGCAAAAATCCCGTCCATGTTAGCGATAATACAAAGGTATTCGAGCGGGTTTTTAAAACCCGCTTAATACCTTTGGAAGGGGAGTGCTAAATTGCTTACAATGAATAAACAGTTGGCTATAAGAGTAGCTGTGCTGGCATTAATGACGGCGCTGGTGCTGATTGGCTGTGGGGACCGGGGTAATAACCAGGCACCGGTAAAAGAGACGGGTCCGGTGGACGAGGAAAGTGTGCTTACCATAGAAGGCAGCGGGGTAGCCAATAATACCCGGCTGACTTTGCAGGAAATACAGGGTATGCAGTCAGCCATTATCCAGGATGAGTATTTTTCCCTGAATAATTGGGGTACTAAGCAATATTTCTCCTTTAAAGGTGTGTCCCTGTGGCAGTTGTTAAGCGAGGCCGGTGTAAAGGATACTGCCCGGCAGGTGGTGATTACTGCGGATGATGGTTATTGCATCTCCTATGACATTGCTGATGTTAAACGTGAAGATTATATAGATGAAACAAATCTCGATAAAAAATACAAAATGATTATTGCCTGGGAAGAAGACGGTAAGGCCTATGATCCGACAAAATACCCCTTTCGCTTAGTGGTGGGGCAAAGGGAACCGGGAGATATCAACAAACAAAACTGGGTAGCAAAGGTGAAAACCATCAAAGTAGATTAATTAGAGGAGTAGGTATATTTGAATAAAAAGAGGCTTTACCTGGGTTTATGCATAGTGTTGATTATGCTGACTTTTGTTTTTACCCGATTTTACGCCGGAGATAGCGCAGCCGGTATACTGGCTGATCTTTGTGATGAAAAGGTAACGGTAGAGGAAATAACCAGTGAGGTTATACATGGTTACATTGAGGAAAATTTCCCGGCGGTACAGCAAATTTATCAAATCCAGGACGATGGGCAGAATCAAATCGGGCATGGATTCATTGTTAAAACAGCAGGTTATAACGGGCCAATCACAATTGCGGTGGTGGTTGACGGCCGGACTAATCAAATGACAGGTATTAAAGTGCTGGATCATGTGGAAACCCCTGATTATGCTGAGTATCTTTCAGAACGGTGGTTTACAGATCGTTTTAAAGGAAAAAGCTTGAAGGAATACTTAAATTTAGTGGTGCTTGATCCGGAAAAACCCGAGGATATTGTGCAAATCACCGGGGCTACCATAAGCAGTCAGGCGGTGGTCAATGGTGTAAACTCAGCTATTGGTGCCCACAACTTTTTAAATAATGGCCTGAGGATGGCCGCAGTGCCGGCTGTGGTGGATAAACTGATTGCCCGGGATGAAAACAGCTTCACTGTCCACTGGGGAACCGAGGAATTCATTAGGTTTACCGTGGATGAGCTGAAAAAATACCCCACCGTTAAAGTATCCACTGTGCTGATTAAAACCACCGGCACCGAAGAGGATATTATGGCTGAAGGACCATTGCTAAATGATGTGTTAGAGAGGCAAGGTATCCATTTGGGTGACTATCAAGGGATAGGGGTCACCGGCCGGGATGGTTATTATGTACTGATGCCCAAGGAACTACTGGACAAACGCCAGGTAATTTTGGCCTATCGAGTGAACAACCAGGATATTATTAAAGAAGATAAGCCCGTACGCGTGGTAGTTCCTGATGAGATGGGTGTTTACTGGGTCAGAATGGTTTCAAACATTGACTTATATGCTGATATCCCATCCAAGGACATTAAATCGGTTAAAATTTTTGACCCCTTAGTCAGGGATATTGAACCTTATATGTATGAATACTATGGCAGCAAGGACAAGGCTATAGAAATCGGCAAGATACTGGCTAAATTCGAGCATGTCAACCCCGAAGGTTTTTTCACCATGGTATCATCTGACGGCCTGGCCAAGAACGAGGTGATCAACATGGTCAGACAGCGCTATTACATCAAGGTATCCGGGAATGACGCGCCGATGAATATTGCACCGAACTTCAAATTAGGAATGAACGTCAAATTTATGGCTTATTTTTCCACCACTTCGGATGCTGTTATTTTCCCCCGGGAAATGCAAAAGATAACCGGTTTATCTGAATTGGGTACTCATAAGGGTATGATATTGGAAAAAGTTTTGGAAGGTGTAGGTGTTATAACCCCCCGGGAAAAGCAGTTTGAACTGCTGAACACCGCAGGCCGGTCCATACGGATTCCCGGTCAGGATTTAAGCAAATGCATTCTGGTTTATGAGGGGGAAAAGGTTTCAGCCTTCTACCAGGGGGCTGACGGCTTAGTGCAGCTGGCAGACCTGTTAGAAATAAACGAATTAAGCTAACGGGGTGTGGTTAGTTGATTAAAAAGCAAAGCAATCTGGAAAATTTACGCCTGACCATCCAGCTGGTAATTTTTTTGGTGGTCTGCCTTTCCTTTGTCCTTTACAGGCTGTATATTAATGGCCTGATAAACTTTAAGCTGTTCAGCATACACAGTTTAATCCCCTTTGGGGGATTAAATATGATGTATGATTGGGTGACAGATAAAAGTTATGTGTTAAATTATACCGCACCGGCATTTCTACTGGCCACAGCTATCATAGTGCTGGCACTGCTGGGAACCCGTTTCTTTTGCGGCTGGCTATGCCCCTTTGGTGCGTTAAACGATTACATGAGCCTTGTGGGCCAAAGAATCTTTGGGAAAAACTATGAACTGCCCCGGGGATTTGATGTTCGCTTGCGCTGCGTCAAATATTTGGTGCTATTTTTTATTCTTGCTTCTAAAATATTTATAGGGTCATGTATATTAACCGGCTTTGACCCCTGGGTTGCCTTTGCTAATTTACCCGGTTTGCCCGGCACGTTTAAGGAGATACCCTTTGCCTTTCTGGTTTTGTTGATGGTTATTGCCGGGGCTTTTTTTATCAGGCGGTTTTTCTGCCGTTATCTTTGCCCCCTGGGGGCTTTGCAGGGCATATTGGTGGGCACCGGCCTTGTGCAATTAAAAAGGAGCGGGACAATAACAAACTGCCATAATTGCAGGAATTGCTCTTTGAAGTGTCCTGTAAATATACAACTTGGCGACCTAAGGATTATAGATACACCGGAATGTATTCATTGCTTAAGATGTGTAGGCGGCAGTTGCCCCAGGGGGACACTCCCCTTTGAGCTGACCTTTGCAAAAAGGCGGCTGAAAACTTATCCCTATGTGCTGGGGACTCTTGCACTTTTTGGGGGTATTTATGCCGGCTTTGGTATCAGCGCTGTCCTGGGTGCTGCTGATACCGCCGGTGTTGGCCTGATGCCCCGGAGTGTCTACCATGATGGGGTTTATTATGGCACTGGATTTGGTTTTGCCCCCGGGCTGAAGGTGCAGGTGGAAGTGGCTGACGGTCGGATCATAGAAATTGATGTCGTGGAACACTCTGAAACCAGCGGTTATTATGAAGAAGCTTTTATAAAAATAACTGATAAGATTATTAAAAACCAGTTCACCGAAGTGGATGTTGTGTCCGGTGCCACTTATACCAGTAACGGTCTTATGGAGGCGGTTGAGGATGCATTGGAAAAGGCAAAACCTTAACTGCATTAAGCCACTTATGTATACAGGTGGTGAAATTATGTTTTGGCAAAAATTTATCGAAAAATTCTCTGTGTTGGATTTGATTATCATAGCTATGCTGTCTGCCCTGGGTATTGCCACCAAACCAATTGTTGTGCCCATTACCCACATTATCACCGGCCCTTTACTAATACCCGGCGGTGTTGTTGCCGGTGGATTTTATATGATGTGGCTGGTACTGGGGGTCGGTTTAACAGGTAAATGCGGAACAGCTACTTTAATTGGCCTTGTCCAGGCATTAATGGTCTTTGGTACTGGTATTTTCGGCTCCCACGGGGCGATGACGCTGCTAAGTTATACCTTGCCCGGAGTAGCTATTGACCTGGCATTGTGGTTTACCAGACACAGGGTTTGCTGTTTGCCCTGTTCCTTTTTGGCAGGTGTGTTGGCTAATATTTGTGGTTCCGGTCTGGTGAATATATTGTATTTTCGCTTGCCCCTGGTGCCTTTAATGCTTGCTCTCACAGTGGCGGCGTTATCCGGCGGGTTAGGCGGTATTATTGCCTATAAAATATTGCATCAGTTAAAGAAAACCGGGTTTGGACATAAAACAGCTTAAGTAGGTAGTGGGGATTGGCAACACGGAAACCAACACGTTTGGCAATCATATAGAATTCTCTAAGGATTTGTTTGTTCCGCTGGTGGTAGGGGGGTAAGTAAATGATAATCAACAACAGGTTGGTTTATTGGTCAATAGGCTTGTTACTGGTGCTCGTCGGGGTATTGGCATATCTGAACACGCCAGGTAAACGGGAAAGTGCAAGTTTAACTATTATCAGTAAAGGGCAGCCGGTAAAAACATTTAGCTTGGAAGAAATTAAAGAACTGCCGGCGGTTGATAGGGAGGTAACCATCCGCTCATCCAGCGAAGGAATAAAAACCTACGTCTTTACAGGTACGCCTGTACGGGAAATATTAACAGGCCTTGATAATGCTATATTAACTGAGGCTAATAAGGTTACCGCCAGGGGCTTGGACACTTACACAGTTGTCTTTAACGGTGAGGAGATACTCTCCAGTGACCACGTGCTGTTAGTTTATGCCCGGGATGGGATGCCTTTGGGAAGCAAAAGTGAAGGCGGTACAGGGCCGTTCCGCATAATTATTCCAGGCGATCAGTTCGGCCTGCGGGCTGTAAAATATGTAACTGAATTGGAGGTTAATTGATGGCCGCCGCCGCAGTAGTAGTAGTTAATAAGCTCAGTTACTGCTACCAACAGGGTGGAAAACAAATTTTAAAAGACTTAAGCTTCACAGTGGAGCAGGGGCAGATTGTGGCTATTTTAGGTTTGAGTGGCTGTGGTAAAAGTACCCTCTGCCTGTGTTTGGGGGGCATAATCCCCCACTACCTTGGCGGTGCAATAACCGGGCAAGTGCTTATTAACGGCCGGGACACTGTGGATTGTAAAATTGCCCGGCTGGCCCTGGAGGTGGGTATGGTTTTCCAGGATGCCGATACCCAGTTGTTTTCACCCACTGTGGAAGATGAAATAGCCTTTGCCCCGGAAAATTTGTGTTTGCCCCCGGAGCGAATCAGGCAGCTGGTGGATGCCGTCATTGGTATGGTGGGAATTAACCATTTGCGTTATGAAAACCCCAATAATTTATCCGGTGGTCAAAAACATTTGGTAGCTCTGGCTGCGGTTTTGGCCATGGGCCCTTCTATTTTGGTTTTGGATGAAGTGCTGGCCCAGTTAGATGCGGCGGTTAAAAAAAATATTACCGAGTTATTGCTGGAACTGCGCCGGAGGGGTAAAACCATTATCCTTGTGGAACATGACCTGGAAGCGGTAACTATTGCCGACAGGGTGTTGCTGCTGGAAGGGGGGATGTTGGTAATGGACGGACCATCCTCAATATTGCGGAATAAAGAATTATTAGCCGGACATAAATTGTTGTAATTTAAGCTTTTACGTGGGGATGAGAAATATGGCCTTTATCGAAATGGTTCAGGTGAGCTTTAAATATCCCGGGCAAAAAAAGACCCTTTTGCATGATATTAATTTAAGTATTCGTAAAGATGGTATCACGGCACTAACGGGACCCAATGGTACAGGTAAGACAACCCTGTCCAAGCTGATGGTGGGCATACTGGTGCCATCAACGGGCTATATCACCTTAAAGGGGCAAAAGATGTCCGGTATGACACTGGCTCAAATTGGTCGATGGGTGGGATACGTTTTTCAAAACCCGGAAAAACAACTTTTTTGCCCCACTGTGGCGGAAGAAATTAGTTTTGGCCTGCAAAATCTGGAATTGCCCGGCCATGAGGTGCAACGGTTGGTTAAAGAAAGCCTGGCCTATTTTGAACTGGAACACCTGGCCCAAAGTTTCCCTTTGCAATTAAGCCAGGGTGAAAAAAGGCGCCTGGCTATCGCAGCGGTTTTAGCGTTGGAACCCGAGTTACTTGTCCTTGATGAACCTACCACAGGGTTAGATGCCTACCGTAAACATTTACTGGGAGAATGCCTGGATAAAATAGTGACATCAGAACGAGGTGTATTCATGATTAGTCATGATAACAACTTCATTAAAAAATATGCCTCCCGTATAATCAAACTCGAAAATGGACGGTTAACAGAATATGTGTGTTAGACCGGCGGCAAAAAAAATTAACCTTGACCCCAGGACTAAAATAATTATTGTTTTGTGCCTTTCTACTTTGGCTGTTTTTTTTAATAGCCCGGTTCCATTAATCATGACATTATCTATTACTTTACTCTTGCTGCACATGTTTCAGGTTAACTATATAAGCTTAATTTATAAGTTTCGCCGCTTATTACCGGCGTTAGTAGTACTTTTAATCGTGCAAAGTGTCTTCACAGGACACGGTCAAGCGCTCATCGCCCTGGGGGATGTGTACATACTTACTACCGGTGGGTTAAGCGCTGCCGGTTGTGTTTTATTAAGAATGCTGATATTATTCGGTTCGGCAATGATTATTGCCACCAGTAACTCTAGAGATTATGTACTGGCTCTGGTGCAATTAAAGATTCCATATGAAATAGCCTTTATGGTTTTGATAGCGCTGCGCTTTTTGCCCATCTTTCTCCAGGAGGCTAAGGATACCATGATTGCCATACAATTGCGGGGCGTTGATATACAAAGGGTACCCTGGGGAAAAAAGATGAAGGTTTTTACCTACATCTTTTCACCTTTGATAGGCAATGTGTTGATCAAAGCCAACCAGCTTGCTATTTCCATGGAGGCCAGGGGATTTAGGGTTTATCCCCGGAGAACATACCTGCGTGTTTTGAAATATAACTTGTGGGATTACATAGTGACCGTATTATCTTTAAGTTTAACCCTTGTCGTATTAACTCTGACAATAGTTAGGTGAAACCAATGCAAAACATTAATAAATACATAACTCTCGGTTTATTACTGCTGACCCTCGTCAGCATTGCAGTTGGTTATATACTAAACCAACGGGAGCCGGGGGACAATCTGGTACTTGAGATATACCAGGATGGCGACCTGGTCCAACAAATAGACTTGTCTGTCGTACGAAATGATCAAATTAAGATTACAAGTAAAGACGGCCATTTTAATACGGTGGAAATAAAAGACGGACAGGTCAGGGTTAAAGAAGCCGACTGCCCAAATCAAATTTGCGTAAAAACAGGTTGGCTGAGCAGGCCCGGTCAAACCTCCTTTTGTGCACCAAACCGGTTAATGGTAACAATAAAAGGCCAAACAAGTCAGGTTGACGCCATTACAAATTAAAAGAGGTGGCACATTTGAAAGTTTTTTCCGTTTTTGGAGTTTCTCAATCCGGCAAAACCACTACTGTGGAAAGTATTATAGGTGAATTGAGCAGAAGAGGTTACCGGGTTGGGTCAATAAAAAATATACATTTTCAGGATTTTGCCATTGATGTACCGGGTACAAATACCTGGCGACACAGGTTGGCCGGTGCGGAAATTGTGGTGGCCAGGGGGTTGACAGAAACAGATGTGCTCATTCCCCGGCAGTTAAGTATAGAAGAGATATTAACTTTTTTTGACCAGGATTATGTAGTCATCGAGGGTGTATCCAATACGCTGGTGCCTAAAATTCTCTGCGCCAGAAATGAAACTGAGATTGAGGAACGGTTAAATGATCTGGTGCTGGCTATTTCCGGATGTATATCAAATAGAATATCGGATTACCGAAATATCCCGGTAATTAATGCCCTTTCAGAGGTTGAACGATTGGTTGATTTAATTGAGGCTAAAATGAAGGGCTATTTACCACTTATCAATGAGGTTGAGCAATGCCGGGCCTGCGGCAGCAGCTGCCGAAGCCTGGCCTCCCGCATATTGCATAACCAAGCTAAAGGCTCGGAATGCCTGGTTGGAAATGAAGTCATTGTAAAAGTTGGCAGCCAGGAATTACAAGTGGACTATTTACAGCAAATGAACATCAAAAACTCATTAAAAAAGATTTTGGTGCAGCTGGACAGCTATGCCGGAGATGATGATATCACTGTTGAAATAAGGAAGAGGAACAATGGAATGGCAGTTTAAGTTGGAACATTTACTAAAGGTAAAGATTTTAGACTATCATCAAAAATTTAGTTTCCGTAATAACGTTTACCTGGTTGATGCAATAAACCGGTATGGCGTAAAGTTACAATATATAGTTAAGGAATATGTCAAGCTAGGGGCTGGGAATGAGGCTTTTATTATCAACAGCCTGCGCAACCAGGGGTTATTGGTGCCGCGGATTGTTTGGAATGACAATAGTTCAATTATTATGGAGTATATTGACGGTATTCTGTTAACAGACCTGTTAACTGATAAAACCATCAGTCACCGGGACTGGATTAATCCTCTTGCCCGGTGGCTATATCAATTGCATGATACCATGAAGCATGGGAATAAAAATTGTTTATCTAAATTAGACTTAAACCTGCGTAATTTTATTTTCACAGGTGAGCATTTTTATGGTATTGATTTTGAAGAGGTATGTTTTTATCCTCCGGAAAGGGATTTAGGGGTCCTGTGTGCCTTTATATTAAATAATGATCCCATGTTTTGCGAATGGAAATTTACAATCTGTTCATTGCTAGTTAAAACCTATCAAAGGATGTATGCCAGTACAGCTAATGATCAGCTGGATTACCAGGCCATACAGTACTATTTAATAGATGAGTTAAGGGCCGCCGCAGAAAGAAGGGAAAAACAGCGTCCTTACCTGCTTGCAAAGATAGAGGAATTGAGTCGTGAAGCTCAAATAATCAGCCATGGGGGTTAAATAAAATACGATCGGAAATACCCGTTGAGGAAGCGCCAGGGGTGGGTTATTTTTTTTGCGCAAGAGAAAGCTTGGAAGTTGGTAAAATATAACAGCGGTGTACGGATTCCTGTAAGTTATTTTATTGCGTGTGAGCATGGGTTTTGTTAAAATTGGCATAGTTATAATAGTGAGATAAGGAAAAGAGGGAACTGCCGTTGATACTGGTATTTGATGTGGGTAACACAAATATTGTACTGGGTGTTTTCAGGGGGCAAGAATTGGTGGAAAACTGGCGGCTGTCCACAGCACGGCATCGCACCGCTGATGAGTACGGAATGTTATTGAGAGATTTATTTGAAACTACCACCGTGTCCATGGATGATATCAAGGCCACGTTATTATCTTCGGTAGTGCCGCCAATAAATCCGACATTAGAAGAGACCTGCCAAAAATATTTTGGTTTAACCCCTTATATAGTGGGGCCGGGTACCAAGACCGGTATGCCTATTAAATATGAGAATCCAAGGGAGGTGGGGGCCGACCGCATTGTCAATGCCGTGGCGGGTTATGAGCAGTATGGCGGGCCCTTGATAATAGTGGATTTCGGTACCGCAACCACATTCTGCGTTATATCGGCCAAGGGAGAATACCTGGGCGGAGCTATTGCACCCGGCATCGGTATATCAACCGAGGCCTTGTTTGCCCGGGCCGCTAAACTACCCAGGGTGGAACTGGTCAAACCTCCTTCAATAATAGGCAAAAACACAGTAAATAGCATGCAGTCGGGTATCGTATACGGCTTTGTGGGACAAGTGAATGAAATTGTCCGCAGGATTAAACATGAAATTTCCGGTAACCCTCTGGTGGTGGCCACCGGTGGGCTGGCTGAGTTGATTGCCGGAGAAACACCTGCCATTGACCGGGTGGATAAGTATTTAACATTAAACGGGCTGCGTATTATTTATGAACGTAACAGTGGTGCCAGGTGTTGAAAGGTTGAAAGTTTTGATTTTCAACTTTTTAACACCTGGCACCTATCAAGGCGACGAAGGCTTTGACGGACGGATCCTATGCGGAAATAAGTGAGCACCGCGGAAGTCGAGCCAACTCAGAAATTCGAAGTGGATTCTCGTGCGGACTTTTCGAATAGACTCTTAAAGTCCGAGTTCCGGCAGCTTTTCAAAAGTAGGTCGTAGCTGCTATAACTTAATGAAAAGATATAAAAGGATGAAACAGTTTGCCCAATAATTCCCCTGTACTCAGCAATAATAGACCAACTATCCTTCAAATAGGTCATGTTGCCATTTCTAATCCCGTGGTGGCGGCACCCATGGCGGGGGTGACCGACCGGGCTTTCAGAATACTGGCCGCCGAACATGGCTGTGGCCTGGTATACACTGAAATGATCAGCGACCAAGCTCTTCTTTATGGTAACCCTAAAACCAATATACTATTGGACTGCAGCGGTGAAAAGGGACCCATCTGCGTGCAGATATTCGGCAGCCAGGTTGAGTACATGGCCAGCGCTGCTGAGATAGTAGCCGGCCGGGGCGCTGACATAATTGATATTAACATGGGCTGCCCTACGCCCAAAATAGTGAAAAACGGCGAGGGTGCAGCGCTGATGCGTAATCCGGAGCTGGCCGTTCGTATTGTTGAGGCGGTGGTGGACCGGGTGAGCTGCCCGGTAACGGTGAAAATGCGCAAGGGTTGGGACGAGGCATCGGTTAATGCGGTGGAGCTGGCCCGCCTGGTGATGCAGGCCGGGGCAGCGGCGGTGGCGGTACACGGTCGCACTCGTGAACAGTTTTACAGCGGGAAGGCCGACTGGGGGATTATCAGGCAGGTGCGCGAGGCTGTGGCTGTGCCGGTAATCGGCAACGGGGATGTACGTACCCCCGAGGACGCGAACCGCATGCTGAGGGAAACGGGCTGCCATGCTGTGATGATTGGCCGGGCTGCCGCGGGTAATCCCTGGATTTTTAGCCGCACGGCGCATTATTTAGCCACCGGTGAGCTGCTGCCCGGGCCAACGCCTGAAATGGGGCGGGAAACCGCTGTAAGACATTACAAATTGCTGGTGGAAACCAAAGGGGAGGACGTGGCCAACCGGGAAATGCGCAAGCACCTGGCCTGGTACACCAGGGGGCTGCGCGGCGCGGCCAGTCTTCGGGCGCGGATTTATAAAGGCTGCAGTTATAAGTTTTATACGGAGGAGTTTTGGGAATTATTAACCGAGCAGCAAATTTAATTTGTGTTTTATATGGGGTACTTAAAAATGAAACCGGTGCGTAACCCGGTTTTTTTTTATTAGCATCCAGCAACTAAGCCGGATGGTCTTGGGGTAAGACGATTTAGAAACATCTTTGACTTATCTGGTAAGTGCTGTTAGAATATACTTGTACACAATATTGTGCACAAATCCTGGTTGAGATCCTGATGTTAAAAAAGGCAAGTCAAGCGTTGGCGGGGGGAGAACATGGATTTAGTACGCATTGGCGATAAAGTGATTAGCAGACACAAAATAGACAGCTTTTTAACGGAAATTTTACAGCTCCGTTCCATGGGGTTATCCCAAACAGATGTAGCGGCCCGGCTGGGTATAGACCGTACTTTGGTGTCACGCCTGGAAAACATGGGTGAATTGCGTAAAGGTAAAAGTGTAGCTGTGATTGGTTTCCCCATTGCCAATCGTGATGAAATATACGCCTTGATGCAGGCCGAAGGCGTTGATTATGTCATGCTGATGAGTGAATCCGAACGCTGGGATTTTGTCAGGCAAAAAAGCGGCATAGAACTTTTCAATGCCATTATGGAGCTGATTGCCCTGGCACATTCATATGATCAGGTGGTAGTTATAGGGTCCGGAAAAAGAATTAAAATTATTCGGGCCGCGCTGGATAAAGAAGTGGTAGGACTGGAAATAGGTGAATCACCCATCCAAGAAGATAAGTATGTCGATCCGGCGGAGTTGGTGGCGGTGATCAGAGCCATTAAAGGAGGCAATGTTTGATGAATACGTTTGCGTTCATGATCCACCCTCTGGATATAAGTGATTTTGCCCGTAAGTTTGGATTGCTGGGCAAACTGCCGCCCCGCCTGCTGGAGGGGTTATTTAAATATTCGCCACCCATTAAAGTGTCTAAGATCACCGGTGTGTATTCAGAGCATGCCCTGGCCGAGGGGTGGTTTGTGGCCTGTCCCATTACGGCCCGCTTGATGATGGAACTGCCCGAGCAATATGTTATGGGCAAAATTATTCAGGCCGGTAAACTGGCTCAGAGGATGGGGGCCAAAATACTGGGACTCGGTGCCTTTACCTCGGTGGTGGGGGACGCAGGCATTACAGTGGCCAAAAATTTGGATATAGCCGTTACCACCGGCAACAGCTATACCGTAGCTACGGCGGTGGAGGGCACCAGGGAGGCGGCCCGATTGATGGGGCATGACCTAAAAAGATGTCATGCCGTGGTGGTGGGGGCTACAGGGTCCATCGGGCAGGTTTGCGCCCGCATGCTGGCCCGTGACGTGCGGTCCCTGACGCTGGTGGCACGACAGAAAAAACGGTTGGAGGATCTGGCCCACAAGATTATGTATGAAACCGGCGTGGCGGCCAGGATCACCTCGGATATCCAACAGGCACTGAGGGATGCCCAGATAGTGATCACTGTAACCAGTGCGGTGGATACCATTATTGGCCCGGAGGATTTAATGCCCGGTGCTGTGGTGTGCGATGTCAGCCGTCCCCGCAATGTATCCAAACAAGTGGCGGAAAAACGCCGGGATGTACTGGTTATTGAAGGCGGCGTGGTTGAAGTGCCCGGTAAGGTTAATTTTAACTTTAACTTTGGTTTTCCCGCGGGTACATCCTATGCCTGCATGGCTGAGACTATGATGCTGGCCATGGAGGGGCGCTATGAGAACTTTACCCTGGGCCGGGATTTAAGCCTTGCGCAAGTGGAACAAATATCGGCACTGGCCGGCAAACATGGTTTTCGGTTGGCTGGTTTTCGAAGTTTTGAGAGGGCGGTCAGCCCCGAGGAAATAGTTCGTATCAGGGAGCGGGCCCGGGCTAAGTTAGCATTGCCCAAAGCCAGGTGAATTGAGCCATTAACAAACCTTGACAAAAAATAGTGGCCTACATATAATGTTATGGATGAACGGAGGTATTTTTGGCACTGCAAATTTTTTTGCAGTGCTTTAATAGTAACTGGGAGGCTTTGTGAAACTCTACTAAATATCCTAAATATCCCTGTTTTTTTGAATAATTCAATGGGAACAACCTATAGTGTTTTGTAAAACTTTTAAGTTAAGGAGAAGGAATTAAATGAGTGATAAGGAAGTTATTCTTACTATAGAAGGCCTTAAAAAGCTGGAACAGGAATTGGAAGAGTTAAAATCGGTGCGTCGCCGGGAGGTCGCTCAGCGGATTAAGCAGGCCATAGAATTTGGCGATATTAGCGAGAACTCGGAATACGAGGACGCCAAAAATGAGCAGGCCTTTAATGAGGGGCGCATCTTAACACTGGAAAAAATGCTGCGTAACGCCAAAATTATTGATGACGAAAACCTGGGCACCGAGGTGGTATCCATTGGGTCTACCGTGCTTTTGCGTGATATAGAATTTGATGAAGAGTTTCAGTGTACTATAGTTGGCTCTGCGGAAGCCGACCCCGGGGAGAATAAAATATCCAATGAATCTCCAGTTGGTAAAGCCATACTGGGCAGGTCAAAGGGTGAAACCGTGGAAGTTACCGTCCCGGCGGGGGTCTTAAAGTACCATATAGTAGATATTGTTAAGTAGTTTTTAGTGCATCGGAGGTAAGCACATAAATGTCCAGCGATAAATCAAATCAAGATGTAAATGTATCCCGTTCTCAAAGCGAGGATATCAATGAGTTGATACGAGTGCGGCTGGCCAAATTGGCTGAATTCAAGGAGCAGGGCCTCAATCCCTATGGAGGAAAATACGAGCGTACACACACGGCCCGTGAAATACTGGATAATTTTGAGGGTTTTGAAAGCCGGCAGGTTTCCCTGGCCGGCCGGGTTATGGCTAAACGGGGGCATGGTAAGGCTGGTTTTGCCAACATACAGGATAGCACGGGTCAAATACAAATTTATGCTCGTTTAAACGACATTGGCGAGCAGGCATATGACCTGTTTACGAAACTGGATATAGGCGATATTGTGGGGGTAACCGGCAAAATCTTTAAAACCCGTATGGGTGAAATCACCCTGGCGGTGGAGACACTGCGCCTGTTAAGCAAATCTTTGCGTCCCCTGCCTGAAAAATGGCATGGTTTAAAAGATGTAGAGCTGCGCTACCGGCAACGTTATGTGGATTTAATTGTCAACCCGGACGTTAAGGAAGCATTTATAAAGCGCAGCCGGATTATTCAAGCTATTAGAGGGTATTTAGACCAGCGGGGCTTTTTGGAAGTGGAAACACCCATGATGCATTCCATCGCCGGCGGAGCGGCGGCCCGGCCCTTTATTACCCATCACAATACGTTGGATATGGACCTGTTTTTGCGGATTGCCCCGGAGCTTTATTTAAAGAGACTGCTGGTGGGCGGCTTTGAGCGGGTATATGAAATTAACCGCAATTTCCGCAATGAGGGTATCAGTACCAAACATAACCCCGAGTTTACCATGTTGGAGCTCTACCAGGCCTATGCCGACTATCACGACATGATGGACCTGGCTGAAGACCTTATTTGTACTGTTGCCGAACAGGTGTTGGACACCAATGTGGTGCGCTATGGCGATGTTGATATAAGTCTGGCCAAACCCTGGGCCCGGGTACCCATGTTGGAAGCAGTCAAAAAATATAGCGGAGTGGACTTCGAGTCGCTGAGTACAGGTGACGAAGCTTATGCGGCCGTGCAGCAATTGCCTGTCGAGGTGGAGCGCGGTGAATCCTGGGGTGCCATTCTAAACAAGGTGTTTGAGGAAATGGTTGAGCCCAATTTAATGCAACCCACATTTATATATGATTATCCACTGGACATATCGCCCCTGGCCAAGAAAAAAGAGGACAGGCCCGACCTTACCTACCGGTTTGAGTTGTTTATTTACGGGCGGGAAATGGCCAACGCCTTTTCCGAGCTAAACGACCCGCTGGATCAGAAGGAAAGGTTTTTGAGCCAGCTGGAAAAAAGGCGGGCCGGTGACGATGAGGCGCACATGATGGACGAAGACTACGTCAATGCACTGGAATACGGTATGCCACCTGCGGGGGGATTGGGCATCGGCATTGACAGGTTGGTGATGCTTTTGACGAATGCTGCGTCCATAAGGGATGTTATTTTGTTCCCGTTAATGAAGCCGCGAGAGAGTTAGGTTAAACGGTGTAAGCGGTATAATTTGTTTATTGACACTTTTCGAGCATTATGATAATATTTAAAACCGAGGCGGCAATGAAATGCAGCCAAAGCAACCAAGTTGGGGCTTGTAGCTCAGCCGGTTAGAGCGCACGCCTGATAAGCGTGAGGTCGGTGGTTCGAGTCCACCCAGGCCCACCAATTTAAGTTGCTAGTTAATTGAGCCCTCTGGTTAAGCTAAAAAGAACATGTTAGTAAAAAATTAAAGCTTGCCAATTGGTTTTAAATGTGGTAATATATCGAATTGTAGGGCAAAAGCTAAAGAATCAGGTTGCAATGTTTCTATAATTAAAGATTAATAACCAAATCACCCAAAGCGGGGGTGTAGCTCAGTTGGGAGAGCACCTGCCTTGCAAGCAGGGGGTCACCGGTTCGAGTCCGGTCATCTCCACCAGTTATTCCTCGATAGCTCAACGGTAGAGCATCCGGCTGTTAACCGGAGGGTTGCTGGTTCGAATCCAGCTCGGGGAGCCAAAAAAAGGGAACCGCAGAGTACTATCTCTGCGGTTCCCTTTTGTATATATGATTAAAGTTAAGGCAGGCTTTGGTGCCAGGTGTTGAAAGGTTGAAAATCTTTGATTTTCAACCTTTCAACACCTGGCACCTATCAAGGAGACGAAAGCTTTGAGGGACTTTTTTTATAGATCTTTAACTGCTAAAAGGGTTGTTTATTTTGCTTGAGTAATACATTATAGGTTTGGGTTGTAACAAAGCCGACAATATAGCCTGTTATAAGCGCCGACACCAACAAAACAGGCAGGTAAACATAAATGCGAAAATCCTGTATCATTAAACTGGCTACAAATAATTGACCTATATTATGTCCAACGGCTCCCATCAGGCTGATAGTTACGATGCTAATGTGCCTGCCTAAATATTTCCACATTAAAACCATAATTAATGTACTTAACAAACCTCCGCTGATGCTGAATAAAAACCCCACCGGGTTGCCACCGTACAGGGCGGCCAGCAGGCACCGCAGGGTGACGATTAAAAATGCGTCTTTCCATCCCAGGATTAATAAAGCCAGCAGGGTAATTATATTGGCCAGTCCCAGCTTTACGCCCTGAACGGCAATGGGCAGTGTGATAAAATTTTCAACTATATTTAGTGCCGTTGCCTGGGCAATAAACAAAGCTATTATAACCAGTCGCTTGGTCTTAGACATGTAATTACTCTCCAAAACGTTTTTTGTTAAAACAGTTTAGACGGTTTAGAATATCAGCGTGTTTAGCTATTCATCATAACTAAAATCTTCATCAGTTAATTGAAAATAATTGTTTTTTAGTCCCTGGCTTATATAAACTTTTTTATCGTTGGTGACAAAGATGGCTTCTACTCCATCCAGGCTGTCGATAAGCTTCATGCCCTCTGTCAGGCCCAAAACATATGCCCCGGTGGATAAAGCATCGGCATCAATGCCCATTTTAGTGACCACGGTAACGCTAATCAAACTATTATCTGCAGGGTACCCCGTAGCGGGGTCAATAATATGGTGGTAGCGCCGGCCATCTTTAATAAAATAACGCTCATAGCCGCCGGAGGTTACTACAGCCTTATCGGTTACGTAAACAATGCCCAGGTATGTACCCCTGGGTGCCAGTGGATTTTGGATACCCACGCGCCAAGGACTGCCGTCTTTTTTACTGCCTATAGCCATAACATTGCCGCCCAGGTTAATTATGCCTCGCAGTACTCCGTGTTCCAACAGTATTCTTTTGGCCTCGTCCCCTGCATAACCCTTGGCAATGCCCCCTAAATCCACCACCTGCCCCGGGCGAGTGACCAGAACTGAAGGCCCGCTGTCATTGTTGATTTGCAATGATTTGTAATCCACCAGGGCCTTTGCCTTTTGTATACCGGTAGCACTAGGTACGGTGGCAAGGCCTGAACCAATGTCCCAAAGTTTAACCAGCGGCCCGATGGTAGGGTCATAAGCACCCTGTGTCAAGGTGCTTATGAATACGGCCCTGGACAATACATAATGGGTATCTGTACTGACCTCTACTGATTTTAACCCGGCCTGTGCGTTAAGCCTGGCAATTTCACTGTCATTACTAAAAAGGGTCATCTTTTTTTCTATTTGAGTTATCCTTTGTAATATATGGGAGCAGATTTTGGGGGCCTGGCTATCTTCAATGGTAATAATTATTTCGGTGTCCAGCTTAAAGTCCCGGGCGGTATATGGTTCTTGTTTTTCTGTTGTTGAGCAGCCGGCGCAGGAAAAAGCTAAAAAAATAAAAGCGGTTGCCCATCCGGCAAGCTTACGGTTAACGACCATTTTACATCTCCTCATTTTTCTGCATCCAGTATGATAAAAGCCCACGAGCAAGGAACTCATGGGCTTATATATGTTTATAATGGTTATTGCTCAATAATAATAGCTATTATTGACCTTCTAAAAGCGGTCCGGCGGTCAGGGCTTCGTTGGCCAGCATTTTAAAATTATTTGATGCACCGGTGGCTCCGGAGACCGTGTCAACCATATCCGGATTTTGCACTTCAATTAATGAATTTTGCAGTGTGGTGTAGGATTGTATTAAATCAACTTTGGTAATTTCTTTAAACTGCTGCAGATATGCTTCGTCAGCGCTTTTGTACACCCCTTGCTCATTGATCTCATCGTATTTGGCATTGTCAATTTTGCCATCAACTACAGTTATCTCCACTTCGCCCTTCCAGCCATGTTCATCAAAATCGTCTCCGGCTGCTTTGTATATACCATCTTGCAGTAAATCGCCCACGTAAACAGTTTTGGTTTGTTGATTCCAGCCGATTCTTTTTTCCAATACTTCGCCCATAGCCCGCACGGGCAGGTAGGTTTTACCGTCAATAACAACGGGCTGTTGCTGTTCAGGCAGGGTAATATTTTGACCATTGATATTAAAATTAAATTTGGCGGCAATGGCTTGTAAGCCTTCCGTGCCTGCTGAAACCAGGCCTGTACAAGCGAAAATGGCAATTGCCGTGATGATGGCGGCTGTGCATATCTTTCTACTTTTCACTTATCTCCCCCCTGTTTTAAATTATTATTTTTAGTTATTTTACAGCCCAAGGTAACTATTGGCAATGATATACTGATATGTTTTTTTATTATATATTAAGAAATTTAAATATGTGGTGATAATAATATTTTAAGTAACAATTAATTATATTAAGAAAAAGCGTGATATTTACATGCCAATGGCTTGAATAACTCTTTTTGGTTATTGATAAATATCAATCAAATGGTGTTATACTATAGTTAAGGTAAGTTAAAGTCAAGATCAACGGCTGGGTGTCCAAAAGGGGTGCGATAGCTAAATATATTCTACATTGGGAGGTCAACCATAATGTCCAGCCTGTCCAACATTATCGAGCAGTATTTAAATAAATTGTTCCAGCAAAGCGGTGAAAAAATCGTGGAAATACAGCGCAATGAGCTGGCAGAAAAATTTGATTGTGCTCCCTCACAAATTAATTACGTTTTGGCCACCAGGTTTACCATTGAAAAGGGGTACGTGGTGGAAAGCCGCCGGGGTGGCGGGGGGTTTGTGCGGATAGTTAAGGTGCCGCTTAACGCCGGGGAGCTGGACCTGGTTAGTGAAGTGGTCAATTTGGTGGGTGACCGTATCTCCGAGCGTGGTGCCGGCGCCATTTTATCCCGGCTGCTGGAGGAGGAAATGGTTTCTCCCCGGGAGGCAGCTATTGTTAAGGCGTGTCTTGCCCGGAATGTATTGCGTATCGGTCTGCCGGCCCGGGATCAATTGCGAGCCAATATTCTTAAATCTGTATTAATGGTTATATTTAAAAACTATAAATAATATTCCGGGGGGATTATTAATGCTTTGTGACAGATGTCATGAAAGACCCGCTACCGTACACTATACAGAGATTGTAAACGGGCATAAGGCCAAGCTGCATTTATGCGAGGTCTGTGCCGCTCAGATACAGACCGGGGGATCGGGTTTTATGCCTCAAATCAATTTGCATAATATATTGGCCAGTTTCTTGAGCCAGGCACCGCCGGCGCATCCGTTTACCGCTAAAAACCGCCAGGAAGCGAGCTGTCCCACGTGTGGCACCACCGAGGGTTTATTTGCCCAAAAGGGTTTATTGGGATGCGGTGACTGTTACCATTATTTTGGTGACCGTCTGGAACCTCTGATGCGTAGAATCCATGGTTCCAGCAGCCATGCGGGCAAGGTGCCCGAGCGCACCGGCGGGCGGGCCAAAATAATCAGACAAATAAACGAAATAAAAGGCCGGCTGCAACAGGCCGTGGCGCGGGAAGAATTTGAACAGGCGGCTCAGCTGCGTGACCAAATCCGGCAATTGGAGCAGGAGCTATCAGGGGGTGAGCACAGTGGGCATTAAGGAAACGATGAACAGTGCTAAAAGCGGCTGGATGGCAGGAGGCGGCCCCGAGGGGGATATATTGATCAGCAGCCGGGTCAGGGTGGCCCGCAACCTGAAGGGATATGCTTATCCTCATTTGCTGGATCAGGAAAAAGCTGAACAAGTTATTCATGCGGTACAGTTGGCACTGGACAGCCAGGCCATTAAAAGCCGGTTGGATGAACTGGAAACTATACGCATGTCTGAATTGAGCCCCGTGGAGAGGCAAATACTAGTTGAGAAACATTTAATTAGCCCCAACCTTTTAGAGGAATACAGTAAAAAAGCCGTGGTTTTGCAGGATGATGAAGTGATCAGCATTATGATCAATGAAGAGGATCATTTGCGTATTCAGTGCTTGTTGCCTGGACTGCAGCTGGAAAAGGCCTGGGCACTGGTAAACCAAATAGATGATGGCTTGGAGAACACGCTGGATTATGCATTTTCCGAAAAATTCGGCTACCTTACCGCTTGTCCCACAAATACCGGCACGGGTATGCGGGCATCGGTTATGCTGCATTTGCCCGGCTTGGTGCTGGTGGACCAGGTGGGCGCGGTGCTTACCACTGTCTCCAAGCTGGGTTTTACGGTGCGGGGACTGTATGGTGAGGGCACCGAGGCGCTGGGTAATTTATTTCAGCTGAGCAACCAGGTTACGATGGGGCATTCAGAACAGGAAATTATCAATAGCTTAAATTCGGTTACCGGGCAGATCCTGGCCCAGGAGCGGGAGGCCCGCAAAGCATTAATGCAGCAACGTAAAGATCAGCTGGAAGATAAAATGGGGCGTTCCTATGGCATATTGAAATATGCACATATGATATCTTCCGAAGAAGCCATGCGCCGTATATCCGATGTCAGAATGGGGGTTGATCTGCAGCTGATAGATGGCCTTACGGCGGAACAATTAACGGAATTAATGGTTATGACACGCCCGGCGTATCTGGCCAAGGAGGGGAATAATAAGTTGGACCCCCTGCGCCGGGATATTTTAAGGGCCGAGATTATCCGTAACAAGTTAAATAAGGGAGGTTGATGGATGTGTTATTCGGCAGATTTACGCAAAGAGCGCAGAAAGTACTCATGCTGGCCCAGGAAGAGGCTAAACGATTTAATCACCCCTATGTGGGTACTGAACATATACTATTAGGGCTGATTAGTGAGGGTGAAGGGGTGGCGGCCAAGGCTTTGGCCAGTTTAGGCGTACAGGCCGACAAGGTGCGGGCCATGGTTGAACAGTCCATTGGTCAAGGCGAAGGAACGCCCCGTGAAATGGCTCTGACGCCTCGGGTAAAAAGGGTATTGGAGCTATCAGTTGATGAGGCGCGCCGTATGGGCACCAATTACGTGGGCACTGAACACCTGCTTTTGGGTTTGATCCGGGAGGGAGAAGGTGTGGCGGCCCAGGTATTGGGTGCTTTGGACGTCAACCAGGAAAGGGTGCGTCAAATAGTTATCCAATTGCTGGGCGGAGCCGGGGGCATGTCCCAGGGACAGCAACCCCAACCGGGCTGCGCCGGGGGGGCCTGTGGCACCAAGACAGCTACCCTGGACCAGTATGGACGGGATTTGACCTCTATGGCCCGCGAGGACAACCTGGATCCCGTGGTTGGCCGGGAAAAGGAAATTGAGCGGGTGGTGCAAATTTTAAGCCGTCGCACCAAAAACAACCCCGTGCTCATCGGTGACCCCGGGGTAGGCAAAACCGCTGTTGTGGAAGGCTTGGCCCAGCGTATTGTAGCTGGAAACGTACCAGAGATACTGCTGCAAAAGCGCCTGGTTACCCTGGATCTGGCCTCATTAGTGGCAGGCACCAAGTACCGGGGCGAGTTTGAGGAACGGCTAAAAAAAGTGGTTGAGGAAATCACCCGGGAAAAAGATGTTATCGTTTTTATTGACGAGCTGCACACCATTATTGGTGCCGGGGCTGCCGAGGGTGCCATTGATGCCGCCAATATATTAAAACCCGCTCTGGCCAGAGGGGAGCTGCAGTGTATTGGGGCTACCACTTTGGATGAATACCGTAAACATATTGAGCGGGACTCGGCATTGGAACGCCGTTTTCAGCCCATTACGGTGGAGGAACCCAGTGTGGAGGAAACGGTGCAGATTTTAACGGGGCTGCGCGATAAATACGAGGCTCATCACCGGGTGCGCATCACCGATGATGCCTTAAAAGCCGCGGCCCGGCTAAGCGATCGTTATATTACCGACCGCTTCTTGCCTGACAAGGCCATTGACTTGATGGATGAGGCGGGTTCCCGGGTGCGGTTGCAAGCTTTTACAGCACCCCCTGACGTAAAGGACCTGGAACAGCGCATTGAGGAGATCTGCAAGGAAAAAGAGGCTGCGGTAAATAATCAGGAATTTGAAAAAGCGGCCCAGCTGCGGGACGAGGAAAGTAAGTTAAGGCAGGAGCTGGATGGCAAACGCAGCACTTGGCAGCAGCAAAAGGGCGGCAAGAAACTGGAAGTAACCGCAGAGGATATCGCTCAAATTGTGGCCAGTTGGACGGGTATACCGGTTAAAAAACTGGCAGAGGAAGAATCAGACCGGCTGCTGCGTATGGAGGAAATACTGCACCAGCGGGTAGTCGGCCAGGATGAAGCTGTTGCGGCGGTATCCAGGGCTATTCGCCGTGCCCGGGCCGGGTTGAAGGATCCTAAGCGGCCCATTGGTTCATTTATCTTTTTGGGACCCACAGGGGTGGGTAAAACTGAGCTGGCCAGGGCGCTGGCCGAGGCTATGTTCGGCGATGAGGATGCAATGGTACGCATTGACATGAGCGAGTATATGGAAAAGTTTGCAGTTAGCCGGTTGGTGGGCGCGCCCCCTGGATACGTGGGTTATGATGAGGGTGGGCAATTAACCGACGCGGTACGGCGCAAACCCTATTCCGTAGTGCTGTTGGATGAAATTGAAAAAGCTCATCCGGATGTATTTAATATACTGCTGCAAGTGCTGGAGGATGGTCGTCTCACCGATGCCAAGGGCCGTACAGTGGATTTTCGCAACACGGTAATTATCATGACCTCCAATGTGGGTGTAGGATTGATTAAACGGGAAACCACAATGGGCTTTAAAACCAATGAGGGGGCCAATACAAGTTACGAAAATATGAAAAAAAGGGTTATGGATGACTTGCGCCGCGCCTTTAGGCCGGAGTTCTTAAATCGTATTGATGATATAATTGTCTTTCACGGGCTGAGTCAGGTCCATATTAAGGAAATTGTGGGACTGATGGTACAGGAAGTGGCCGGGCGTCTGGCTGAAAATGAGATAGCCATTGAAGTTACCGATGCGGCCGGGGAGTACCTGGCCCGGGAAGGGTTTGACGAAGAATATGGTGCCAGGCCGCTGCGCCGGGCCATTCAGAAGGAGATCGAAGACCGCCTGTCGGAGGAAATGCTGCGTGGAACCTTTAGGCGTGGCGACCGGGTACTAATTGACAAAGAAACCGGCGGGGGTTTGAAAGTAGTCAAAATTTAAGTGATAGGCAAATAATAGTGTCATCAAGGAAGTAAATTAAATATGATGTGAGTAGGGGTAAGGGTGGAGGTTAATCCCTTTTACCCCTTTTTTATTATAGACACAATTACCAGGGCTGTTGGTGCTGCAGTTGCGGCTGTACTATGATATAATTATTAGATAATTTTTGGGGGAGAATTGGCTGTGACTGCAAAAAAAACAGGTTATTATTGCCAGCAATGCGGGCATTTTACTTCCCGGTGGATGGGTCGCTGTTCCGGTTGCGGGGGATGGAACACCTACGTGGAAGAGGTTGCTGTACCCGCGCGGCATGGCCGGGCGTCGGGGCACCGGGAGGAAGATCCCCGTCCCCTGATAGAGGTTCCCCTGATGGATGGCGAACGCCGGTCCACGGGTATGGCTGAATTAAATCGTGTGCTGGGCGGCGGTGTGGTGCCGGGTTCGCTAATATTATTGGGCGGCGACCCGGGCATTGGTAAATCAACTTTGCTTTTGCAAGTCGCCGGTGCGGTGGGCTCTGCCGGTCACCGGGTGCTTTATGTGTCGGGGGAGGAATCACCTCACCAGCTGAAGCTGCGCGCTGAACGGCTTGGGGTAAACAGTACCGAGCTTTACGTATATCCACAAACTAATCTGGAAACCGTGGAAGAGCAGTTGGCCAGGGTAAATCCTTCGCTGGTAGTGGTAGATTCCATCCAGACGATGTTTTTATCCGATATTTCATCTGCTCCCGGCAGTGTGAGCCAGGTGCGGGAATGTACCGCGCGGCTTATGCAGCTGGCCAAAAAACAGTCGGTATCAATTTTTGTTGTAGGGCACGTCACCAAGGAGGGCATGATTGCCGGCCCCCGGGTTATGGAACACATGGTGGACGTAGTGCTATACTTTGAAGGTGAGCGCCATCAAACATTTAGAATACTGCGCGGTGTAAAAAACCGTTTTGGTTCTACTAATGAAATTGGCGTTTTTGAGATGTCCGGCACCGGCCTGCGGGAGGTGGCCAATCCTTCTTCCTTTTTTTTAATGGATCATGTCTGCCGGAATGTGGCTGGAACAGTGGTGGTACCAACTCTGGAGGGTACCCGCCCTTTGTTGGTGGAGATTCAAGGACTGGTTTGCCCTACTTCCTTTGGCACGCCCAGGCGAATGACTGCCGGGGTGGATCATAATCGGGTGGCCCTGATTATGGCTGTGTTGGAAAAGCGTTTGGGGTTAATGTTGGGCAACTGTGATGCTTATGTTAACGTAGTGGGAGGTGTACGTATAGATGAGCCCGCGGCCGACCTGGGTATTGCAGTAGCACTGGCCTCCAGTTTTCGGGATCGGGCCATTGACGGGAGTATGGTAGTTATGGGTGAGCTGGGGCTGACCGGTGAAATCCGGCCGGTTACTGCGGTGGATAAAAGGATTCGGGAAGCCGCCCAACTGGGTTTCGGATGTTGCATAGTGCCCCGGCAAAAGGGTCTGCCCAAAGCAGGTGAGCTGGATATTAAAGAAGCAGCTACACTGGCAGAAGCGTTTGACTTAGTGTTTTAATATAAGTAAAATTTTACTTAAACCGGTGCTTAAAGGGGGAGAAAATTGGAAGATAAATTGCTCAAGGTGCTGCGGGTGGTTGCGCCGGGCACGCCGCTGCGCGAAGGTATGGAGAATATTTTAAGAGCTAAAACCGGAGGTTTATTAGTTATTGGTGATAGTCCCGAAATTATGGAATTAGCCGAGGGTGGGTTTGCTATTAATGCTGACTTTACTCCTGCTAATCTTTATGAACTGGCTAAAATGGATGGGGCCATCATTATTAGTGAAGATGTTAAAAAGATAATTGCTGCTAATACCCAATTAATCCCCAACCTGAGCATCCCTTCCAGTGAGACGGGCATCCGGCACCGTACGGCGGAACGGGTGGCTAAGCAAACCGGTTCCCTGGTCATCTCCATTTCCCAGCGGCGTAGTGTTATTACAATTTATAAAGGTAATTTAAAGTATGTACTCCGGGAATCCGGGGTTGTTATTACCAAGGCCAACCAGGCCATACAAACCTTGGAGAAATATCGCAGTGTGTTAAACCGGGTAGTGGCTAATTTAAGTATACTGGAGTTCGAAGAGGCTGTGACCCTGTTTGATGTGGCCAAGGCCATACAAAGGACAGAAATGGTTTTAAGGGTGGTCAAAGAAATTAAGCGCTATATAGGTGAGCTGGGCACCGAGGGGCGTCTGGTTACTATGCAACTTGAGGAACTGGTGGCTAATGTGGAGGAGGAGGGGCGTTTAATTATTCAAGATTACGCTACCCTGAGCGGGGAAAAACCGCCGGAAAGTGTCCTGGCTATGATCGGCAGTTGGCCCGCCGAAGATTTGTTGGATCTTTCACTCGTAGCCCGTGCCCTGGGACATCCGGGTAGTGCCAGCATACTGGATCAAAGCGTAGCACCACGAGGCTACCGTATCTTGGAGAAAATCCCCCGGTTGCCCCTGCAGGTTGTAGAAAATCTGGTGCGGGAATTTGGCTCACTGCGGAAGGTGCTTGGGGCCACCATTGAGGAACTGGATGCCGTGGAGGGGATTGGCGAGGTTAGGGCGCGCTCTATCAAGGAAGGGTTGCAGAGGTATCGTGACCAGCTTACCCAGGAGCGGTACGTGTAAAACAAAAATTATTAAAGGCATTGCCTGGGGGCGTGCCTTTAATAATTTTTAGTTATAAAATGAAAACCAAGAAAAATAATATAGAAGGAAAATGGTTTATCTGTATGGAATTTATCTATAGAACTAAGTAACGTAAGAACTATGTGATAAGGTTTTAATTTTTGGGTCGCCATATATTTGGAGCAAGCCGGCTTAGCGGTTTTTCTTAAGCAAAAATATTGGGCTGTATATGTAGGTAGTATGCAGAGCAAAACAAAAAGCCGGTCGGTCAGGCTAGATTATACAATCCCAATGCTTTTAAATTTTTTTGTTCTTTGATTAAAATATCATACATGTTCAGGTCAAGCAAATTGCATAGAGCGGCCAGATAAAAAAGGGTGCGTCCCATTTCTAATTCTATGATTTCCCGACAGTTGTCACACAGCTCGCCTTCCAGATGTGATTCCAGCAATTTTTTTAATTCCTCCAGCGAAGTTTCAGGTGGAATTTTCTTTTTAGCTGCATTTATTCTCAAACACCCACAGCTGGTTACTGATTTAATGATGTTCCTGTTCATTCTGGCGTTGGTTTCCTGTGACTTGGCCAGCAGGTCCAGGATGCTCCGGTTGCAGAGCAGTATTTCAGAAACCGTATGTTGAAATTCGTCATAGATTATATCTTTTAGCAAACGGTTTCACTCCTTTGTGATTTTAGAACCTGCAGTAATTATAACGGTGAGCAGCTTGTCCTGTCAAACCATTGAACTTTAAAAAATATTATTGACACAATGTATATGCTGTGCTAAAATATTAGATTTCCTTGACAATATCCTATTTTTGTGGTATATTATTTTATGAATATGGTAAGGAGGGCCGGGAATTTGTTTAAAATTGGAGATAAAGTTGTTTATCCCATGCACGGTGCTGGGATTATCGAAGCTATCGAGGAAAAGGAAGTTCTCGGGGAGACCAGACAGTACTATATCCTCAGGTTGCCGGTTGGTGATATGAAAGTAATGATACCCATTTCCAACTGTAAAGAGGTGGGGTTACGCCAGGTAATTGATGATGATGGGGTGCAGCGGGTTTTTCGCATTTTACGTGAACAATCCACCAGCATGTCGGACAACTGGAACAGGCGCTATCGGGCTAACCTGGAAAAAATAAAAAGCGGTAATATCTATGAAGTTGCGGAGGTTGTAAGAAACCTGGTTAAAAGGGATAAAGAAAAAGGTCTTTCCTCAGGTGAACGAAAAATGCTTGAAAATGCTCGGCAAATATTGATCAGTGAACTGGTGCTGGCTACCGAGTTGGGTGAGGATAAGACAAAATCCATGATTGAGGGAGTCTTTGCATAATACGTCAGGCAACTGGCGTATTTTTATTTAACGGAAAAAATCTCCAAAAAGGTTGAAACTAACTTTTAAATCATCCATAATAGAATATAATACCGCTGTAAATAATAATTAACAATAAGGGAGGTGATATCAGGATGGTCAGAAAGTTGGTATTTATAATTATGGTGGTTTTGTTTTCCGCCGCCGGCGGTTATTTGGGGTGGTACCTATCGGATTTGGGCTTGTGGCCCCTTACTGATACCATGAAGTTTGGCATAATCGGTCTAGGTGCGCTGGTCGGTCTGGTGTTGGGTATTTTACTTACACCCTGGCTGATCCGGTTTTCCTTGTGGCTGACGGCGCTCCTTGAACAAATGCTTAGCAAGACGCCGGTGCAAGATCTGGTCATGGGCTCAGTTGGTCTCATTGTCGGACTTATTATAGCTAATTTATTAGGTTCAGTTTTTGCGTTTATGGGTATTCCAGGTAAAATAATTTGGATAGCGGTAACTTTATTGCTTGGCTACCTGGGGCTGGCAATAAGTGTTAAAAAGCGTGAAGAAATAATGAGCTTTTTTAGTAACATATCCCGTCTGGGTGGCAGTAAGGAGAAAGAGAAAACCGTATCTGAAGCAAAACAAACCGGAATCCAAAAAATTCTTGACACCAGTGTCATTATAGACGGCAGGATTGCGGATTTATCGGCAAGCGGTTTTGTTGAAGGAGCCTTGGTGGTGCCTGGTTTCGTATTGGAAGAACTGCGTCATATAGCAGATTCATCAGATTTGCTTAAGCGTAACCGGGGTCGCCGGGGGCTGGATATTTTAAATAATTTACGCAAAGATACATCGGTTAAAGTGGTAATCTATGATAACACCAAAGGCATTGACGATTCCCTGGAGGTGGACACCAAGCTGGTTAAGCTGGCCCAGAAACTGGGTGCGAAAATAGTTACCAATGATTTTAATTTAAATAAAGTGGCTGAACTGCATGGTGTTAAGGTATTAAATATAAATGAACTGGCTAATGCTGTTAAACCGGTTGTGCTGCCAGGTGAAGAAATGCTGGTACAGGTAGTCAAGGAGGGTAAGGAGTCCGGACAGGGGATAGCTTACCTGGATGACGGTACCATGATCGTGGTGGACGGTGGTAAACGGTATATGCATCAAACTATTACCGTACTGGTGACCAGTGTATTGCAAACAGCGGCCGGGCGCATGATATTTGCCAAGCCCAAAACCGACCGGCGGGGCGATGTCCAGCAGGAAACCCATGATTTTGGAGAGGTGAAAATGCTTGTGTAGTGTTTATGCACTGGTGGCCGCGGCCGGCCGGAGCACCCGTATGGGTGGTGGGGTCAATAAGCAGCTGCTTGACTTGGCTGGTCAACCGGTAGTGGTACACTCGCTGCGGGCTTTGCATGCAGTGCCGGTGGACGGCCTTATCTTGGTTGTAACGCCGGGTGAAGAAGAAATTTTTCGGTCGGTGTTGAACAGGTTTATGCATGATGTAGTTATAAAAATTGTTCCGGGTGGAGCCAGCCGCGGGGATTCTGTAATGTCCGGCTTAATGGCCTTGCCCAACGATGTTGAGCTGGTAGTGGTGCATGATGGCGCGCGTCCGTTAATCAAACCTGAAAAAATACGGGAAGCGATCAGCCAGG